>JACPSF010000130.1 GCA_016193385.1 Deltaproteobacteria bacterium
CTCTGGATCTGCCTACCCTGGTTCGAATCCAGGTCCCCCAGCCAATTGCTCCCAAGGAAATATTGGCGGAGTTAGAGTCACTATCGACTTGCCGTGGCATTGCGCTTATCCCGTACCTTTAAAAAGGGTCAGGCCTTCGATATCCTTATAGTGCTTCCAGTTTCGGGTAACGAGGGGTAACCTTCGTACCAGTGCGGTCGCGGCGATCAGTGCGTCCTCCTTTTCCAAGGAAGGATGTTTTCGGCGAAGGTCGGAATATCTGCTGGCGATTCGGTCAGTCAGCGGGATGATTCGGAATAGTAGATCTCGAAATCTTTGCTTTCGAAAATCGTCCGGAGGGAGCCGGTGTTGAGGTAGTCAATGAAGATATCCGTGTCAATCAGGAGTTTGATCTTTGCCACTCGCGGATCTCTTCAAGAAATGCCTCATCTGACCCGCTGCGGGAGCCTTTGCGGATTTTCTGTACGTAAGCCACGCTGTCCTGCACGTCCGAATGACCATAGGGGTTGAACCATTCCCGGACAACCTGCTCCAACAGGCCAACCGGATAGACCCCCCGCTTTTGGGCTTCTTTGATCAGGAGGCGCTTGAGGCGAGGATCAAAGGACAGGGTCCATTTTTCTTTCTTCAGCGTGGCCTTGGGCATGATCAAATCTCCCTTTCTGTAGGAGTACGCATATTATACGTATGAATATCGAGAGCCGTCAAGGACACTCTTTCCCGCTCTGGATCTGCCTACCCCGGTTCGAATCCTTGTCCCCCAGCCAATTCAACTCACAGAAATCTGCTAGACTAGTAGGTTGCCGGTAATCCTTTTTTCTTTTTGGGAGGGATTGGGCTGCGTCCTGTTGCATCGTCCGCAGGAGATGGCTCCAAATCTCCACTGCTGAAAGCGGCGACCGGCCGTGGGCAGGTGTCTGCCTTTTTCCTTACACTCCACTTACTCAATCGTCCCTATTGCCCCGTTGGCGCTTGAAGTCCGCGTATGCCTTGCAGTTCAGCCGGAGGTTGCTCCTGTATGAGAGATTGCCCACCAAGGTAATCAGCGGCTTGCGGCGTCGCCATAAGTTGCCCCACACCCTGCGCAGAATGCGCGGCATGGAATAGAAGTTCCGGTCGCAGCAGGTCATTTCTTCGATGATGCCGTCCCGAGACAAATGCTTATACCGAGCCACCGGGAAGGTGAGCGTGTAATACTTCCAGTACTCTGGGAATGTATCGAGGGCGATGCGGCCCTCCGATTTCATCTGGTCCCACAGGCGTGTGCCGGGCAAGGGAGTCAGAAACAGAGCGTTGAGGTTATCCACGCCGTACTGACTGGCCACGTCGGCTGTGCGTTTGCCGATGCCCGGTTTGTCTATGTCCAAACCGATGATAAAGGAACCCACAACGAGAATGTTGTGCCGCTGTATACGCCGCACGGAGGCGCGGAAGTCCCGGCCCTTCAGAAGGTTGAATTTCTTGCCGAGCTCCATAAGCCCCTCCGGCGTGGGGGACTCAAAACCGATGAAGACGCCTCTGCACCCGGCCTTCGCGGCCAACGCCAGGAGTTCTTCGTCATCGGCGAAGTTAATGGTGGCTTGGGCAACCCATTCCTTTCGCAGGTTCGCCTGTGCCATGGCGCGGAACAGCTCCTTGGCGCGGGCGATGTGTTTACGGCTTGTGCCGATGAGGTTGTCGTCCACCACCAGAACTTGCTTCTCACGGACCGACTGGAATTCCCGTACGACATCCGGAATGGGTCGCTGCCGGTAGTGGGCCCCGTTGAACGCCGTCACGCTGCAAAAGCTACAGTTCAATGGACAGCCGCGCGTGGTCTGAATGGCTCCGAAGGCATAACCCGTAGCCAGCAAATCATGACGGGCGAACGGGATATCGTTAATCTCGGCGAGCCCTCCGTCATACCGGCGCTTCAGGCTGCCATGCCGGGCGTCCTCCAGGACCTGCGGCCAGATGCCCTCGGCTTCCCCCGTGACGACCGAGTCCACACGCTCCATGACCTCGTCCAGGCACATGGTGGCGTGAATGCCGCCCATGACGACGGGCACACCCAGATGCCGAAAGTGAGTGGCCACATCATAGGCGCGGTTCGCCTGCGCGGTGAAAGCGGTAATGCCCACCAGGTCCGGCCGAGGCATGGCTGGATAGTCCGGCGCGCCGAGGTTCTCGTCTAGGATCGAGATTTCCCACTCCGGTGGGGTCAAACCCGCGAGAACCATAAGTCCGAGCGGTTTCCAGACGCGGTAACGGTTCCAGCGGCTCTCCTTGACTTTAACGATGCTGACAAGCGGGTTGGAGGGGTTGATCAGATATAGTCGCATGGCGTTGCCTTCCTGCGGCATAAGAACCTTGGTCCCCATTTCACAAGAGCTGCTTACTTCCCGCTGTTTGAAGCGTCAAAGCCATTCGTCCCTGCCCAGTCAGGTGTTTTATATAGTTCCGTATAAGAACCCTCACCTCCCGCGAAGCATAGCGAATCAACGGGACTACGGACTCCTCTTCCGCCTTGATTGAAGTAGTAGCAGGTACGGATTGCAAAGCGCACGTAGTTAAGAAAATTGGGACGGTGGGATTCAGGATCTCGGAAAGCCGTCACGGTCTTGCGCTATCCCTTGGTTAGATAAGGAGTATTTCGGAGCAAGCAGCGTTTGGGATGTACCATCGAGATAGGCAGAGAGTAAGCTTTGGCCGAGATGGGTGTCAAGGAAAAACAGGATCTGCCTACCCTGGTTCGAATCCAGGTCCCCCAGCCAATTTTCTCTCACCTACTCTGGCTCTTCCCCAGAAATCCCCCGAGAAGGTCGCTCTCTCACGTTCTCCCTATGGGCCGGCATTCCCAGCAAGGATCAAGCGATTCTGTCAAGCAGGCGGTCGTTGCGCAGGGAACGCGGTTTCCCTTGACGTTGCGAAGCGTCCCGATGTATTAAGGGGAAGGAGTCTTGGTCATGAATAGATCTCTTGAAAGCCTGATGGAAGCTCTTAGCAGCTACGGCACGCAGCGGATTATCCTTTTCGGTCCGATGCGGAAAGCGACCTAGATTTGCTGGTGATCAAGGAGACGCAAGAACCTTTCCTCGAACGCCTGGAGGCGATGGCCAACCTGTGCCCATCTGGAGTTCATGCCGATATCCTGGTCTATACGCCTGGTGAAATCCAAGCGATGCTGGACGAAGAGAACCCGTTTATTACCCAAGCGTTCCGGGAGGGAAAGGTGATCTATGAGGCCAAACCTTGAGGCGGGCAGGCGCTGGCTCCGACAGGCCGAACACGACCTGTCCGTTGCCCGTCGGCATAACGGGCAGGCTGACTACTCTGACGCCTGTTTCATGGCCGAACAGGCAAGCCAGAAGGCCCTCAAGGCATTCCTTATAACCCGGGGCCAGCGTTCCGTTCCCATCCACTCCGTGGCGCAGTTAGCCGAACGCTGCTCCCAGATCGACCCGGATTTCATCTCTTACATTGCTTCCGGCCGGATTCTCGATCAGTACTATATCCCAACCCGCTATCCCGACGCACTTGCCCCTCCTGCCGTACCGTTTGAGTCCTACACTCAGGAACAAGGGGAAAAGGCCGTTGCCTCTGCTCAGGCTATCCTCTCCCTTGTTGTCCAGAAGTTGACCCCCTCCGGTGCTAACTGACTTTGGTTCTTCAAGAAGCGCGGAGGGGGGGTCTCCGATGTCCAAAGGCGCGTAAATGCTGTGCATTCACAGGCTTTTCGTGATCCGTTCACCTCGCGAGCGGATCGGGGCGCAGCTGGAAGTGGACGACCATGGGCTTCTTTCCTTTGCCGCCTTCCATGAGCCAGGGCGTCCTGTCTCCGCTGGCCGTCCACAATCCTCTGCCCTTCCAGCCGGCCTTCGGGTCGTCGATGCGCCCGTCAAACCCCTTGGCGTAGAAGCCCAGCGGGTACGGTACGCGCAGCAGGATCATCTTGCCGTCTTTGAGCGCGACCAGGCCGTCGTTGAGGTTGCCGGTCGACATCGGCACATCCTCGCCGAGCCCGAACGTGTTGTGCTGGTCGACCCAGGTGTAGTAGCTCGACTCGGCGCTGTTCTCCGCAAGGCCCTGGAAGCCGGGACCGGGGTACTGGTAGAATGTCCAGCCCTCGGGGCAGTGATCGCCTGTGGCCTTCGGCCCGTTGAGCGGACCCCTGCACTTGCGCCGGTCGAAGCTGCCGATATGGCCGCTGCCAAGCGACACCCACACCACGCCCTTCTTGTCGATATCGGCGCCGCGGATGCCGAAACCAGGCATCGGCACGTTATAGATCTCCGCGAGTGCCGTCTCGGGCGGATTGGGCCCCGGATCGAGCCGCACGATCGCCGCGGTGCCGCCGAAGACCCCGACGGAGCCCCAGACGGAGCCGTCAACCGGGCTCGGCATCACGGCATAGAAGCCCCCGCCGATGCGCTTGTCCTTGGCAGGATCGACCGGCTGGTTGGGCTCGACGTAGTCGTCGCGCTTGCCGTTGCCGTTGGTGTCGAGGATGAGCGCCGTCCATCCTTGCGACTTTACCGCATCGCCTGTCTCGTCGAACATCTTGGTGTTGACCCAGCCGACCACCGGCCCGCCGCCGCTGGTCCACAGCGTGTCGTTGGCGTCGTAGCCAAACTGCAGGTGATGGGTCCCGAAGCAGGTGTCAATGAAGGTGTACTTCATCGTCTTCGGATCGAGCATCGTCACCTGACGGGCCGACCGCTCCAGCGGAAATGCCTTGGCCGAGGGTTGGTCGGAGCCCTTCTTGCAGAAGTCCGGGTTGTTGACGCCGCGCAGCGTCGCCGCCAGCCACAGCCTGCCCTTCTTGTCGAACATGGAGTTGTGGTTGTTGACTCTGGTGTCCCAGATCTTCTCGTCGCCCCAATAGGGCGAAGGCGCCATCGGCTTGGCGGCCGCGGCGTGTCCGGGTCCGAGCGACTCCGGCATGTCCGGATCGCGCACCGAAGCCTTGAAGCTCGTGACCTTATGCGTCTTCGGATCAAGGATCGGCAGCATGTCCGTGCTGTATTCGGGCGAGCCGAAGAGCGGGCCGTAGGCATTGACCGTCGGATAGCGCCGATCCGAAGCGATCAGGTCGTGGAGGTATTTCTTTGGGTCCGCCCACTCCCAGGTCGTGACAACAATGTTGCGCTCGACGCCTTGCGGCCGCGTGGGCTTGGCATGCGGCAGTTCGCCCTTGGCGATGCGGTCGGTCCAATCGGCGAAGTACTTGAACGGCACGCCGCCAAGTTGGCCAAGCGGGGTCACCATGAGCCCCGCGGCCTGTCCTGACTGCACGCGGCGAATCCAAGCTTCTTCCGATGACTTGAACTCGCCGAGTGTCGTGGGGATCGTGCGGGTGGACAGTTGGCCCAGCTGATGGCAGCCGATGCAGGACCTATTCTTCATCACAGTGAGCCATTCGGTCTGGGGGACCTTTTCGGGGATAGCGCTCTTGCCGCCGAATTGGCTCGCATCCGGAATCTTCAGCATCGAATACCAGTAGATGGCCGGATAGTACTGCGCCGCCGCGGCCGGGCTTGGCGCCACTACCGCCTTCAGATTTACGATCTTGCCAGGCGCGGTTCGAACCTTCGGCGAATCGACCAGCCCGTAGCCGCGCACCCACACGCTGTAGGTCGCTTTCGGCAGGTCGGGCACCACGTAGCGCCCGCGATCGTCGGTGACCACGATCTTGGCAAACTTGGTGGGAAGGTCGGTCGTTTCCGCGATCACCCAGACGCCGGCTTCCGGCCCACTCTTGCTGGTGACCACACCGCCGATGTCGTTGCCGCCGATGCGGACCGCTCCGCGGGCTTTTTGTTGGGCACTCAGCCGGGCCGGCGAGGCGCTCAAAAGCGCGGCGATGCCGATTGCCACCATGCCTAAGTACAATCCTCTTGTTCTTCTCATCTGCCCCTCCTTTCGTCGCTTCCCGCTGCACCCTTGGGCGATGTACACCGGGGTCAATGGCCAGGAGTCGAACGTAGCCACACCCGAGAGTTCTGGTTGATAAGAAGTCCCTTCGGATAAAGGAGAGTATACGGAATTTGCCATTGTGTGTCCATGGAGAATGAGGCCAGCGGGATCGAGGGTCTGACGATTATTTCACCGTGACCAGGTCCTTGATGGCTTCAAAGGTTTTCGGCCCGATCCCATGGACAAGCTGCAGTTCGTTCACACTCTTAAAACTGCCGTGTGCCTCCCGGTAGTTCAGGATCGCGCGCGCGGTTTTCTCTCCAATGCGGGGGAGCCTCATCAGCTCTTCCAGGGAAGCTCGATTGAGATCCAAGGGGGCGGGCCGCTTGCGGGTCTGGGCCGCCGCCTGCTGGTACTCACGCCAGTGTTCTTCGAGATGGAGCCTGGCTTTTTCCGCGTTGGCGGGGTCGGCCCACTTGACCTGCTTGAGACGGGCGCGGGCACTTTTCAGGTGGGGGATGTCGAGCGCCCCGGTGTGATCATGGTGGGGCAGGTGGCGCAATTTCCTCCCATTGGGGGCCGTCTCCACGGCGGCAAAGGCGGAATCCGGCAAGGAGCTGACATACTTGCGGCTCCATTGCTGGGCCGCGGCGACGGAAGCCGCCGCCACAAGCAGAATCACACCGAGCGCTGAAATCCAGTAGCGATTCACTGCCACCTTATACCCGCACGCCGAGCTTATAGGCCTCATGCACGGCGTTGTACATGTCCCGGGGCATCACCGCGTCTCCGATCAGATAAATCTCGTCGCACAGGTACTCGCAGGTGAGGAAAAGCTCTTGCTGAGAGACCCGCGGGCCCGCATAAATCACCGCGTCGGCGGGGGTCACCTCTTCCTGACCGTCGGCACCGCGCACCCGTACACCGCCCCCCTCCAGGTCCAAGGCGCGCGTCTGGGTTAAGGCGCGGACTTTCAGGTCCTTGATCCACTGGTCGTGACGCCACTTGAACGTGATCCCTACGTCCTTCCCCCAGCGCTTCCCATCCTCGATCAAGGTGACCTGCTTGCCGTTGTTGGCCAGGTACTCGGCCGTGACCAGCCCGAGCCGGTCGCCCGAGAGCACGACGACTCTATCGCCCACGTCCGTATTCTCCAGCCCCTTGCCCATAAACTCTAGAGCCGACAGGAGGGGTATCCCGTTGCCTTGGAAAGAGGGCTTGGCCAGCCGCACGCCCGCAGCCACCACCACGTCGGGGCGTTCCTTCTTGACGAGGTCCCGCGTGACCTCCGTGTTCAGAACGAGCGGCACCCCGTGTTTTTTCAGCATCGTTAGATAATAATCCTGAGCTTTCCCGAAAATGTCCCCTCCGCTGATTTCCCGCAGCGCCGCCGTCGTCTGACCGCCGACCCGGTCGCGCTTCTCATAGACGGTCACCTGGTGTCCTCTCTGAGCCGAGGTGACGGCGAACTCCAACCCGGCCGGGCCCCCTCCCACGACCAGGACCTTCTTGATCTGGGAAGCCCGGGTGATGTCGTACTCGGGCTCCACCTCATGGCCCAGCCGGGCGTTCATTGTGCACGCGTACGGAATATCGGAGAAGAGGCGGGCGAGGCATGTGAGGTCCCCAATGCAGGGCTTGATCTCCGGGGATCTTAACCTCCCGGGAAACGGCCTCCGAGATCGGAAGCCAGCCGTCGTGGGGAACGTCGCGTCCCAGGGCTCCGGTGCGCGATTCGTGCCAGCCGATGACCAGTGAGATCAAATCGCACCCGGCTCTCTCGGCGATCTTGAGGTGTAACCCTCCGGGGTACAGTAGTTCGAGATTCAGCACGCCGCGTACTTGATCCGGTTCGGGACATTGCGCTTGCCGATCTTTCCGGGCTGGAAGAGGTGCGCAAAGCGCGGGTCAAAATCATGGGCCTTCAATGCTCTCCATCCTCCTTCTGGTGTTCTGCTGCGAGTCTTCTTACTTGGCGGCCCCGCTCTCTTGCGGAGGCTGCTGGGGAAGGGACTTTCCGGCCTTCAGGATCTCCACCGCTTGAGCGAAGCGGTTATGGAAGGTTGTCTCTGTCAAGGTCGTGGCAAGGTTGATAGAAATCCGCCGCTTGGTGACTACTGTAACCTTGGTGCTAGTCATATCGATCGGATCACACCAAAAAGCCCGGCGATTCCCATTCCTCTCTTCATCTTCGCCTCCTTTTCCTAGTGGGACCCCTAGCTGCGGCGAAATCTTGATAGACGCTCCTTGCAATTCAGGCGGTTTGGGTGTGGTCCACGATCTTGTTTCCCAGGTAGCCCGCGTGGCTGATCCCCAGAATGGCGATGAGGCCATCGGGAAGGATGGGAAAGCTCGCGAGTTCCTGAGGGGACTTTGTCGCAATCATCTGGAAGAGAAGAACAGCATAGCTCACGGCAGCCACCAGGGTAAAGAAAAACATCTGCACTTTGGCCATGTCGATGTAGGCGGTATTCTTGATCTCCTCCCCCTCGAACATGTCCGAGAAGCGAGCGTCCGCCGGGCTCGGGTTGCCATAGAGAGTTCCCTCGATGTTCTCCTGAATCTCCGCTTCCGGCTGCTTGAGCTCGGCTGCGGCTTTCTTGGTCACCGCCTCGGCGTTGGCGGGAGTCTTGACTTTCTTCGTGCTTAAGATCAAAGGAGTGCCCACCAGGGAAGTCGTGCTGATCCCGAGCAAAGCCCACAGTCGCCAGTCGAGCTCGATAGCCAGAGGATCGGAGATACCGCCGGCTGCAACCCGGGAAAGGGCCATGGTCAGATAGGCTGAGAGGATGAGCAGGGTCCAGACGACGATCTGAAACCGGGAGAGGCTCATGAGATTGCGCTCGTTGATCAGGATCCCCGCCGGCCGCCCGCAGACCCGGATGCCCAGAACGATCATAAAAACCAGCAGGAAGAGGGCCGTGAGAATCCAGTTGAGCCCCTGCGTGACCCACAACCCCGAGGCGGTCATGCCGGCCACGAGAAGGATCAGGAGAAAGATCATAAACCCGCTGCCGATCGGCTTATTGTCCGTGCCCATAGGCCGTTCCTCCTTGAACTGAGCGATCTCCCGCTCAATCTGGAAATCTTGTCGGGTTAGGGGCTGAATTGAGGGCTATTGTAGACCGCCTGTGGCTTGGAATACAAGGCCGAATAGGGGGCCTGGGAAGCCCACCGGGCTCTACACAGAGAGTTTGCTTTTCAGTATCGACCTGCTATAATCCCCCTCGTTTTAACCTACCGTTATGGCCCTATCGTCTAGCGGCCTAGGACGCCGGCCTCTCACGCCGGAAACACGGGTTCGATTCCCGTTGGGGCCACCAACGCTGCTGGCACGTACTTCCCCGTTGAAAGCCGCTCATAAGTACCTCGTCCTGTAGAGCGGTAGCCGTGCCTTTCCCCCTTCTTCATCTTCGTACGACTCGAAAATCAAACCAATCACTAAGAGCTTCCGAGGAGAGGTTACACTCTTTAGGGCCTTTAGAGACAAGCCGATATGACGATAAGTGAATGGAGAAAGTAAAAAATCTCCGGGAAAACGAGTTGAATTTGATGAGCGCTAACCTGAAACTAATGACGGCAATCCAAGCCAGCTCTATCCTTGCTAAATCCATCCGACTTGTCCCCAACACCCCCAGTATTTTAATCGTTTACGGGAATTCCGACCTTTGCCGCACCATTACCCCCGTTCTCAAAGAAATGAGCTTTTCCTACATCCTTGCGGGAGGCGAGGGTGAAAATCAACGAGAGCCTCATGGGTTATGATCAAAGATGGTCTCGGTCCTCTGATGGCGGGAAGATCTCAACTCCGAAAAAGTTCGACTCCTTCGTTACCCAAAGGAGTCCGTTTTCTCATTGCCCACGAGAACCTGTCCTTGCGGAAGTTTATCAAGGGGTGCCTGCAAAGCATGGGAGGCTCTACCATCCTTGAACTGGTTCCTACAGGAAACGTCTTGAATACGCTCGTTCGGGAAGAAGGTGCTGACGTTCTGATTGTGAACGGGGAAATTCGTGAGATGCGAGAGTGGAACCTGGTGAAATCGATTCGCTCTCATCCGAAGGTCAACAAGATGAAAGTCATTGTTGTAAGCGGGAATCCAGACAAGGGATCCATTCTCGGAGCCATCCAGGCCGGAGTCGATGACTACATCATCCTTCCGTTTTCGGCTGTCGCCTTTGAGGATAGGATCCGGACCTTGTTTGCTAAACGATCGAGTTGATGGGAAGGAATCCGGTCTTTACCTGTCTTCATTCCATGCAGTTTGCTGGAGATTAAGAGCGGGCGGCTTCCTATAGATCAATCCTCCCTTGGAATAGTTCGTTTTTGTTCTGTCAGTAGATGGGAAACCGTATCGGTGATCTCCAGGGAGCGAAAGGGTTTGGTAATGACCGCGGCAATGCCGTTTTCACGGATCTGCTTTCCGGTCAGTTCCATTCCCCACGCGCTGATGAGCACAACAGGGATATCCGGGTGATGAGCCTTAACAGCTCTGGCGACCTCCCACCCGTCCATCTCGGGCATCTTCAGGTCAGTAAGTACCAGATCGTATCCCCCCTCTCTGAGCAGGGCGAGGCCCTGGGCGCCCGAAGCAGCTCCCTGGGGCTTGTGACCCGCCAGCTCGAGGATGTCGCAGAGGATCTCCCGAACTTGGCCGTCGTCGTCGATGACCAGAATGTTCCCGGAGTGGCTCGTCACGCAAGGGGCTGCCAGGATTTTCTGGTCCGCAACCGGGGTTGCGAGGGGGAGTTCGATCGTAAAGGTCGTTCCTTCTCCTTCCTGGCTCTTGACCCAGATGTTTCCCTGATGTCTCTGGACAATCCCCTCCACAATGCTGAGCCCGAGCCCCGTTCCTTTCCGATCTTTGGTGGTGAAAAACGGCTGGAAGATGCACTTCTGGGTCTCCGGAGGAATCCCGATCCCCGTATCACTGATCTCCAGGAGAACGCCGTCTTCGATTGTTTGAGACCGGAAGGTGATCGTCCCTCCTTGGGGCATGGCATCAACCGCGTTGAGGATCAGATTGGTGAAAATTTCTCTCAGTTGAGAAGGACTTCCCAGGACCGAGGGCAGCTCCGTGCACTCGTTTCTAATGGTTATGGAAACTCCCGCGGCCTGAGCTTCCTTTTCCCAGCGGCTCCGGGTGAACTCAATCGCGTCCGCTATAACTGCGACCAGATCGACACAGGTGGTGTGGGGTTCCTCATTTTTGACCCGGGCAAACTCTTGTACCCGATGAACCGTGGAGGCTCCGTCTAGGGTGGCCTTTTGGATGACTTCCAGGCTATTTCGAACATCAGGGTCCTTGATTTTCTTCAGGAGCATCTCGGTGCGGCCGAGGATCGTGGTCAGAAGGTTGTTGAAGTCGTGGGCCACCCCGCTAGCCAGTTCACCCAGCGCCCGCAGCCGCTCCCCCTGGATCAACCGCTCATGGGTCGATTTAAGCTTCTCATAGGCCTGGCGGGCCTCCTCGTAAAGCCTGGCTTTTTGGACTGCAATTCCCAACTGGCTCCCGATGGCTTCCAGAAGATGGACTTCAGTCGGTGGGAATTTCCGCGGGGTGCGGCTCCCGAGCTGGAGAACTCCGAACACATCTTCTTGCGCCCGCACAGGAACCACCATCGCGGAATGAATGCCCTCCCGCTTGAACGTCCGCAGCCCGTCGGATTCCGGGACATTTTCTTCTATCCGGACTTCCTTATAATTTATTACACGAGCCACAAGCCTTCCGGTAGCCGGATCTTTGGTGTCCTTGTAGTGTCTTTTCACATTCTCGGGATCCCGGTACCCGCGGTGCGCCATCGGTCTCAGCACGTCATCTCCAGAGTCGATTAGGTGGATGACTCCCAGGTCAAAGGAGCCCACCGCCAGAGCCTTGTCCAGGATTCCCTCCAGGACCGTGTTCAGGTTTGGAGAATTTAAAATGATCTGGCTGATCTCGTGGAGGATTTTGAGCTCTTTGTAGCGAGCCTCCCTTTCCATGGCGAGTTTCTTGCTTTCACGGATATCGCGGAGGATACCGGTCAGGTTCACCCGCTGCCCCTTTTCGTCTCGAAGTTCCGTTACGGTAATGTTGAACGGGATTCGGGTGCCATCCTTGGCCAGCCGCTCGCTTTCGTAGTCGCGCACAAACCCCTGCTGCTCCAGCAGAGCCCGAATTTTTTTGATCTCATCGTGCCGCTCGGGGGGAATCAGGCGGAAAAACGGTTGTCCCAGGATCTCCTCGGCTCGGTAGCCCAGCAAGAGTTCGGCTCCCCGGTTCCAGAAGATGATCCGATCCTGGGGGTCCAGGGTAAAGATGGCGTCCACAGATTCCTGGACAATAGCCGAAAGGTAAGTGGGGTCCTGAATCAGGCTCCACAGGCAGGCGGTGTTTCCCAGGGGAATCTCTGTAGCCAGGGGGACCAGGGATTTGAGAGCAACTGCCACAGATGGATCGCCTGCCACATCAATGAGCAATTGGGGTCGGGAATCTTTCAGCAGTTCTCGAACATCCAGGGTAGTGGGAACACCCAGATGGCAGGCTAGCTGCAGACCCGGGGCTTGAGGGTCCCGGTCCGCCATGCCGGCGATTTCAATCCCTTCTTTTCCATACCAGAGTTGGAGTAGCGCCGCGCCCTCGTGGCCGGCGCCAACAATCGCAATCCGAATCACTTACGCAGTCACTCCTGTACCCTCGCCCGGTTTTCCCCCAGAGAGCGTAGGAATTTATACTGGAGATATCGACATAATGCCTTTTTTCCTTAAGCACTTGTTTTTCCTTTGGCAATCACTTCAAAAAGTGCCTCCAGAGTGGCTTTGCCTAGAGGCCGGATTCTCGTGCCGGCTTATCTGTCTGGCCTCAGATCCTCGGGGGCGGCTCTTTGGGCTCCCGAACGGATTGCAGCGAGGGAAGGGAGGAACCGGGGTGCCCCTTGCCGACGGAGCCGCAAAGATTGGGGGTGGCCAAGAGAATTTCGGACTAGGCGGGTGTTTTCTCATGCGGGCGTGGATCGGCATCCCGGTCCAGGATGACCGTGAGCTTGGGATGGCGGCGCAGGACGGTAACGGGCATGTCCGTGGTTTCCGGGCCTTCCAGCAGGGCCTTGATGCTTTCTCGCTTGCCGGGCCCGCTGGCCAGAAGGAGGATCTCGCGGGCTTCCAGGATCGTGGCGATTCCCATCGTGAGCCCGCGTCTCACCCCGTCAACGGGGAGCGGAGTAAAGATCCTGGCAACGCTTCCCGGAGTCAGACGCACGACCCGGGTGCGGGAGTCGAAGAAAGAACCGGGCTCGTTGTAGCCGATGTGCCCGTTGACACCGACGCCCATCACGACGAGATCGAGGCCGCCCAGTTCC
>JACPSF010000290.1 GCA_016193385.1 Deltaproteobacteria bacterium
CCAGAGAATTGTCGGGATCATTCACGAGGCCACCCCTTTCTCCACCTCAACTCTCGCGGTCTCAGCTCCGAGCCAGTACGTGCTCGAGGTGCGAGGCGGTCTCGCCAGGCGTTGGGGTATAGGCGCTGGCGATCCGGTTCGCTTTGAAGGCGTTCCTCTCGAAGGGATGAAGGGAAACCCTTGAACCCTTGATCGTTGTTTAGATCTCTTGGAAGAAGTAAGGCTTCAGCGGGCTCAGGCGCTCTTCATAGGAGTCCGGGTAGAGGAACCAGAGCGTTGCGGCAAGGCTGCTCAAGAGCGAATTGCCATCCTGCGGGGTGAAGCACATCCCGACGACCTCACGCTCCCCCTTTAAGGCCAGGCTCTGCGTGACCATGACGGTCTGGTTGAGAATCCGCCCGAACAGCCCGTGGTCCCGGCCGAAGGAGAAGACGGACGCGGAAGACTTCTTGTTGGTCAGGGCGACTCTCCGGTTGGCCGTGAGGCGGTGGATGACCTCATTCATACCGATGCCGCGCCGCAGATTCAAGTTAAAATGGATGGCGTGCATGTATTGCGTGTTTAACTTGACCGCGGAGGAGTAGATGTCGAGGTCTAGGCCCAGCGTTTTAAAGAGGTGGTGGGCGTCTCTGCCCTGGTGAGTCCCGAACCGGGCGTCGTCATGCTTTTCTACTTCAGGCGCCGGTATGAACTCGCCCTCCTGGCTTAGATCGTTCGCCCGCCGCATGCAGACAAATCGCCCTTCCTCAAGGTTGTCCTCTTTTTCGGGGCCGAGAGCTATGGTGTCGATGAGAACGGCCAGGTTGTGGGTGTTGCAGCTGACCACCTGGATGAACTGGTCTTGGCCTTTCTTTAGGGCCTTGTCGTTGATGCCCCGGGCGTACATCTTGCCGAAGCCGAACTCGCTGCCCTGGGCGATGAAGCCCCGCCCGTTGTTGGCGTAGCGCTGGTAGTATTTCGCCTTGTTGTCGTTGCCCACCGGGGTGCAGTCGATGATCACGTTGGCCCTCTCGATGGCCTGCTCGGCCTCGTAGTGGGGCGGCATGCCCATCTCTTTGAATTTTCCCCAGCGATCTTTATCGACGCAGAGCCTGGCGCCTTTTTGGCCCAGGACGATGACCTTGGAGCGATCGGTGACCAGAGGGGTGCGCTTGTGGAAGGTGACCTCGTCAATCCCGAAGGGCTCGCGAAAGGTGGACAACATCCCGATCAAGGGCTCCCCAATGGTACCGGTGCCGACTACGTGGACGATTTTTTTCGCCATGGTTCCTCCCGGTGACATTTGATCGTCTTGTCTGGCTCGCTGTTGAGATTTTGTTTCGCACACAGCTAGTTGAGGGGTCCCGGCTCCATCCCCGGATTTATGCTTGGAGCTTCTTTCCTGCTGCTAGCAGCAACTCATGTGCCAGAAATTTTTGTTGTGTTTTTCGATACCTTTGTTGGGCCGCCGGGCGGTTTTTCCTAACGTTGCCAATCCCGGGCCAGCTTTTGTTGCAAAGCTGGGAATCGCATTGAAAAAATTGCGTGCCTTCTCGCTGACATCACGCGAGTTGTTTTTTGGCATGTTTTATGCGGTTTGGAAGTGGAGATCAGCTTGTCAACGGAGGATTTGATTTTCCCGGGCAAGAGGTTTTTATGGAACGGGCTTTAGCTTTCAAGGAATCCTTCGATACGCCGGACAGCACGATGCCGTTCGCGGTTGAGAGTGAATACCTGGAAACACAACGCCGCAGAAGCGTCCACGAGGGAGCGATCGGACTCATGCTGGCGATTTTGGAGGATGCCGTCAATTGTTACATGAAGTACGCAGCAGCAAAAGATCGGAGGGGAGGACAGCAGTTCAAAGAGGCTGAGGAATGGATCTTCGAAAGGCACAGCGCTTGGCTTTTTTCCTTTGAGAACATCTGCGAGATCTTAGGGATTGACCCCGAGTATGTGCGCCACGGGCTGCTGCGCTGGAAGCAAAAGATGGAACAGGGCGGGCGCGGAGCCGAAGGGGGAAAAGTGGCCAGCAAGAACGCATGATCGTCGGGGTTCCCAGAGAGACCTTTCCTGGTGAGCGCCGCGTTGCGCTGACTCCCTCCCTCGTTCCCTCTCTCACAAACATCGGCCTGGAGGTCATCTTTCAGGCTGGCTCAGGGAAAGCTGCGGGGTTTCCCGACGCGGCTTATCAAGAGAAAGGGGCGCGAGTCTTACCGGCGAGGGCCGAGATTTTTTCTGCCGCCGATATTCTACTTCAGGTCCGAGCTTTCGGCGCCAATCTCGAAGCGGGACGTGCCGATCTCGATCTTCTACGCCCGGGTCAGCTACTGATCGGGTTCGCCGAGCCTTTAGCCGAGCCTGAGGCCGTCGCAGCGGTCGCGGCGCGTGGAGTGACCCAATTTGCGATGGAGCTTATCCCACGGATCGCCCGCGCTCAAAGCATGGATGCTCTTTCCTCCATGTCCACTATAGCTGGCTACAAAGCGGTCCTCGTGGCTGCCGGCGCGTCTTCGAAGATGTTTCCTATGCTGACGACCGCAGCCGGAACGATCAGGCCCGCGCGCGTCTTTGTAATCGGGGCCGGGGTGGCCGGGCTGCAGGCGATTGCTACGGCACGCCGGCTGGGAGCCGCCGTCGAAGCCTACGACGTTCGGCCCGCCGTCGAGCAGGACGTGCTGAGCTTGGGGGCGAAATATGTTGCGCTGCCGCTTGATGGAGCGGCTGAGGCCGAAGATGAGCGCGGCTATGCTAGGGCTTTGGGCGATGAGTTTTACCAGCGGCAGCGCGCAGCCCTGAGCCGGGCGCTGGCAAGCAGCGATGCTGTGATCACGACGGCTGTGGTGCCGGGGAAAAAGGCGCCATTATTGGTCACGGCCGAGATGGTAGCTGCTATGCCTGCCGGCTCCGTGATCGTCGACCTGGCAGCGGAGCGGGGAGGCAATTGCGAACTCACCTGCCCGGGAGAGGTCGTGGTCAAAAACGGCGTAACCATACTAGGCCCGGTCAATCTGCCTGCCAGTGTGCCGTATCACGCTAGCCAGATGTACGCCAAGAATATATCCACCTTTCTCCTCAACATTCTTAGGAACGGCCGCCTCAGGCTTGAGCTGGACGACGTTATCATCCGGGAGACTCTGGTCACGCACCGGGGCGAGGTGGTGCATCCGCGGGTGCGCGAGGCGCTCGGCATGGACGCGCCCGTCGCCGTGACCGAAGGAAGGGGATGATGGAAGCCCTGATCACTGCCCTGACGATATTTGTGCTGGCTCTCTTTGTCGGATTTGAGGTCATTACCAAGGTCCCGCCGACTCTTCACACTCCGCTGATGTCCGGCGCAAACGCCATCTCCGGGATCACGCTCGTGGGCGCCCTAATCTCCGCCGGCTCAGAACAGACGGTTCTCATCACCACCCTGGGTTTCATCGCCGTGACCTTAGCTGCGATCAACGTGGTGGGAGGTTTCCTCGTTACCCATCGTATGCTCGAGATGTTCCGGAGAAAAGACTGAGGCGTGCGCGGGCTTCTGATAGATCTCTCTTATTTGGTTGCCTCGGCTCTGTTCATCCTGGGCCTCAGAGGGCTCGCCCATCCCCGCACCGCGGTGCGCGGGAATCTTCTCGGAGCGCTGGGCATGCTCCTCGCCGCGCTCGCCACCCTTTTCGACCGGCGCATTCTCGGCTTCGAGATGATCGGCGCCGGGCTGATCGTCGGCTCGGTCATCGGGGCCGCGCTGGCGCTGACGATTCGGATGACCGCAATGCCCCAGATGGTTGCCCTGCTGAATGGCTTTGGGGGTGCGGCCTCGGTCCTGGTGGCAGGCGCTGTTCTGATTGAGGCGGAGGCCGCGGGCGCGATGCCCTCACCCCAGTTGACCATTGCCACAGTTGCCTCCGGCTTGATCGGTGCGGTCACGTTCTGGGGCAGTCTCGTTGCCGGCGCCAAACTTCAGGAGCTTTTTTTGGATCGGCCTGTCCGCTTCCCCGGACAACAGG
This sequence comes from Deltaproteobacteria bacterium, assembly GCA_016193385.1. The sequence continues at coordinate 3,975 of JACPSF010000290.1, forward strand.
CGATCAATGGTTTGCTTGCTCTTGTGGCCTGTGGTCTGGGCGTCTGGGTGGTTGCTGACCCTTTCCTGCAGGCGGTTTATTGGTCGCTTCTGGGGGTCGCCTCGGTGCTGGGCGTGCTGCTGGTGATCCCGATCGGGGGCGCCGATATGCCTGTGGTGATAGCCTTGCTTAATTCCTATTCCGGGCTGGCGGCAGCCGCCACCGGGTTTGCGCTCGCAAACAACATTCTCATCATCGCCGGCTCTCTGGTAGGGGCTTCAGGCCTGATTCTGACGCGGATCATGTGCCAGGCCATGAACAGGTCATTGATCCATGTCGTGTTTGGCTCGCTGCCGCCGGATGCGGAACACGGGGGCATGGCCGAGAAAAAATATGCAGGCCGGGTCAAGTCTGTTTCTCCTGAGGAGGTCGCCTTGTTGTTCGAGACTGCGCGCCGGGTTGTGATCGTTCCCGGCTATGGCATGGCGGTCTCGCAGGCCCAGCATAGCGTCGCCGGGTTGGCAGAACTCCTGGAAGGGCGGGGGATTCGAGTCGACTTCGCGATTCATCCGGTAGCCGGCCGCATGCCCGGTCAGATGAATGTTCTGCTCGCCGAAGCTAACGTTCCCTACGAGAAGCTCAGGGATATGGATGAGATCAACCCGGAGTTTCCTCTCACTGACGTGGTTCTGGTCATCGGCGCTAACGACATCGTCAACCCTTCCGCCCGAACCGACTCAGCCAGCCCGATCGCGGGAATGCCCATCCTCGATGTCGATAAGGCCCGGACCGTGGTGGTCGTCAAGCGCAGCCTGAGCCCCGGCTTTGCGGGGGTTCCGAATCCGCTTTTTGGTGCCCCCAATGCCTTGATGCTTTTCGGCGATGCAAACAAGATGGTTCTCGAACTGGTCCGCGAGCTGAAGGAGGCCTGACTTCACTGATCGGGCCAGTAGAGAAGCAGCGGTACCTTGGCCCGCCTGACGCATTCGCGCGCCACGCTGCCGAAGATCGCCCTCTCCAACCCGAGCCGGGCGTGGGAAGTCATCGCCAGCAGGACGTCAAGGCGCCCTTCTAGATAGCGGATGATGGCGTCGGCTGGCTGGCCGTGAAGAACGTCCCAGTCTACTTTAAGCCCGTGTTTTTCTGTGATGGCCTGCGCCTGCCGGCAGAGGTAGGAAGTTTCCAGTACATCGCGCCCCAACTCCGGCGGGATACGTGACTCCGGCCCTGCCAAAGCCAGGGCCTGCACCAATTCCAGCCTCGCCTTCAGCGCCTGCGCCATCTCGACCGCGTAAGGGAGAATTTTTTCGGAAAACTCCTGGCCGTCGAGGGTCGCCACTACCGAGGCGATCTTGATCTCGGCGTCGGGGTCCGCGTTCAAGGCATGAGCTGGTGGGCGGTAGAGAAGGAGCGGTCGCCCGGCGCCCCGAACGACGCTGAAGGCGACGCTTCCCACAAGGGCCTCAAGCATCCCAGTGTGCCCGTGAGTCGTCATGGCCGCGAGCACGAACGGCTTTTGCCTTAACTCAGCCACAATCGAGCTGGCCGCGTCGGTCTCCTTCATTCTCACTCGAGCGTCGGCGTCGTAACGCCGGGCGAAGCCCAGCAGGTATTTTCGGGCGGCGGAAAACTCCTCTTCACGATCGATGATCCGCAGCAGGGCGAGCTTGGCTTTCAGCGACCGCGCTATCCCCCGCGCGTACGGAAGGATCGCCTCCGCGAACGAAGAGCCGTCCAGGCAGACTAGAATTTCGTTGACCATGATCGTCGTCTTTCCTAAATCGGGCCCGGCTTCGTTAAACTCGAGCGCTTGCCCATGGCTTTTACGGTGGTTGCTTGAGCTCCTTTCTCCCCCTGCTCTTCCGCGAAGAAGACCCCCATGCCGACCTCCAAATGATCGAAGCCCGGGGCCAGGACGCTGTTACGGTGGAAATAGATCTCCCGCCCGTCGGGCGTCTCCAGGAATCCGAATCCTTCCCCAGGGAGAAGCTTGCTGACCCTGGCCTGGGGCTGTCCCTCGTGGATCTTGATCTGGCCGCGCTGGCGGCGGGCATAATCCTGGAGCTTGCGCCGAGCCGCATCAAAGGCATCGCGAATGGCGACATAGATATCCTCGTGGGTGGCCTGCTTGCTCGGCTCATGGTTTTCTATCTGCTCGTGCAACGGCGCCTTTGGTTGCTCCAGGTCCGGCTCATGGATGCGCCTGGGCGCGCGGTTGATCACGAGTTCGCCTCCCGGAGCGGTGATGTCGATGCGCACGCGGTAGCGCTTTCCTTTGCGGTGGCGGCGGTGCGGCGCTTCGACCGTGACGTGGCAGCTCATGATTCTGTCGTAGAAGGCATCCAGCTTGTCCGCCTTTTCACGAATGTGCGCTTCAACCGTAGGTGATGGAGACATGTTACGAAATGTTATTTGCAGTGGGAGTTGAATGGTTCTTCCCTCCTCATTTCTACACGGATGTTTTCATAGCGGCAAAGGAAACCGCAGCCGCAGAATTGCCGTGGCCACAAATTCGCACATTTCGTGCCAACGCGCCAGCCCTAATGTAGGAAGCAAACCGCGCTAAAATGGTGTCAGATTTTTCTCCCTGAAGTCGTTGAGTACCGCTACGATTCCCATGAGTGAGAAAAGGGGATAGAGGCAAATCGCACAGATGAAAATAATTCCTCCCCTGGAAGAAGCAAATGGGTGAGTTGCCGAGTAAAAAGTCGAGGCATGCTTTTTGCTCATTCTTTACTACGCGGGCTCGGGGCAAAAGGTCGAGGAGGAAAGGTTATGTATTCAAGGATCTTAATTCCGCTCGATGGTTCACGGTTGTCTGAGGGAATCCTTCCCTGGGCCCGCTCTATTGTTAGAGCCCTCAAGACACCGGTGGAGCTTTTAGTGGGGATCGAGCCCGAGACCATTTCGGCCTTCTGCGATCCCAAAATCGGTCGCTATTTCGACACCGTCGGGGCGAGCATGACGCGCGATAGCCTGGCTTATCTCGAAAAGGTCGGGCACTCGTTTTCCGACTCGGCTGACGTTCATTGTTTTGCGGAGATCGGAAATCCCGCCGAAATCATTGTGGATAGGGCGTCCGCCGACCGGGGCGCGCTGATCGCAATGGCAACGCATGGGCGTTCGGGGGTGCAGCGGTGGCTTCTCGGGAGTGTCGCGGACAAGGTTCTGCACGCAGCTACTAACCATCTCCTTCTCGTTCGGCCGGGGGATGGCGGCAACGGCGCTGGGGAGGCTATGCTGAAGAGAGTCTTGGTACCTCTGGACGGCTCCGCGCTGGCCGAGACGGTCTTGCCGCACGTCCGAGCGCTCGCCGAGAAAGTGGATCTCGAAGTCATGCTGGTGCGCGTCTACAGTATGGATCCGTATGCATACGGCGTCGGAGCGGAAGGATATGTGCCCGATCTCGAGACCCTCGGGGCGGACATCAAAGGCGAGGAGGCGAAGAGGTATCTCGAAGAGAAGGCGGATCAACTTCGCTGGCAAGGGATGAAAAACGTCTCGCATCTTTTGCTCGAGGGCAACGCCGCTGGCGAGATCATCGATGTGGCCAAGGGAACTCCGGACAACCTGGTGGCCATGTGCACCCATGGAAGATCCGGAGTCGGGCGCTGGGTCTTGGGGAGCGTCACCGATCGAGTCGTGCGCCACTCGGGAGACCCGGTGCTGGTGATTCGAGCCGAAGGTTGAAGCTATTTTACCTTGAGTCGTTAAGCAGAAAGGAGGCTATCATGCCGATACTCAAGCGATTAAAAGAGGTTCTGGATCAGGCCAAAGTCTCTTATGAGGTCTACGTCCATCCGCTGGCGTTTACCGCGCAGGAAATTGCTGCGAGGCAGCATATGTCCGGGAGGGAGATGGCTAAGGTCGTCATCTTGAAGGCGGATGCCGCTTATGTGATGGCGGTGGTGCCGGCCAGCAGGATGGTGAGCCTCAGAAAGGCGAAGGCTGCGCTTGGAGCCAAGAATGTTTCCCTGGCGACGGAATCGGAGTTTGCTTCGCTCTTTCCCGAATGCGAGATCGGTGCCATGCCTCCGTTTGGCAACCTCTTCGGTTTGCCCGTTTACGTGGACCCCGCCCTGGAGAAAGACGAGACCATCTTCTTTAATGCGGGAAATCACGTTCAGACGGTCAGGCTTAAATACCAGGACTTCAAAGAAGTGGTAAAGCCCCAGGTCATGGCCCTGGTCGATGAGCGGGAAAAGAAGGCTGCTTAGCGGGCCGAGCTTTGTCGCTTTGGAAAACCGACCGGAGTGCCTCTCCTTGTGCGAAGGCCATATGAGGGGCTCTGGCCACGCACGAGCAGAGGAGGCATAGATCGTCTTCGGATCGTGCCTGAGCATGTTAGGACACCAAGCCAAGGCTGAGGGTGAAGCAATCGCAAAGGTGTCAAGGACAGCCGGTCTTTCTCCAGCCATCGCGGGGCATAAGTTTTTGCAAGAGTGCAAAAAAAGACAAAGATCCGAGGGTGAGTGTGAAATAGAAATGGAGCTATAGGGTCCGAACAGCCGGCCTATTGACTGCGCGTCGCCTAAAGAGCCTAATCGAGAGAAACCGCCAGGGGAAAGAAGTTCCAGGAGAGGACGATAGTCGTCAACGGGTAACTCTCCTGGCCTCAAAACAGATATCCATATTTGTCCTCCAAATAAGCGCGCAAGCGCTTTCCGTGGACGCGGATTTGGTTTCCCTCACGTGTAAAAAACCCCTTGTTCTCGAGTTCCCTGAGAGCAAGCGAGACGCGAGGGCGCGAGGCGCCCACCAGAGCGGCGAGTTCCTCATGAGTAAGGGCCGGTGGCAAGACCCCCATCGCTTGTTCCGCCACGGGATGACCAGCGTACTCCCAAAGCATCAAAGCGACTCGATCGACTAGGTTCTCCACAAGAAACAGCGCACGCCGTAGCGAAACTTGGAGCAAGGGCTTCAGAGTGCTCTCTATAATAGCGGTAAAAACGTCCCACGGTAGACCGCACACTTCGGTAACAAAAGTACGGGCTTCGATCCTTCCCACCCGCGAGTCCCGAAGCGCTACAGCCTGGCTTACCCGGCACCACCCCGGCACAAACGCGCTTACGCCAAAGAACTCCCCTCGCGTCACGAGCGCAAGGCGCAGAAGACGGCCCTCGCTACCTGCCAGAGAGAGACCAACCGTTCCGTCAAGAACGCAGTAAAGATGTTTGGCTATCCTACCCGGATGATAGAGGATCTCGCCTTTTCTTATCCTGAGTTCCGTCAGGTGACGGTGTAACAAATCTATCCTGTCGGATGGAACCCAATCCAGTGTCTTGATACCGCGAAGCTCAGAAGCCTGAACAAAGGCCTTTTTCATTGATGCGCCCTCCGCTGACAAAGCAGTAGCAAACTTCCTGCTTGTTTCCTCGACGCATTTTCCCGCAGGATGCGGTGAAAAGTTTGTAACTTAGGTAACAGACAGCGGCCTCTGTACTCAGGTTAGAAATTGCCAGAGGACCCGGTCTCAACGCAGAGGACGGCTATAAGCGCATGCACGAATACTACAGAGGGCACCACATCTACTCCGGCGCCGACCTAAACGCAAACACCAATTGCTGGACTCCTAAGGCTGACGTAGCGTGGCACGAGGGAGGTAATCGGCACTCTCACTCACTCGTTGGCCCTGATGATCGCTTTCACGCCAAAGAGGAGGCCGAAAGCTACGCGACTCAGATCGCGAGAAAGTGGGTTGATGACCGAACGCGGGGTAAAGAACCATGACCGGGCAATAGCAGGGAGGAGCCGAGTATTCGGTCAATGCCTGCCCCCTGTCTGAGTGGGCCTAGCCGGGATCGTGGTCCGGAATCAACTTGATCTCTTCGAGCCAGACGGCAGTTTCGATGCAGAGGGGAAAAATGTCACACTGCGCATTCCCTACAGTCCTCGCGCGCGTCCTCGTGGACCAAAGAGAGTGTTTGCCCGGGGCGGGAGCCGTAGCGGTAAACGGTGATCCCTTTGAGACGCATTTGGCGCGCGAGCAGGAAGACTTCTTTAACCTCGTCGGAGGTTGCGTTAGTCGGGAGGTTCACGGTTTTGGAAACCCCCGCATCCACGTGCGCTTGAAAAGCTGCCTGCATGCGCACGTGAAAGGTGGGAGCGATCTCAAGAGCAATTGGGAAGCGCCGCCTGAGCGCCTCCGATAAACTCGGAATATCCCTCATCGATCCTCGCTCGCGGATCTCATTGAGCGCGGCTTCCCCCGCAGGGCCTAAGCGGCTCAGTTCGGCCACCACCTGCGGATTGACCTCGACGAGCCGGCGCCCGTCCAGCACACGGCGGGCAAAGGCGAGGGCGAAGAAAGGCTCGATGCTGCTCGAGGTGCCGGCGATGAGGCTGATCGTTCCCGTGGGCGCGACGCAGGTCACCGTGGCGTTTCTAAGCGCGTCGAACCCCCGTTCGGGCCAGACGCTGTCGTGGAAGGCGGGAAACGACCCCCGCCGCTTTCCAAGCTCGACCGAGGCCGCGCGTGCCTGAGCGGTCAGGAACTCGGCGATTCGGCCGCCCAGCGCCAAGCCCTCTTCGGAATCATAAGCGACGCCAATCCGGGCAAAGAGATCAGCCAGCCCCATAACGCCGAGGCCGATTTTACGTGTGCGCCGCGTTGCCGCCTCGATCTCAGGAAAAGGATAGCAGTTGGTCTCGATGACATTATCCAAGAACAGGACGGCGTCAAAAATCGCCTCCCGCAGCCGCTCCCAGTCCACGCCGCTTCCGGCGGCAAAAGCGCCGAGATTGAGCGATCCGAGCGTGCAGGACTCGTAGGGGAGAAGCGGTTGCTCGCCGCAAGGGTTTGTGGCCTCAATTGCGCCCAACGCCGGGGTTGAGTTGACACGGTTGATCTCGTCGAGGAAAAGAAGTCCGGGATCGCCCGTGCTCCACGCTGCCTCGACGATCGCGTCGAAGAGGGCGGCGGGAACGACGCTGCGTTCCACGCGGCCGGTGCGCGGGTTGCGTAGCGCGAAGGGCTTATGCGCATCGAGAGCCGCAAAAAAGGGCTCCGTGACCCCCACGGACAGATTGAAGTTCTCGAGGCGCCCGGGCGTGCGCTTGGCGCCGATGAACTCTTCGATGTCCGGGTGATCGATCCGGAGCACCGCCATGTTGGCGCCGCGCCGTCTACCGCCGCGGCGAATCACCGCCGTGGTGTGGTCGAAAAGGTCCATGAAAGAGAGCGGCCCCGAAGTGATCCCTCCCGTGGAGCGGACGCGGTCCGAGCCTGGGCGCAGGGCGCTGAAGGAGAAGCCGGTGCCCCCGCCGGTCTGGTGTATGCGGGCCGTGCGGTTCAAGGCCGTGAAAATCGAGTCCAGGTCGTCCTCGATCGGCAGCACGAAGCAGGCCGCCAACTGGCCGCCCGGGAGGCCTGCGTTCATGAGCGTGGGAGAGTTGGGCAGAAACTCGAGCCTTCTCAAGCGCGTAAAGAAGCGCTCCTGCCAGAACACAGGGTCTTCACCGAACAGCCGCGCCGGGGTCGCGACGGCTGAGGCCACCCGCCGGAGCATCCCTTCGGGATCCTCCGCGGAGTTACCGGCTTCGTCGCGCCGGAGGTAACGTTCGCGCAACACGGTCAGCGCATTCTCAGAAAATTTTGGCAGCTCCGACATGGCTGTTTTCCAGTGAGCGGCCGCGCTGCCCGCCGGCAGAAAATCGGCGGCTACTCCCTCGTCCACGTTACCCGCGCGCACTTGGTGTCTTCGGACCAGCGATAGAGCGTGTTGCCCTGATAGGCCTTCCTGAGTTCCCGGCCGATTCTCTGGCTCAGCTTCTCATCGGTGGTCAGGACCACGACTTTCCCTTCTTCTTCCTTGATCGAGATGATTCTCTCGAGCGGGTTGATGCCTTTGGCCCGCTCTTCCTCGTTACGGATCAGGTTAAAAATTTCCTCCTTGTGCTGGCGGAGAAATGGGCTGGGCATGAGCGTTACCTCGCCCTCAAAATAGCCGTCGCGGATCTTCTGGCACGCCGGACAGGTGACTTGCCGGGTGTCGGGTTTCGTCGACAGCGCGCGGTAGAGAGGGTCGTCGAAGAACCAGTGGCGCCGCTGGAAGATAGCGTGACAGCTCGAGCAGACCGCGATCTCCCCCTGGTTAATCTTGGGCAGATAGGGATCGCCGTATTGCTGGACGTTGCGGCGGGTGCGGACAGGACCAGCCTTTTTTTGTGACATACTCGCTCCTCCTTTCAACAAGTGGAATAACTTCCCTGGTTCAACTCGATGCTAGCTTTGGGCCTGAAATCCGATGCCCTTGATGATCAGGCGCCGCCCTTCAATCCTAACCTCCGCTCCGAGAAATTCGCGGCTCAGCCAGGCGCCGCTCTGGATATGATCGGTGAGGCCGGGTATGGAGAATCGACTCTCACCGGCCGCCAGGCTGGCAAAAGGAATGATCTGGTCGCTGGCGTAGCGGTCCAAGGTTGCCCCCGCGTTCAATTCTTCCAGGAGTTGACGTGCCACATACTTGCCGATGGCTTCTGATGGCCTCGCCGGAGCGCCCGCACGATCTGCTCCCAGGCGTGCACCCCCCTCTAGGTCGGCGAAGGCAACGAAGGCTGCGCCGGGCTGGAGCGCGCTGCTTTCGTATATGGCCTCGATCTCCGCTCTATATCCGGCAGCGCCAAAAACCTCATTCGCCGCGGTTGCCATACGCTCGCTGACCTTGCGATCTTGGAGGTGGGACGAGAGGGCGATCCCCCAAAGCTTTTCCACGGGTCCGGGGCTTTCCATGACCAGAGGGCGCAGGCGGGTGAGTGCGGGCCTCACGGTCAGATGCAGGATCCCTTCGCCGCGCGGGACGTAGCCGGGTCGGCCCAACTGCATTTCGGTCTGAATGCCCATACGCTCCAGCAAAGGCGCCAGAACCTGCTTCAAGTGATAATAGGAGGGTGCGAAATCCTGGAAGAGTCCGCCCCGGAGCTCGACCTTAACCGGACCGGGGGCGAAGGCGAGGACCGGGAGCAGAGCCAGGGCTAGCGCCGTCGTAGAGCCCGCTGAGCCTATATCCCATCTATAACTGCCGTCGAATTTCGGCACGCCGGGGCGAAAAACAATTTCCGTCGATCCTTGATGGACGCCTTCGCTCGTTCCGCCCACGAGCTCTCGGATGGATTCTATGACCCGGATATGCTGCAGGCGGAGCCCGGGGCGGGGACGGCGGGCGCGCGCGTTGATGATGCGTACCGCCTGGCCGGTCAGCGCGGCGAACGCAACCGCCTGCCGAACAATCGTCCCGCTTCCCGAATAACGTGCCCCGTCGATCTCGAGCAAGGTGGAAACTTTTTTATCGTCTGATACTTTGACGAGCTCTGGGTCAACGATGAGACTTAGAGCCTCAGCTCTTGGGCTCCGCGCACGATTATTCTGCCATTGCCGCCGACTAGCGGCAAGCGCATCAGGTCGTGCTGGATCACTGCGCCGCAAACCTCCGCGAGATTCCTTTCCACTCTTAAAAAAGGCAAGATATGTGCCAGCTTTAAGGTGCAGGTAAATTTGACAATCCCAATCCGGAGTAATAAAAACAAGAAGGGTGAATTCCCAAATTTGACAATCCGGACACTGAGTAATTGGCAAAAATGGGAACGTTAAGGGTGAGAAAGGGTCGGTGAGACGCGTAAGAATGGTTGACGCGGAGATCGAAGGGCGGGTCGCTGAATTAGTTAAGGTCAACGAGGCCTTGCAGGCTGTCATTGCGGACCACAAGCGGGCTGAGCATGCGTTAGCACAGCAGAAGATTTTATTGGAGACGATCCTGAGGCAGGCTGCCGATGCGATCGTGGTCTGCGACGCTGAGGGAAGGATCACGTTCGCCAATGAAACGGCACGGCGGCTGGCTCGAATCGATCCGGACCGGGAGATATCCGAAATTAGTCTGGGGGTGTGGGGCGAGGCAACGGATGCGCACGGGGTTCCGGTTCCGGCGGAGGAGCGGACCCTTGCGAAAGCGCTGCGCGGGGGGGTGACGGTGGGAAGAGAGGCTTGCTTGGCTCGGCCCGACGGTAGCTTCTATGACATTCTCATCAGCGCGGCCCCGCTGACGAACCCTCGGCTGGGCATCGTTGGCGCCGTTGCCACCTTCAGCGATATCACCGAGCACAAGCGGGCGTACCAAGCGCTCTACGAAAGCCAGGCGCTCTTGCAAGCGATCATGGACAACTCCTCAAGGGTGATTTACCTCAAAGATCTGGAAGGTCGCTACCTGCTGGTGAATCGCCAATACGAGACCCTCTTCCACGTTGACCGAGGCCAGATCAAAGGCAAAACCGACTACGACATTTTCCCGCCGGAAATGGCGAAAGCGTTTCGAGTTAACGACATAACAGCCGCCGAAGCCGGAATTCCCATGGAATTTGAAGAGGTCGTGCCCCACGATGACGGGTTACATACCTACCTCTCGAACAAATTCCCGATGTTCGCGGCGGGGCGCTGTTATGGTGTCTGTGGCATCTCCACGGATATCACCGAACAGAAGGCGGCGGAGAAAGGGATCCGGGCGGAGCGCGATGAGCTGGAGATAGAGGTCCAAAAGCACACCGAGGCGCTGGCGAAGACGGTAGAAGAACTGCGCGAAGACATCACGGAGCGCAAGAAGGCCGAGGCTTGGCTCCAAGGGTTGATTGAGACGACTCAGGACGCCGTGGTCTCGATCGATCACGAGGGTCACATCGTCATGTTTAACCCTGCGGCCGAGAGGATCTTTGGATACCGCAAGGACGAGGTTCTCGGTAAAAAAGTCAACACGCTCATGGCGGACCCCTATGCCAGCCAGCACGATTTCTATCTCACTCGTTATGAGCAGAGCAGCGAGCGGCGCGCCATCGGCGCCATCCGTATTTTAGAGGCGCGGCGCAAAGGCGGGGAGGTTTTCCCCATCGAACTCTCGGTGACCGAAGTTGTGGCGGGCGAAGAGGTCCGTTACGCCGCCTTTATCCGGGATATCTCTGAAAAGAGCAAACTTCAGGAGAAACTGATCGAGAGCGAGCGCCTGGCGGCGATTGGCGCTATGTCGGCCGGGCTCGCCCATGAGATCGGAAATCCCCTGAACGGAATGTCCATGAGCATGCAACTCCTGGAGCGGCGACTCAGCAAACAAGGCAGCTTCGATGACGCGATCCTGTCGAGCGTCGAGAGGCTCAAAGCCGAGATTAGCCGGCTCAATAGTCTCTTGCAGGATTTTAGCTATTTTTCACGGCGGGAGAAATACAACTTCAAGCCGGTATCCCTGGCAACTGTAGCTGGGGAGGTCTTTTCCCTGGAGGCAGGAAGCTACAGTCTGCAAGCCATTCAGGTGGAACAGAATTTTCCCTCCGATTTGCCGCTTGTGCTCGCAGACCGCGACAAGCTCAAGCAAGCGGTCCTCAATCTTTACAAGAACGCCGCCGAGGCCATGCCCGAAGGAGGAACCCTTACGGTCCAGGCTTATAACTCCAAGGACGAGGTAATCCTGGAGATTATCGATACCGGAAATGGGGTACCGGAGGGGTTAGATATATTTGAGCCTTTTACGACGACCAAGCCTACCGGCACGGGGCTTGGTTTGATGGTCGTCCGGCAAATCGTTTCGGCTCACGGGGGGGCGATTTCCTACACCAGCGGCAAGGGAAAAGGCACGACTTTTCGAATCACTCTCCCTAAAGCGCATTTACCAGTACCTGCCTAATCACTCTGGCCTGTGAATTGCTTTGAACACCTAGTTAGGCCAAAAACATACATTTGTTTGCAGACTTGACGAAGTTTTCTCGTTTTTTTCTCAGATATGAGAAAA
>JACPSF010000291.1 GCA_016193385.1 Deltaproteobacteria bacterium
GAGTACGCCGTTGCGGTGGCAATCCGTGACGGGGAAATCAGCTTGAGCCATTTCGACGAGGCCATGATCCAGAGCGCTGAACTACAAGGTTTGATGAGGAAGGTTCATGTTTTTGTCCCTCCCGAACTTCAGGATCTCGAGTCCAGGGGCAGGCGATTCGGCCTGGTTACGATCTACCTGTCTGATGGTTCTGTCATTTTCAACCGGACGACCCAAATCCGTGGCCAACCGCCGGTTTTCCTAACCGAGGAGGAAGTCGATAAAAAGTTTCTTGATTGCGCGGGCCCGGTTCTCGGACGGGCAAAGGCACAGGAGCTGCTGGAAACTCTGCGGCGAATCGAGACCGTTTCGAGCGTCCGGGAAATTTTCGCTCTTCTCGGAGCGGAACGGTAAAGTCGCCAGCGAGAGAATTAAGGCGGGCTTGTCTCGGTAAGGGCGGGTTGGCGTCCCTGACGGTATTTGAACGACCTCCCCCCGAATACGTCTTTATCCTTCCGCCTCTTGCCTATTATTTCTCCTATTGCGAAACCGGATTTCCGTAGTAGAATTGGTCACTTTTGCACCGTTGTCCGACACGCTGTTGCTGAAATATGTTAGCAGACCCGTTCACGGACCATGCCAAGAAGCTGGGCTACAAGGAAATCGCCGACGTCGCCTCATTGGGTTTGGAGTTTCCCTTTGTCAGCTTAACAGCTAAGAAATCATATCTTCGTGATCACCCCGATACCGTGCAGCGTTTCGTCAGCGCTTACACTGAGGCGATCGCGCTTTACAAAAACAATCGCGAGCTGGCCATCAAGGTCACCCAAAAATATACCGGCATCAAAGATGCGGCGATTCTTTCCTCCACGGTCGATTTTTACGCGCCCAAGCTTGCCCGCGTTCCTTACCCGACGTTAGGCGGAATCCGCTTTGTTCTGGAGCAGATTGCCGCTCGGGACCCGAGAGCAAAAAATGTGTATCCCGAAGCCTTCATGGATGTGCGCTTCGTCAAGCAGCTTGATGATACCGGCTTCATCAAACATCTCTATCCTGGACGTTAAATGTTTTGGTGACTGGCCGCTTTCTCCGGACCCTTGGACTCGAGGGAGTCCCTCCACCTTGTTGGAAGAGGCTGCTGCTAAGTTTTTCGCTGTTGCCTATTGCCTGTTGCCTTCTTGGTTCGACGTTTCGGGAATTCTCGAAGTGTCGAAGTGTTAAGGTATCAAGGCCAGGCCCCAATCCCACTCTCCAATCGCTCCCACACTCACGATTGCTTTCTAAACAAGTCAATACGAATGCCTGGCCCCACTGACTTCTTTCACTCATTCCTGAGGGGGTTTTCATCTCCGCCGTATTTTGTGATAAATGCCAAGAACAGAATCCAGGCGCCAGTTACGGCCTGTTAGCAGAGCTGCGGAGGAAGATTCCATGAGCACGAGCCCGGGACCGATCAATCTTTTCGAATTTGAAGCCCTCGCCAAGGAGCGCCTGCCCAAAGAGCAGTACGACTATATCGCCGGGGGCGCCACCGATGAAATCACCGTCGATCGGAACCGCCGCGCCTTTGGGTCCTGGGCCTTGCGCCCGCGGGTATTGCGCGGCGTGAGCGCGGTTGATCTCTCCACCACGGTGATGGGAACCAAGGTGAGCATCCCGGTTCTTATCGCGCCCTGCGGCGGGCACAAGAAGGCCCATCCTGAAGGGGAGCTTGCCACCTACCGGGCGTCAGCAGCTTTCGGGACCATCTTCGCAGTTAGCGCCAACGCAAGTGCGACCTTTGAAGAATTGGCCAAGGTGGCCTCGGGCCATCTCTGGCTCCAGTTGTACCCCTTTCGCGACCGCGAAATGACAAAGAGCTGGCTCCAGCGCGCGAAAGAATCGGGCTACGAGGCGATTTGTGTCACTCTGGACTCCCAGTGGCCGCCCAAGCGCGAGCGCAACATCCGTAACAACTATAAACAGATTCGCGGAGTCAATTTTCCAAAAGCAAGCCCCGAGACTGCGAATGCGCCGAGAGCCGGGCGGCCTGGCGAGGGAGCCGACCCCGCGGCCACCTGGGAGGATTTAGAGTGGATCAAGTCGCAGACCAGCCTTCCCGTAGTCGCCAAAGGAATTATGACGGGCGAGGATGTCGAGCTATGCGCGCAAGCTGGGGCTGACGCGGTCATCGTCTCCAACCATGGCGGCCGCCATCTCGACGACACCCTGGCGACGATCGAGGTCCTTCCCGAGGCCGTGGCCGCCGCCAAGGGCAAGATGGAAATTTTGCTAGACGGCGGTATTCGGCGCGGCGCCGACATCGTGAAGGCCTTGGCCTTGGGCGCCAAAGCCGTCTTCATCGGGCGTCCGCTCTTTTGGGGCCTCGCCGTAGACGGCGAACGAGGAGTGGTTCGCGTGTTAGAGATTCTCCGAGAAGAGATGGAAATCACCATGGCCAAGTGCGGCAAGCCTACCATTGCGAGCATCGATTCCACCGTGGTCGTAAAGGCGCCATCCTTGTAAAAAAACCGCAGGTTGACTCTCGATCCGACCCGCCAGCAGGCAGGAAAGTCAGAGCCGTTCTCAGGTGAGCCACTCCTGCGAGAATTAGAAGGGCTGAGGAAATTCAGGGTTAGACGGTTTCGCATCATTTATGAAGTTGATCGCGAA
>JACPSF010000085.1 GCA_016193385.1 Deltaproteobacteria bacterium
TGGTCGACCCTGCCCGAGGCCGTCAGAACCGGGAGGCCCACGCTCTCTGAATTAACCGAGGGCGAAAGAAAGAGATTGCAAGTTGAGGTCGTCGACGCATTATTTCAAGTTCAGCGGGCCAATGCCTGGCGGCTTGCTGAGGCGCTGGAGGAGACGGGCCTCTTCCAGAAAGAGCTCGATGAGCCCGTAAAAATCCTCGACCTGGCCGCAGGCTCGGCGGTTTGGTCGATACCTCTCGCCGTGAAATTCGCCGCCGGGCAGGTTACCGCGGTGGATTTCGCTTCCGTATTGGATGTGGCCGAGAGATATACCCGGAAATACGGCGTCCAGAGCCGTTATCGATTTGTCGATGCGGATATTCGGGAAATGGACTTTGGCAGCGATGAATACGACCTCGTGATCCTGGGTCATATCTGTCATTCGGAAGGGTCCGAGCAAACGCAGCGGCTCATGAAAAAAGCTCTGCGCGCCTTGCAAGGCAATGGTAAGCTCCTCATCATCGACTACATTCCAGACGAGGAGAGAAAATCAGAGCTCCTACCTTTACTGCTCGCGATCAATGCCCTCCTGGGAACCGAAGAAGGGGATACCTTTACCTTCTCTGAGTACGAGCAGTGGTTGTTAAACGCAGGCTTTAAGGCTGTCCGAAGAGTCCGCGTGGAAGGTCGCTCTCCGATCCTGGCGGCCCTGAGAGGGTAACGCGCTTCTTTAATTCCCCCCCACCTTATGTCATAAAGACCGGAGCATGAAAAGCGCGGGTAGACGAGAGAAACTGACCTTGGACTCGATGGAGCCCGAGCTGCGCGAGTGGCTGGACCGCACGCGTGGTTCTCCGAACGAAGATCTCATCAGCGAAATGGTCCGGACGGCACTGAAGCTGGCCGAGGATCAGGCCAGCCGGGGCGATGTCAAGATCCTCAATCGGGCCTTGAAAGAGCTGCGCTACGCCTTCAAGGTATTCGCCCCTTACCGAGCGGCGCGTAAAGTCAGCATCTTCGGTTCGACCCGAGTGCTCGATGGCGATCCCTATTACGGCATGGCAGTAAAGCTCGGGCGGCGCCTCGCCGAGGAGGGCTTTATGGTCATCACCGGCGCCGGACAAGGGATTATGCAAGCCGGCCATGAGGGAGCGGGAAGGGAGCAGAGCTTCGGCGTCAACATCCAGCTCCCCTTCGTGCAGGAGGCGAACTCGGTCATCCGCGACGACCCCAAGCTCATCACTTTTCACTTTTTCTTCACCCGCAAGCTGATCTTCGTGAAGGAAGCCGATGCCGTGGTCTTTTTCCCCGGTGGTTTCGGCACTCACGACGAAGCGATTGAAGCTCTCACGCTGGCGCAAACCGGCAAAAGCCAGATCGTTCCGATCGTCATGGTCGATCTTCCCGGCGAGGGGTACTGGAAGGATTGGGAGCTATTTCTCCGCAGGAGGATGTTGGAACGGGGATTTATCTCGGCGCAAGATTTAGGCCTTTTCACGATTGTGGAAGATGTCGATGCCGGGGTCGGGCTCATCAAGAACTTTTATCGCAACTATCACTCCTATCGCTTTGTGAAGCAGGACCTGGTGATCCGCGTTCTCCATCCTCCGACCGCGGAGCTGATCAAGGCATTGAACCAGGATTTTCTGGACGTCCTGTCGGGCGGTGAAGTGCGCCAGACGGCCCCTCTACCCGACGAGATGGATGATCCCGACACGCTTTCCTTCCATCGGCTCCTGGTCCCCTTTAACCGGAGAGACTTCGGGCGCCTGAGGCAGTTGATCGATCGCATCAATCGGGATTAGAGAGAGAGATTATGAAACGCGTGGGGATTCTGAGCATCGGCGAGATGGGCTATCACTGGGCCCGCCTTCTCTCCGGTCATGGCATAGAAGTCCTGACCTGTGCCAAAGGGAGGAGCGAAATTACGCAGAAACGCGCGGCCAATGCGGGCGTGCGGCTCGTCCCCTCGTTGAGAAATCTCCTGGGGGAAGCGGATCTCGTCGTTTCTCTGGTGGTTCCGTCAGCGGCAAAGCCCGTCGCCGCTGGGGTCGCCAGGGCTCTCACCAAGCTGGGGAAAAAGGACCTTCTCTATCTCGATGCCAACGCCATCTCCCCCATGACCGCGGGGGCGATCCAGCGGGTGTTGTCGCCCAGCCAGGCGGTCTTCATTGACGGCTGCGTCATTGGTTCTGCCGCCAGGCTCGCCCAGGGGACGGTTATCTATCTCTCCGGACCCCAGGCGGAGCGTTTGGAGGAGCTTAGACAGTATGGGTTCTCCATCAGGATCTTGGGGTCCGAGATCGGTCAGGCATCGGCCTTTAAGATCGTCTATGCGGGTTTAACCAAGGGACTCCAGGGTCTCTTTGTGGAGCTCCTCATCGGGGCGAGAAAATTTGGCTTGCTGAGCGAGATCTTGCGCCAGTATGACGAGAGCTTTCCAGGTTTGCCGGCCAAGGTCGGCCAGAGCATCGTGGGACTCAGGGTCCACGCGGGCAGAAGGGCTGAGGAGATGGCCGAGCTCAGTCAGACTTTCCGCCACAACGGTCTGCGGGCGGTGATGGCCCCGGCGACGGGGAAGCTCCTGAGGAGCATCGCATCCCTGAATGCCGGGACGGCCTCGGAGACCGGGGAGCGGGAAGGGACACTCCTGGAGACGCTGGAGCTCTTCTTCCACAAAGGACTATTGCTGGAAGAAGGATCCCGGTGACCAAAACCGAAAAAAGGAGGCGGGATTAAAGTGGCAAAGGCAACTGCGGCGAGAAGCGAGAAGAAGCAGCCCGAGTACGGCTCCGACGTGATCGTGGATTTGATGAAGGCTTTTGATATCGAGTACGCGGCCTTCAACCCCGGCGCGACCTTTCGCGGGATTCACGACTCCATCGTCAACTACGGCGGCAATTATAAACCGGAAGTCATTTTCTGCTGCCACGAGGAGATTTCCGTGGCGTTAGCCCACGGCTATGCCAAGGCCAAGGGAAAACCGATGGTCGCGATCGTCCACAACATCGTGGGGCTGCAGCACGCGAGTATGGCGATTTTCAACGCCTGGTGCGACCGCGTGCCGGTCATCGTGCTGGGCGGGACAGGGCCGATGAACACGAAGCGCCGGCGTCCCCGCATCGATTGGATCCACACCGCCCTGGTGCAGGGGACACAGGTGCGCGACTACGTGAAGTGGGACGATCAACCCTTCAACCTCGCCAGCGTCCCGGAGTCGTTCGTCCGCGGCTATCGCATCGCGACTACGGAGCCGATGGCACCGCTCTACATCAACTACGACGCCGATTTGCAGGAGGATCCGGTCAAAGAACCGGTCGAGATACTCGACCTGAGCCGCTTCGCGCCTCCGGCCCCGATCCAGGCAAATTCGGAGGCCTTGCGCCGGGCCGCCGAGCTTCTGGTCGGGGCCAGATCCCCGTTGATTATCGCCGATCTGCTCGGGCGGAACCCCGAGTCTGTTGCTTTCTTGGCCGAGCTGGCGGAGCTTTTGGCCGCTCCCGTGATCGATAAGGGCAACCGCTTCAATTTTCCGACCACGCATCCGCTCGACGCCACGGGAGGGGCACAGGAACTCTTGCAGAAAGCCGACGTGATT
Source organism: Deltaproteobacteria bacterium (assembly GCA_016193385.1). Next base: position 3,577 of record JACPSF010000085.1, read on the forward strand.
CTCGCGCTCGATGTGATCGATCTTTACGGCTCTCTCACCCGGGTGAGCAAGCGCACCCGCGCCTGCGAGTACGTGACCCAACCTTCCGTGAAAATCGTTCACATATCCATGAACGACATGCTGGTTCGCAGTTGGGCCGCCGATTATCAGGTGCTGCAACCTGTCGATGTTCCGATCTCGGCTGATACCTCGGTGGCTCTGCCAGAACTGATCCGGATCTGCCGGGATATGGTCGGCGGCGATGCGCAGCGGAGGTCCGCGATCGAGGCCCGTCTGGCTGAAATGAAAAAGAGACATGAGACCACACGCGCCCGCTGGGCAGAGGAGGCGCGGTCCCATGCCGGGCGCCGCGAGATTTCAACGGCATTTCTGGCCTATGAACTAGGGGAGGTAATCAAGAAGGAGGATTGGGTGCTCGTCAACGGGACATCCAACGGCTGGGCACGCAGGCTTTGGAATTTTACCCGACCTGGCCAATATCTCGGAACCAGCGGCGGGGCCGGGGTGGGCTACGGCATGAGCGCCTCGATTGGCGCGGCCCTGGCTCATCTCGATACCGGCAAGCTCTGCGTCGATATTCAGGCGGACGGAGATCTTTTGATGACCTCCAGCTCCCTGTGGACGGCGGCTCATCACAAGATCCCGCTGCTGATCGTCATGCATAATAATCGGTCCTTCTATAACTCCGAGGAGCATGGGATCGAGGTCGCCGAGTTTCGCAAGAGACCGGTCCAGAACGCGGGCATCGGCACGCATGTGGATGACCCGGAGGTCGATTTCGCCAGGATGGCGGGATGTTTCGGCGTCCACGCGGAGGGGCCGGTCAGAAGCACCGCTGAACTCCGACCGGCGCTCGAAAGGGCGCTCAAAGTGGTCAAAGAGAAGAAACTCCCCGCTCTGGTCGACGTGGTGGCGGAAGCGCGCTAGGCCCTATCCCGGGCTTGACTTCCCTGCGGGACGGCGACGAGATACGGGAGCAGGTCATCTCCCTGAGAAAACGGGTAACCCAGATCCACTAAGCGGGATCCCATGGACCCCTCAGTTTCACAGCCGTTCCTCCCTGTTGTTTAAGCTCGGCGAGGAAGTGCACGTGGGCCAGGGGACTGGGTTTAGGTTGCGGAAGTATTGCCTAGGTCTTGGGAAGAAGATGGCTGTTATAACCAGAGGATCTCCACCATGTGGCTGATCGACTTAAACTCTGGATCGCCGGTAACGATTCTTGCGCCCAGTTGCATGGCCGTGCCTGCGGCAAAAGCGTCTGCCAGAGAGAGTTTGTGCTGCGCCTTCAAGCGGGCCGCCTGCCAAATGATTTCAGGAGTTGTGGATACTACCTCAATCGGCAAGGTTTCCATCTGGGCGGCGATGGTTTTTGCTTGGTTATCCCCGGCCCGTCGGATGGTGAGATAATAGACTTCCGCCAAGTTGATCTCATGGAGCAGGAGCTTTTCTCTGGTCTCCTTGGCCTTACGCAGGAGATCCTCAACCGTCTGAGCGCCCTTTTCGTTTTGAAGCCAGGCCATGACGGCGAATGAGTCGAGCAAACTTCTTTTCTTCATGTTGTCTATCCCTCCGCCGCTCCTGAATGAGGGCCCGGGTGAGGGACGGCCCTCCCCTCAGGACGCCCCGGAGGTCCCGGATGGGGTCCTCGGGGAGTGGTTCCAGAGCGATCCGTCTTTCGCTTTCCACAGTGATCAGGACCTTTCTCCCTGGCTTGAGCCCGATCTTTTTGCGAATCTCAGCAGGAATAACGACCTGGCCCTTGGCAAGAGTTTTAACAATTGGCATATGGTTTACCTTACAAGCTAAAGGTTTAACATCAAGAGAAAAGTATAACGGAACAAGGCTTATGTCAACAGGGGACCGGGAGCCCTATTCGGCGCTGCAGGACCTGGAGTGCTATCTCAGAATTTCCTCCCATTGTTCGTTTCATATGTCACCTATCCAATTATCGGAAGGCAGAGAAAAGCAGGCTTAGCAAGCGTTGCAATCTCGATGATCATAGATTTTTACGAAACAATTTAATCGACGGAAGATGGGAAGACCTAATCCGTGCGGTGGGAGGCCCTGTTGAAGGTGAGGGCAAAAGAAGTGGTCAGAAAGAAATCCTTGATGAGAGTGGTGGTCAGTTTCCCGAGATCGATGTTCCAGATCCTCATGCCTCGAAGTTGCTCCATCGTGTTACTCCAGAAGCGTTGGAGCGGCTCCCGAGAATATAGCGCCCGGTTGCTCAAGGCGTCGAACTTGGCGTGAACAAGCTGGTATTTTGATGGCAGACTATGGCGCAGGCGGGCGTAGGCTTCCTGCCATTCCTGTATCCTGCTTCCTAGACGTATATTCATGTGGATACGGGCCATCTCGTCAAGCCATCCGCGGGCGGCCTCTCCCTCTCGCGTGAGATGGAGCCGCAGTTCCTGTAGCCTTCCTTGGAGTCCCTCCCATTGCCGCAGAAAGGCATTCAAATCTCTTCGCGTGAGAAGTATCTTTGAAGATAGCTCCTCGAAGGGATCGAGCAAGGCCTTGGCTCGAGCGGGGAGCGTCGCCTTCGCGTTGCTGTAGGTCTTCTGCCATTCCGCAACCTTGAGGGCCTGCCATATCTCTCCCTGAATTCTCTGCACCTCTTCAAGCCATCTTTCTTCTTTCTCACTCTTCTTTCTTGTCTGGAGCCACACCTCTTCCATCTCCTTGATAAACTTGGCCCACGAGATGAAGAGTTGAACGACCTCTCGGGCACGTTTCCAGAGGTGCACGGGCAGGGGGTCGATCGCGAAACCAGGTCTGCGCGAGAGCCGGTCTTTCAATCTAAAGAAACCGGCAATCATCGGATGCTGTTTCTCGATAAGGGCCGCGTTCTTATACCAGAAGAAAACAGACATGAGATTCCAATAGACCTTGGGGTTATGGTTCCATTTCGAGAGGATCTTAATCATGTTCTCTTTGCTATAGAACGTCTTCCAGGCATCCTCATAAGCCCGGGTCCACTCCTCGGCGGTCATCTGAGGATGCTTGATGGTTGCGTGGAAGGAATCGCGCTTGTTGAAATCCGGGTCCATCCACTCTCCGTGCCGCTTCATCTCGCGGTGGTCATGGGACCCGGGCAGCGGCGTCAGCATGAAGAAAGAGGCCTGGTCCGCCTGGATGACATCCGAGAGGTAGCGGATGTCCTGCGGCACCTGCTCCTTGGTGTCGAAGGGGAGACCGATGATGTACCCGGCGTGGACGACTACTCCGGCATCGTGCCATTCCTTGATGATCTTCTGATACTCTTCGACGTGATTTTGGGCCTTTCCTTCGGCCTTGAGATTCTGGGGATTCACGCTCTCCATGCCGATAAATACCTGGGTGCAGCCCGCTTGGCCGGCGAGCTTCACGAAATCCTTGGGCTTGCGGGCCAGGTCCACCTGCATCATGAAGGAGATCTTGATGCCTTCTTTTCGCAAACGAATGATCGCCTCGAAGGTCTCTCGCCAGAGCTTTTTCCGGGCGAAGTTATCGTCGGTGAAAAAGTAAAAGGATGTGCCGTGCGCGTGATAATTGCGGCGCAAAAGCGCGGCGATGCTTTCCGGGCTCCGCTCGCGCATCTTTCTGCCCTGAACGTTGATAATGGTACAAAAGGAGCATGCGAACGGACAGCCCCGCGAGGTGTCGGCGGTTCCGAAGGCGGGCTTGGCAAAGTGCTTCATGGTCTTGGGGCTCGTCAGGGGGAGGGGAGCCTCGTGAATGTCCACCAGATTCTGGAGATCCTGGGCATAGTGATACACGGGTTTAAGCCGCCCCTTGAGGCAGTCGGAAAGGATCTCGTCCCACTTTCCCTCGACCTCGCCGGACACGACTGTGATCGACTCGCGAACCATCTCCTGGATATCGGGCTCTTCCATCCCCAGCATGGATATGGTCCCGCTGGTGTGGAAGCCGCCGATCATGACGTCGATGGCACGGGCTCTGAACTGTTTCGCCAGATCCAGCGCCCGCGGGAACTGGTTGGGAAGAACGCTGAGGGTATTGCTAGGCAACACCCCTTTCCAGAAGCGAACGACATACCCCTCGTCGTCGTATTTGGAGGGTTTGATCAGAACAATCCGGAATCTCTTGATCCGCGGTTTTACTGTCAACGCGCGAGCCGCCTCGGCACTTGTAAGTTGCTGCAACATACCTTATAGATAAAAGTATCCGCCCGGGCTTTTGGCGCACTTTAACAGCGGGTCTAGCTGATGTCAAGCAATTTGTGTGCCGTTCTGCATCGCTTTGGCATGGCGGCTTGAATGGTCCGTTTGTTTCGCGTCTCCAAGATCTACCCGCCCAATTATGCTGCCCTTGCGGATATCCATCTGCAGATCGAGAAAGGCGAGTTTGTATTTCTTAACGGGCCCAGCGGGGCCGGTAAGACTACGCTTCTAAGGCTTCTCTTCCGCGAGGAAGAGGCGACCGAGGGCCAGATCATCGTCAACGGCAGGAACATCACCCGGCTCAACGGCGGGGCGGTGGCCAGGTTGCGCCAGGAGCTCGGCCTGGTTTTTCAGGAGTTCAAGCTCCTGCCTACCCTGACGGCGCTGGAGAACGTCGCCCTGGCCGCCGAGGTGGTGGGGACACCCAGGCGGGAGAGCCGTAAAAAAGCCTTTCACCTGCTGCGGGAGCTGGGGCTCAAGGATAAGCACGACTGCAAGCCGCCGACGCTCTCCGGAGGGGAGCAGCAGAGGGTCGCCATAGCCCGGGCTTTGGTGAACGATCCGATTCTGGTTTTGGCCGACGAGCCGACGGGTAACCTGGATGCGGAGATGGCGGAGGAGACCATGCGGCTCTTTTTGCGCATCCACGAGCAGGGGACGACCGTCGTGATCGCCACTCATGACACGGGGCTCCTGCAGCGGTTCAACCATCGCGTGGTCTATCTCCAGCGGGGACGCCTGGTGGGGGATTCCAAACTTGCGGACGGGGAGAGGTCTGCGTGAGGCTGACGCAGACTTCCTTCGTATTCCGCCGGGTTCTTAAAAGCCTGAAGGAATTGTTCTGGACCCATATTCTGACCTCCGGCACTATGGCGATGACCCTGTTCATATTCGGCGGCTTTCTTCTGATTCAGGAGAACCTGCACGGCCTGCTCAGGGGGTGGGGAAGCCAGGTTCAGGTTTTCGCTTATCTAGAAAAAGAGCTGGCCCCCGAGGAACTCGATCAGTTGCTCAAGCAGGTACGTTCTTACCCGGACGTGGAGCGCGTCCGCTACGTCTCAAAGACCGAGGCCTGGGAGAAGTTTAAGCAGACCTTGGGGGCGCAGGCGGGGGTGCTAGAGGGACTGAAAGCTGATATTTTACCGGCCTCGCTGGAGATCGCGCTCAAAGGGCCGCACCGCACTCGGGCGGCCGCGGAAGCCTTGGCGCAGCGACTGCGCGGCCTGCGGGGAGTCGGCGAGGTCGAGTATCCCGAGGAGTGGGTGGAGAAATTGGCGCTTCTCGTGCTCGGGATCCAGTGGGCGAAATGGGTGCTCGGGGGTTTTCGTTTTATTGCCACAGATCATGCAGCTGGTTGGCGCTCCCTCAGGTTTGATCAAGGCCCCGTTCGTGATCGAGGGGATGATCCAGGGTGTGGCGGGGGCTTCCGTGGCGCTGTTTGGTTTGTGGCTGATTTTTCTTTTTCTGCACGATCGGATTCCTGCCTCTTTTGGCGTGTTTGCTCCCGGCGGTGGGCTACACTTTCTCGACCTGCAGGGGAGCGTGGTTTTGGTGCTTCTCGGTTGGGCGATGGGGACGGGAGGAAGCTTGTTTTCCCTGCGGCAATTTCTCAAACGGTGGAGTGGATGATGCGGACGTTGAAAGCGCGGTGGGTCTTGCCCGCGCTGATGATTTGCCTCTGGTCTCAGGTTCAAGGGGCCGAAGTGGAGAAGCAGCTCGAGGGGATTCAGAAGAAGATTGCCCGAGAGAGACAGGGGATCAGCAAGGTCCAGAAAAAGGAGGGATCGGTCCTCAAGGATCTTCGGAAAGTTGAGGAGGCATTGGACAAAAAGGACCGGGAGTTAAAGCAGATCAATCTTCGGTTAGAGGCGGTGGTCGGGGATCTCCAGAGAAAAGAGGAAGAGGCGCAAAAGATAACCTCATCGTTGCAAACGCGGCGCGAACTGCTCAGGACAAGGGCGAAGGCGCTTTACAAGTGGCAAAGGGGTGGGAGCCCCTTTGTGCTTCTCAATGGGGGTTTCTCCGTAGCCGAACTCATGCAGCGCAAACGCTACCTTGAGATCACCCTGGCCTACGACCAGCAGCTCGTGGCAGCCTTGGGTCGGGAGTCGATTCAACTGGAGGCGCTCAAAGAGGAACTGGTCAAAAAGCGCGGGGAGGTGAACCGGGAGAGAGGGCGGCTGGTGGAGGTCAAAGAAGCGGTCCGCCTGCAAAGGGAGAAGAAGAAACAGGTCCTCGCCAGCTTGCGGCGCGAGAAAGAGGTGCGGGTGCGGGCACTGGAAGAGCTGGAGCAGGCAGCTCACCGCCTCCAGAAGATGATGGACGAGATCAGCCGTAAAGCCATGGCCAAGACCGGAGAGGTCCCAGGCCAGGTTGACTTTGAGACCATGAGAGGAAAGCTCGACTACCCGGTCCGGGGGGAAGTGACGGCGGCTTTCGGAAAAACCTGGCACCGGGAGTTTTCAGCGGAGCTGTTTCGCAAGGGCGTCGATATCGCGGCTTCCCTAGGAGAAGAGATCAGGGTCGTCGAGAGCGGCAAGGTGATTTTCGCTGATCGCTTTGCGGGATACGGTAAAATGATGGTCATCGACCACGGGCACAGGTATTACACCATCTATGCCCATCTCTCTGATCTCCTAAAAAACACCGGGGACCTGGTGCGCACTGGGGAGCCGATAGCCACCGTGGGGGACAGCGACTCCCTGGAAGGCGCGCGGCTGTACTTCGAGATCCGCAAAGGCGGAAAACCTTTGGACCCGCTCCCGTGGTTTAGGAAGCGGTAGCTATTTGGCGGCTTTTAAGTTAGAATTAAATTTCAAAATCTTAATACGTGCGGAGCAATCTTATGCGCTGGTTCAAACGGAGTAGAATTGCGGTTCTTTGGTTGGTCTTGTGTCTTGGGCTGGGTTTATTTCTGACCAGCCACGTGGTGCCGGACGTCTCGGCCATACCGCGGGAGGAATACGAGAATTTAGAGACCTTTACGAATATCCTCGCCATCGTCCGGAAAAACTACGTGGACGACGTCAATACCAAAGAGCTCTTGACCGGGGCGATCAACGGGATGCTTCATTCGATGGATCCGCACAGCGCTTATTTGACTCCGGAGCTGTACAAAGAGCTGCAGATGGATACCCAGGGGAAATTCGGCGGGCTGGGAATCGAAATCACCGTCAAAGATGGTATTCTAACGGTCGTCTCACCGATTGAGGATACTCCGGCATACCGGGCGGGCGTCAAACCCGGGGATCAGATCTTTAAGATCGAGGATGAGTTCACCAAGGATATGACTCTGGTGGAAGCGGTCAGGCGGCTGCGCGGTCCAAACGGATCGAAGGTGACGATCTCGATCAGGCGGGAAGGCGTCCAGGATTTCCTGACTTTTACCCTCGTGCGGGACACGATCCGAGTGCAGAGTGTCCGCAGCCGCGCGCTGGGGGAAGGCTACGGATATATCCGCCTCGCCCAGTTTCAGGAACGTGGCGACCGGGATATGCAGAAGGCCCTCGAGAAGCTGAGCTCGGATAAAGGCGGGCTGAAGGGATTGGTTCTCGACCTGCGTAACAATCCGGGCGGCCTGCTCACCCAGGCGGTGAGGGTTGCAGATCTCTTTCTCGACTCCGGCCTGATCGTTTACACAGAGGGGCGGTTGGAGAGCCAGCGACAAAAGTATTTTGCCCGGAAGGAGGGCACCTGGAACGATTTCCCCATGGTCGTTCTCGTCAATGGCGGCAGCGCGAGCGCGTCGGAAATCGTGGCGGGGGCTCTGCAGGACCATAAGCGGGCGGTGGTTCTGGGGACGAAAACCTTCGGCAAGGGCTCGGTTCAGACGATTCTTCCCTTGGACGATAATTCTGCGCTGCGCCTTACGACCGCGCGTTACTACACCCCCAAAGGGCGATCGATCCAGGCAACCGGCATTGTTCCGGACATCGTTATCGATAATGTGCCGGCACAGGAAGCCAAGGTGGAGGAGCGAAGGCGTCCGACGCTGAGAGAAGAGAACCTACCCGGCCATTTGGAAAATCAGAAGGAGCAAAAGGCCAAACCGGCGCAGCCGCAAAGCGAAGAGTCGCTCGACAATGACCCCCAACTCAAGCGCGCCCTAGAGCTGTTAAAGGGGTGGGATGTCTTCAAACAGCTGGCGCAGAGAAGGGCTGCCTGATGGGGATCTTGCCCCCTCGAGAGAGATCCTAGTGTGTGTCACGATTAGCCCTCCCTCTGGAGGGCTAATCGTTTTGTGGGGTAGGGATTGGGCAGCTCGTTGGAGCGAGGCGGTCGAGCGCAACGCCGCAGATGGGCCTTTTTCAACGGTCTGTAGGGGATGAAAGAAGCGCGACAAGAACCAGGCCTCCCTTTTTTTGCCGCTGAAGCGCAGGGCCTTCTTACCGTTAGCGAGTTGAACGAGATCGTTAAGGGTACGCTTGAGCGGGAGCTGGACGCGTTTTGGGTCGTAGGGGAAATTTCCAATTTTCGCGTTCCACCCTCCGGACACCTTTATTTCACGCTCAAGGACGACAAGAGTCAGATTGCCGCGGTCATGTTTCGACGCCGCGGATTGAGCCTTACCTTTCAGCCTGAGAGCGGCATGGAGGTGCTGTGCTTCGGCAGGGTGAGCCTCTACTCGCCGCGTGGGGACTTGCAGATCTACGTTGAAACGATGGAGCCGCGCGGGCAGGGCGCGCTCTATGTGGCGTTCGAACAGCTTAAGAAAAGACTGGGGGAGGAAGGGCTATTCGCTCCGGAGCGGAAGCGGCCGCTCCCGTTTCTCCCTGCCTCCATCGGTATCGTCACCTCACTGCAGGGCGCGGCCCTGAGGGACATGCTGCGGATTATCAGTGATCGGTTTCCGGAGCGCAGAGTTATCGTGCGTCCGGTCAAGGTACAGGGGGAGGGGGCGGCCGAGGAGATCGCTCAGGGGATCAACGAGCTCGGGGGCTCCGGGATGGTAGAGGTTCTCATTGTCGGGCGCGGTGGAGGATCGTTGGAAGATCTCTGGGCCTTCAACGAGGAAGGGGTGGCCCGGGCCATCTTCACGGCGCCGGTTCCGGTTATCTCGGCCGTCGGCCACGAAATAGACTTTACCATTGCCGATTTCGTCGCGGATCACCGCGCCCCAACTCCGACCGCCGCCGCGGAAATGGTGGTCCCCCGCAGAGAAGAGCTTAAGGCCCGATTGCAGATTTTGGGCACTCGGATGGAGAGGATGATCCTAACCAAAATTGCAGCCGAGAGAGAAGCCTGGGACCAAATGGTTCGCAGGCTGGTCGATCCCCGACGCCGGCTGCGGGAAAACCAGATGCTTTTGGACGAACTCTCCTTAAGTCTCTGGCGTCGATTTCGGGACCATCTCGATCGTTTGAAGAGCCGTCTCACTCATGGGGCCGGGCGGCTGGGCACGCTTAGCCCACTTGCGGTTCTGGAGAGGGGATACAGCATGACGCATAAAATGCCCGAGGCGCTGCTGGTGAAAGACAGCGGTTCGATCCAGATCGGCGATCTCCTACAGGTTACCTTCGCTCGTGGAAAGTCTTTCTGCAGGGTGGAAGACAAAGAATGAGACGGGGGCGGGCAGAGTCCTCGCCCTCGCGCTTTGTCTGTTAGCCAGCCCCTCCTGGGCGGCGTCGGATTCCTGGACGGTTTCGCTCGCCCCCACGCAGGTTTTTCAGGGAGGGATCGTCAAGATCACGGTTTCGGGAGAAGACCTGGAGGAGATCGGTGGTTTTCTTCAAAACCGGAGCATCGCCTTTTTCCCCGTCCAAGCAGGGGTCTATTTCGCGCTCTTAGGTGTGGATCTCGAACAGAAGCCGGGGCCGTTGGAGATCACGGTGAGAAGCAAATCCAAGGATAAGGAGAAATGGGAGAGGCCCGTACTCTTGCGGATTAAGAAAAAAGCCTTTGCGCGAGAAGAGCTTGCCGTGCCACCATCTTTTGACCGCATCGACGAAGCTACGCGCAAAAGGATTGAAAAAGAACAGGAAACCTTGGACCGGCTGTGGGCGCGGGCAACGCCCCGGCGCCTCTGGGACGGCGGTTTCCTTCAGCCGCTCCCGGGAGGGATCTCTTCGCCCTTCGGTCTGCGGCGACCTCGCTCTCCCCATGGGGGGGTTGACCTTAAGGCCTCCTTGGGTGCGGATGTTCGGGCCGCGAATCACGGTCGGGTGGTTCTTAGGGAGGAGTTCTTCTTTAGCGGTAAAAGTATCGTTCTGGATCACGGCGCCGGACTCTTTACGATGTATTTCCATCTATCCGATTTTGCCGTGGAACAGGAGGGATTGGTTCGTAAAGGCGATGTGATCGGCTGGGCGGGAATGAGCGGGAGGGTCACGGGTCCCCACCTCCACTGGGGGGCCAGGCTCAACGGGGCGAGGGTAGATCCCTTTGAATTGCTAAGTGCCGGCGAGGTCAGGCCTTCAGCGGACGTCGGTGTCGGGAGGTGAAGATGGCGAAAAAGGATAAGAGATTCGAGGAGGCCCTCGACGAGCTTGAAAAGGTGGTGGAGCGACTTGAATCCGGCGAGCTCTCTCTCGAGGACTCTTTGGCGGCGTTTCAAGAGGGGGTGAAGCTCGTGCGATACTGCAATCAAAAACTTACGGAGGTCGAAAAGAAGATCGAATTATTGGTGAAGGACAAAGAGGGAAAGCTCCAGCTTAGGCCTCTGGAGGAAGTTAAAGAAGAAGACCTGGAAGGCACCGAAGAGTAGTATAAAGTTTATGCGCACCGTTCTGTCGTCGAACTGTGATAGGTAAAGATCGCCCTGCACGAGAAGGGCCTCGCCTACGAAACCGTTTTGTGGACGAAAGAAGAGAAGGGAGGAGCGAATATGATAACCCGATCGAGGAAAAATAGGCTACGCCGAGGTTTGCCCATTATCGTGGGCTCAGCTCTGGTTCTTATGTCCTCTCTGGGCTTCGCGGCCAGCGATGTCGGCGGGAGACCGGAAAGGACCGAAATTGTGGTTGTCTATACCCAACCCAGCGGAGGTTTTACGCCGGTCTGGGTGGCCTACGAGGCCGGCCTGTTTAAAAAATACGGCCTTAACGTGAAGTTCCAGCTGCTTAATCCCCAGGTTGCCGCGCAGGCTGTGGTCGCCGGCGAGGTTGACTTCTCAACGGCCGGCGCGGAGCTTATCAGCGCGCGCTTAAAGGGGGCGCGCGTCAAATACTTCGGCGGTACGCTACAGCAACTTATATTTCAGATGTGGGGCGCGAAGGAGATTACCTCTATTCAGCAGCTCAGGGGAAAGACAGTTGCCGCGACCGCTCCGCGGGCCGCCGTCGATGCCGC
>JACPSF010000292.1 GCA_016193385.1 Deltaproteobacteria bacterium
ACATGCATGATGAACGGAGTAGAGTCCGCTCTTTTACCGGGCAGGTGCAGGATTTCATCAACCATGCAAAAACCTTTCTGGCAAATTGACCTTCAAAGCGGTCCTACTTCTTCTCCGGCTCTTTCGTTTTCTGATCGGTCGAACTTGCCCCTTGCTGACCCGTCGGAGCGCTTGTCGCCGATGGTGGACCAGATTCGATCATCGCCTCTCTTTGAGTCGCGACCCCACAGCCGGTCGATCGTAACCTGGTTCCAAACTGGCTCGCCACACCTTTTGCGCCGTTCGAAATCGCCCAAAAACCTACAAACTACTCCGGCTTCTCCTCGCTCTTCTCTGGCCGGGTCCCATCAATTGGGGACGATCCTGGTCTCAAAGCTACATTCACCGTTTCAGGATAAAGTTTATACAGAGCGCCAGTTGCAGCGTCTATGCCGCCGCCAATTAAACCACCAAAGATGATATTACCCGCCACAGCAGGCCCAACACCGGAGGTCAACGTCACCGTCTCAGAAATATAACCCTCCTTTTCTATGGCGATCACATGGTTTGTATCTCGCCTTAAGGTAAATGTGCCAGGCGTTATGATCGTCTGCCCGCTTGTGGAAGCCTTCGCCCCTGACGGTGAGCTGATGACCTGAACCTCTTGGTGCTTGCCGGATATGATAGTGGCAGACGCGGTGGGTAAGACAGCCGCCAGTCCAAGTGCTAGTATGATTCCTGCTTTCATGTCAGCCTCCAATAATAAAGCCAGGCCGGAGTTCGTCCGGTCCTGGCTCAATGATGATGACCCAAAGTTGCCGCCAGGGAGAACCCTCCGCGGCTTGCACTAAAACGAGAGGGAGCCTATAAGCCTGGCTGGAGGCTGTCAATTAAGAAAAGTTTAAGCTGGAGGTTAAGAAAAACTTAAGGTCGTATTCATGGACCTTAGGAGTCTCGAATGGCAGGGGACGGTCTCCTTTTCGGGGGCTATGGCCATCCGTGTCGTTGGAAGCGGAGGTTACCCATCCCTAGGCTACCTTTAGCTCACGCACAGGGATTCTGAGCATTTCCTTCGGTTTTTTCTTTGAGCGGGCTACTCGCTCCATGGCCTTGACAATCCGCGCCTTGAAGTATTGCTCTCCACACGCCTCGCAGACTCCGGCGGGAACATTTTTTATGACGGTCACCAGGTTCTCTCCCCATCTATAATCTACACTGATTTTTCGCTCTGACACTTTCCCGCCACAAAAATGGCACCTATGATAAACTCTAGCCATTTTTACTCCTTTCGTTTCCGATAGCCTTCAGTCCATTTCTCTGGACGCTTCGAAGGATCGTAAACCGTAATGATCAGAACCTCATCGGGGTCGGGTCCCCAAAAAGCCAGCCCGGAGCTGCTCCCGGCCTGGCTCAATGAGGTAGGAACCAAAGGTGCCGCCCGGCTGGGGCCTCCGCGGCTTGCACTAAACCGAGAGGGAATCTATAAGCCTCGCCGGAGGCTGTCAACTAAGAAGGCTTTACGCTGGAGGTTTAGAAAGACTAAAGGTCACTTTCGGGAATTTCGCCGCCGACGCCGGAGTAAATCTTCAGGCCAGACCGTATTTGCAAAATATCGCCGATTCACTTACCCTAAAATCCTTATGCTTGACCGTATAAAAGTTGACCCGAAGGTGTGCGGAGGCAAACCGACAATTCGGGGGATGCGGATCACCGTGGACTTTGTGCTGAAGCTTCTCGGTGACGGATACGCTGCCGACGACATCGTCCGTGAATACCCAGAGTTAGAGAAAGAAGATGTCTATCAAGCAGCTAAGTATGGAGCTTGGCTCGCCAGCGAGAAGACATCCGTGGTCGGATGAAGCTTCTGGCCGACCTTCATATCTCGCCTCGCACCATTGAGTTTCTGCGCTCTTTAGGCCACGACGTCGTGCGTGTCAACGAGATCCTGCCGATCACCGCGGCGGATGAAGAAATCATCACGGGGTCGATCGAGGAAAGGCGGGTTATCGTGACGCAAGATCTCGATCTTTCAGCGCTCATTGCTCTTTCAGGAAAGAGTCTGCCATCGTTGATTTCCCTCCGGCTGCATTCTTCCCGCATTGAATATGTGAATGCCCTTCTGGAAAAGGTCCTACCCACACTGGAAGAAGAAGTGCTACAAGGTGTAATCATCTCAGTGCAGGACGAACGTATTCGGCGGCGACCGCTTCCAATCAGCCAGGAGTAAAGGTTCCGGGCTGGGGCCAAAGAGATCACCCTCGCCTTGCTTGTGGTTGGACCTTTTGCGAAGCCTGAAAATATGAGTGTGGCTGGACTCGTCGGAAATTGAATTGTCAGTCGCAAACCGCGCCGATAATAAACAGGCCTGTGTCCAGGAGGATGTCGTTACAACGTTCCCCCATTCTTAGCTCAATGCGGGCAACCTCCTCCTCTTTTAGCGTAGCGGGTGGGTAGACACGGACATGGGCGTCTTCGTCCTCATGCCGCTCAAAGGATATTTCGACACGCGCCTGGGGGGACAATTCTTTAATCAGAGCAGTCAGTTCTGAGAGTTTGATTTCCAAGAGATCCTGGTCGTTAGGTGTTTTCCTTTTCCGAGGCATTGAGCACCTCCCTCATTAACAGATCCAAGAATTCCTGGGCTAGGCGAACGGCCCGCCCTTCCGCCTGCCGCTGACTCACTCCTGGCTGCCGATATTCTCCACCAAACAACCTTGAGCGCGCAACTTCCCCGCTGAAACGCGCGTTACGACCCAAAGATGCCGCCGCATCGAACTGACCGTCCCTTGCGCTAAATCGGGAGACCTTCTATAAGCTTGCGCTGAGAGCTGTCAATTAAGAAAGGTTTAGACTGGAGATTTAAAAGGACTAAAGGTCACTTTTGTGGACCTCAGGAGCCTTGAAGCCTTCTTCCTCGTAGCGTTGACTCCAGGCAATTGATGTGTAAGATTGTGTGTAAAACTTAGACCCTGGGAGGGGACATGCCAACGAACCTGGCCATTGATGACAAGCTCCTGGAAAGAGCCCTTCGGCTCGGTAAGCATGGCACCAAGCGGGAAACGGTCAATGAAGCCCTCGAAGAGTACATTCAACGCCGCAAGCGCCTTCGTGCTTTGAAATTATTTGGGACCATTGATTTCGATCCCAGGTACAACTATAAGAAGGCGCGGGCCAGGCGGTGATCCTGCTCGACACAAGCGTTCTTTCGCTCGCTTATCGCCGTCGCCGCAGGACTGAAGCCGAACCGCGTGCGGTCGCAGTCTTGCGTGGAATGATTCGTGAGGATGTTCCAGTCGCCATTCCCGGCATCGTCCTTCAAGAGGTTCTCACCGGGGTTCGAACTGATACACAGTTTGTAAGGTTAGAGAGGGCGCTTAAGGCTTTCCCAATCATCAGCGCGGAGCCCCAGCACCACATTTTAGCTGCTCGAATCGCTAATGCCTGTCGCCGCAAGGGAGTGGCTGCCTCGACCGTCGATTGCCTCATAGCTGCGCTTGCCGCGCACAATGATGCGTTTCTTTTTACGCTTGACGCGGACTTCACAAGGATGGCTCCCGTATGCGGGATGAAGCTATTCGAGGTTCCAGACGGAGTGACACCAAATTAATGGTGCACAAGTTTCGCTTGCACTAAACTAAAAAGCCAACTGCAAGCTGTCAGTTGAGAAAGCTTTAAGCCGGAGATTTAAAAGGACTAAAGGTCACTTTTATGGACCTCAGGAGTCTTGAATCCTTTTGTCTGGTCGCCAGGCTCGGAACTCTAGCCAGGGCCGCTTCTCAGATGAAAGTTTCGCCGGCGGCTGTTTCGCTTCAGATCAAAAAACTCGAAGCCGAACTCGCTATCAAGCTTTTCGATCACCGCCCCAACAAAATGCTCTTGACCAATCACGGGGAGAGATGGCTCAAAGCGGCAAGCCAGATCATGGAGGAGCTGGAGAAGGCTAAAGAGATCCCTCCTGGTAACCGAGAGAAGAGCCTACAAAAGATCACGATTTCAATGCGAAACGACTGTGCCAATTTCTTCCCCCCTGCGATTGCACGTTTCGTCAAAGCGCACCCAAAGCTGGCCACAACGATTCTGGTCCGCCCCACGGAGACATGCCTATCTCTGGTCATGAAAGGGGAAGCCGATCTGGGCTTGGGCCGCTTTGGAAACGTTCCGAAGGGAATCCACAAAGAGGAGTTGATGGAAAGTACCCTCACGGCGATTTTTCCTCGTAGCCACCCGCTTGGTGAGAAAGCGAAGATCGGCATAAAGGACCTTGCGGCCCACCGCCTGATCACTCCTGCCTCGGGAACTGCCGCCAGGCACACCATCGATTTGGCCTTCTTCAGTGGCGGAGTTCAACCCCAGGACATCATCGAGGTCAGCGACTGCCGGATGACCGTCGAATATGCCCGCCTCGGCTTGGGAGTGGGATTGGTCCATGATAAGTGCTTCTCTGTGGGGACGAGAAAGATGATGCGATGTGTTGATCTCAGCGGACTATTTGAAAAGGAAGAGATCTCACTTATATACCGGCAGGCGGCTTCCTTTGAACCGATCCACCGCACCTTAATCGGCGCCCTCATCCAATACGCCCGAAAGAAGGCATAACTGCTTCCCGATCCTTCCCCCAAACAAAACCCTCACTCCACATCCCTTACGGCGCTTCGGATCTCTTGAATATGGGCCTTTTTAATCACCGTTTGCGCACCCGTTAGCGTGGAATCCGTATAGGTCGGACGCGGGCGACTCAAGGCATCATAAACTCCGTTCAGGGCGTTCCGAAGCTCCGTGACATGCACCGTCTGAACCGAAGTCGCCCCAGCCGTAAGAGTAGAGTCGGTAAAAGTAAAGGCTGAGAGACTGTTGTTAGACCGGAGTGTATTGATGGCCTGACGTAACTCAGTGATATGAGCGGCCTTTACCAGCGTGACCTGCCCGCTCAGAGGGTCATCCGTGAAGGTCTTGGAAAAAGTCGCCTCAACCGTTGTGTTCGCGTTCATCGTCACCGTGCAGGTTCCCGTACCACCGCACCCTCCACCGCTCCAAGCGGAAAAGCTTGCGCCGTCACCGGCACTGGCCGTCAGAGCAACAGAAGCACCACTATCAAACGATGCTGAGCAGGTTCCGCCGCAGTTGATGCCTGAAGGCGAGGAAGTTACCGGGCCGTCACCTGATCCGGCCTTGGTCACGGTGAGCGTGAAAGGCGGATTAAAAGTGGCGGTAACCGTAATGTTCGCCGTCATGGAAACCGTACAGGTACCCGTTCCGGAACAACCCCCACCACTCCACCCCGCAAAGCTAGAACCGGCTGCCGGCGAAGCAGTCAGAGTGACGGAAGTGGCAGTGTAGACCTCAGTGCAGTCAGCGCCACAGCTGATCCCGGCTGGGCTGCTGGTCACCGTGCCGTCACCCGACCCTGCCTTGGTCACAGTGAGGGTGAAGGTGGTGGCAACCCCGGTCCCCGTGACCGTTCTCGAAGCACCCGCGGCCCCGGTAAACGTGACGTTTCCCATGAAAGTTCCAGCCGACGTGGGGCTAAAACGCACCGTGACGGTCTGGCTTGCCCCTGCACCGAGGCTGTAAGAGCCGCCCGATACAATGCTGAACGGAGCCGACGTAGACGCGCTGCCGCTCAACGCTCCCCCGCCGCTGTTCTGGACGGTAAAGTTTCTGTCGGCTGGGCTCCCGACGCTCACGCTGCCAAAAGCTTGCGAACTCGGGGTTACAGAAATGGCAGGCTGAGGTAATGCAGTATCGACGGCGCCGCGTCCTCCAGTCGCAGAACTAAAATAAGATTCCCACGCTGCGCGAATTGTATCCAGCTTGGTTGTGTCGGCACTAGGCGCCGTGGTGCCCCCGTCGATGAGCAGCACAAAAGCCTGTTTCCAGGTCGTGGTTGAATTGACCCCCGAAAAGCCGCTGCTTGGCGATCGCGCACCCTCACATGTCTGGATCTGATTGAGCGTGACGTCCTTTCTCATCCCGGAGACCGTGACTCCGGTCTGGGGAGGGCAGGAGCGTTCGCCGACGGAGG
>JACPSF010000040.1:0-3034 GCA_016193385.1 Deltaproteobacteria bacterium
AGGATGGCCCGGGATGTACTTGGACAAGACTTTCTGGAGTAGCCTGGCGTTGGTGTCGGTTGCGCCGCCCGGCCCGAAGCCGACCACGATGCGGATGGTTTTGCCTTTGTAGAAGTCCTCAACGGAAGCACCGGAGGCCGGAGCCACGAAAAACGCGAAACTTACTGCCAAAACCCAGAGTTTCTTCCCCATATATCCCTCCCTTCTCTAATCTGAGGGTCCGATTATCTCTTTATGGTCTTCCCTGTCAAGGAGCAGCCTGGGGTCCAACGTGCGAGCTCTCGCTGGGATGTTTTCGCTGCTTGTTTTCAGCCAGCCTTGCGATTAGATTTCCCGTCGAGGTAGCGATGCGTCTTGAGCTAGCAGAGTTCCCTGTAAGCCGGGTTAAACTGGGCGATAATTTCGAATATTTTGCCGAGACGCTAGATGTAAACAAAAAGGAAATTATAAATTTGATTCGTCTACCCTGGTGCACCTTTCGTTTCAGCGCGAGACCCTCTTCGGCTGGACGCCCGTGATATGATGGTGGGCGGAGTCGATAACTGGGGTAGCCAATCCTGGACTTGCAAACTGTATTAGCAAAAAGGACTATAGTGACGGAATTAAATAAATTGACATCAAATCCCCCCTCGCTCTCCTAAATCCTCCTCGATCCCCCTTTACCAAAGGGGGAGAAAGTGGGATTTGAGGGAGGATAGGATGATTATGGTAATTTTCTTTTTTCCTTCACTATAGGTAAGGACGTTGGAGCTGGACGACCGCGAATCCCTGATGCGGGCTTCCTACATCAATCTCACGACCACCGGGCGGAAAAGCGGAGAGCCGAGGACCGTGGAGCTGTCTTTCGCGCTAAAGGGAAACGAAGTCCTCTGCCTCGCCGGGGATGGGGGTAAGGTCCAGTGGTACCAAAACCTCCTCGCCGATCCCAAGGTTTCGATCCGGGTTGGCAATATCAGCCTGAGAGGACGAGCCGTAAAAAGAATCTCTCATCCCAAGAAACTTGCGCGCGAAATTCTCAGCCTGTTTCGGGAAAAGTACGGCTCCGCATATGTCCGTGACTGGTACCAGGGCACCGACCGCGCCCCCGTGCGTATCCAAGTCCTGGGCCGCGAGCTGGACTGATTTGCCGTATTAAGCTTATTGGAAGCTGTCACTTCTTAGGACCATTTTTTGTAGCAACTTAGGGTGGCTTCCCCGACCCGATCACATCGTTGATTTGCGATTCCAACAGGTGGGTGAAAGAGTAAACCAAACGGCGTGCAGTTCCGG
The DNA here is from genome assembly GCA_016193385.1 of Deltaproteobacteria bacterium. Next base: position 1,270 of record JACPSF010000040.1, read on the forward strand.
AGTAGCGCGGTCAGCAGAACGTCGGGGGTCTTATATTGTCGGCGTCCCGGGGAGTTACCCCTTATTCGCCTCCGCCAGAATCTCTTCGGGGAATAGATATTCCTCTCCAGCAGCCCCGAAATTTACCAAGATTAGCTTTCGCCCGAGATTTTCGACCGCCCTCACAAAAGTGCCTTCCCGCGGCAAAAGAACCCCGGTTCTCTGCGACCGAATCAGCTTACTGGTTTTTAACGGATCTCCTGGCCTCATGGCTGCCTCCGTCGTCTTAGTGACAATTGCTATTACACGTAGAAAGAAGCAAAGATGATGCCAGAACCCTTGATTCGCTTATAGGCCGTCACAACAGTCTCTACGAGATTGCGCCCCCAAAACGAAAACCATAGTAAAAACAAGTAATTTTGGTCCATCTCATCTTTCCACCGACGTTAGCCATCGCTTCTCGCACGATCGTCGAGAGTTTCAGAAACTCTTGATTCTGCCAGTCAAGAGGACGGCAATGCACGGTTTTCGGCCGAGTGGAGAGTGTAGGAGGTCCCAAAGGACGAACACCCACGGCGCCAGCCGGTTTTGCGGTGAGCCTGTTCGCCGAGAACCTGGACAGCCCGCGTTTACCCCAAAAGTGGTTTGAGAGACAAAGCTAAGCGAGTCTGACAACGTCTACACGAGCTCTGATTGGAACAACTTCTCGTGCCCGTCCGGCGTGAGTAGAAACGTCCCCCCCAAGAACACGCCACCTCTTTCCGGGATCACCACGCTCGGATGAACCACCACCGTCATCCCGGGTTGGAGCGGGGTCTGGTTAGACGGAATCAGCGCGGGGCGCTCGTCAACCTCCAGCCCGACGCCGTGGCCAGCGCGCTGGGGCATGGTGTACCCGGCGGCTTCCACCACGACCCGCATGGCGGCGTCAACATCGCATGCTCTCGTACCGGGGCGCAGGACCGCCACCCCCCTCTCCAGTGCCTGCTTCGCTACCTTGACCATGTTTTCCCGTTCGGCGTTGAGCGCTCCGACGGTGGCCGCGGTGGTGAGCTGGGCGTAGTAGCCCTGGCAGCGGGGCGTGATCTCCATGAGGACCGCCTCGCCATTCCTTAGAACGTTGCCCACAGGCAGATAAGGAAAGGCCGGCAGCGTGTCGGCCGTCGCCAGGTTGAAGGCCTCGATCGCGCCCAGGCGCTTGAGAAAATAATCGACCTCGGCGAGCACCTCGTAATCCCGCGCGCCGTCCCGGGCGGCGCCGCGGCCCGCGGCGCAAGCCCCATCGGCTAGGACGGCCGCCTCGCGAATAAGCGTGATCTCCTCGTCGCTCTTTACAGTTCGCGCCTCCGCGACGATCTCCCCGGCATCGACGAGCTTAACCGAACGGAGACTCTCAACTATCGTCTGGTAAGTCCGGGCGGACATTACTTCCATTCCAACCACACCGACAGTCCGGTCCCCTGCCCCTATCTCACGGAGTCGCCCGGCAATGCTGGCGCCGTAGTCGGGGCTGTAACGCGCGTCGGGCACCCAGGATCTTTTGGGCGCAATGCGCGCCTGGTTCGGTGTGAAGACAAAGAGGGTGGGTTCCCCAACTAACGGAAGGACCAGGTAGCAGTAGTCGATGGGAATGTTGTAATTGGTAAGGTACTGAAAGTGTCCTTTTCGGCTGGTGCTCCCCGACACCGCTAGGGCCGTCAGGCCTCTTTGCCGCATCTCGCGCCGGACGTGTTCGATTCTCCGGTCTCGTTCCTTCAGTGTCAGTGCCATTTTTTCCCCCTTTTCC
>JACPSF010000040.1:3040-10085 GCA_016193385.1 Deltaproteobacteria bacterium
CGGCCGAGGGGAGCGCGAGCGAGGCTGCGGACGTCCGATTACAAACGGCACGGCTCATGGCACGAACCCATCGGCCGCAGCCGAGAGCGCGCTCCCCGAGGGAGCTTGGTGCATCCCTTACACCTGACGGTTATGAAAATGCGGCAACACCTTCCTGGCGAAAAGCGACTCTCCCCCCGGATTCATAAAAGTTGTGATGAAGTATTCCACGCCATGCTGCGCGTACGCTTCTATCTGCTCGATGACCTGGGATGGCGTTCCGATGATGGAGCATGCCCGCGCCAAACGATCAGGGATCTGCTCCGACGCCGTCGGCGGCGGCCCCTCGTAACCCATAGCCTGGAGCTGCCGATAGCCATACGCGTACCCGCCGCCAATTTTCAAAAGCTTCGCTTTCACCCCCGGAATCCCGTACCGCTCGGCCTCGGCCTGAGTCTCAGCCACCGACACGCCCGCCTCGAAGACGCACACGACCGTTGAAGGGTCGCGTCCGCCCGCCGCGGCGTGACGTCGCATCGCGGCCAGGGCATGGCCAAACCCCTCGGGCGTGTAAAGCCAGTTCGAAATCCACCCATCCGCCATCGTGCCGGCAATCTCCATCCCCGTCGGCCCCTGCGCGGCAACCCAGATCGGGAGCGGATTCTGCACGGGAAAAACCGAGAGCGTGCCGCCGTTGAGGCTATAATACTGCCCATGATACGTCGGCTTCTCCTCACGCCACAGCCGCCGGAGGATCTCGATGTATTCGCCGAGGCGTGAGGTCGCCTGCCCGTGCGGGATACCTAGGGCGCGGTCCATCTCGAGCGCGCCCGTGCCGAGCCCGAGAATGAAACGGCCGCCGCTTAGCTGATCCAGGCTGGCGGCGATAAAAGCCAGCATCGAGGGGTGGCGTCGCTCGAGCCCCACGACATACGTGCCGAGGTGGACCCGATGTGTCTCACGGGCGACGGCTGCAAGAATAGTGAGGGGTTCCAGGGCGAGCCCTCGGTCGCCGCGCCGAACCAGGTACTCGGCCATCCAGAATCCATCGAACCCGGACTCGTCGGCGAAACGAGCCGCCCTCAGCACCTCTTCGACGGGAAATACCGGAGCGCCTAAGCCGAATCGAAGCACGGATAACTTCCTCGCAGCTTCTCGCTCACGCCGTCTGACTGCAGCCTTCAGTCATCATTGGATTGTCCATAAAAACCTCTCTTCTGGCAACCTCCGTAAGCTTTACCTCCTCTCCTGAAACGCCGGCCATGTCCCGATCGCGGGTGGAGCGTTCGTCGCTACAGGCCGAGCGTGCTCTCGGCAAATAGCTCCTCGAACTTCATCTTCTTGGACGTCAGCCCCTGCTCGTGTGAATACTCGATCATGACTTCGAGCATTGACCGGTTGGCCTTGAGACCGTAAGGGAAGGGATCATCGCCAAAGATTTCCCTGGTCATGGCCAGATACTCCCGGCCGAAGAAGAGCGCCGAAGGGATGCGCTCGGCCAGTTTCTCCCGCGCCAGCGCCCTGGCCTTGACGAAGGCGGTGTACAGGTTGAGGGCGACCCAGGGATATTTCCGATAAATGTCGCCGCGGATGATGTAGGCGTGGTTTACGGGAACGAAGCCGTGCTTCTTGAAGAAGCGCCGCCCTTCGGCCATGCGGTCGGGAAAGAGCGGCTTGACCTTGCTCCAGTCTCCGCCGGCTCCGGGGATGCGGGCCGAGCGGTCGATGACGCTCGGCGCTCTCGTCCACGGGCCGGCGATAGCCGCCGCATCCAGCTCGTGATTGACCAGCATCGACGCCAGACTCTTGTCCGGCGGGATGCGCTGGAAGGAAATCCCGGGCGGGGGCGTGAAGCCCGTCGCCCCGCCATGGCTCAGCTCTTCGCTTCTTTCCATGTACCAGTGGACCTTATATTGCGACACCCCAAAGTCGTGCTCCAGAATTCCCCGCGTCCACAGGGCGGCGGTCTGCTGGTATTCGGCGACGCCGAGCCGCTTGCCAACGAGATCGCCCGGCTCCTTCACGCCCGAATCGAGGTGGCAGGAGAGCTCTGTGTGAAACAGGCGCCGGCTTGGAAAAACCGGCAGGGCCACCATCTCGGCGCCGCGCGAGCGGGCGATCATGTAGGAAGACATCGACATCTCCGCGATCTCGAATTCCTGAAACTTGAGCTGTCGCCAAAACGTCTCTGCGGGGTTCGAATAGGTGGGAATCAGCTCCAGCCCCTCCGGCTGGACGGTGCCGTCCATCAAAGGTTCGACGCGCTCATTGAACGCGGAAATGAAGCTCAAAGTCAGCTTTGGCATACTCGTCTCCTGTAAAATTCATGTTCTCAATCTCTAGGTTTACACGCCGTGATCTTTATCTAACGCGATTTGGGGTCGGGCCTTTCAATCTTAACAGTCTCCTCTACTTTTGAGCGACACCGCGCACGCAAGGGCGCCGTGCTTGACTCCTTACTTGTTGATGCGCGTGTCCTGGCCGGCTACCGGATTGGCAATCGCCTCCTCCAGGGTCCGAACTCCCTTCCATTCGCTGGCGGGACGAACATAGCCATTGGTTCCGACCTGATCGAGGCCCCAGTAGATTTCTACGCTATGATTGTCGGGATCATGAAACTCTACGGAGATTTGGCACCCTGCCCGGCGGCGACCTTCAAACGAGAGCGGAACATTGTGTGCCCGCAGACGGTCCCGCACGCGAAAAACCTCCTCGAGCGTCCCTACCTCGAAAGCGATATGATGCAATTCGATGTGTTTGGATTGTCCCGAGCCGGCGCCGACGAGAGCCAGGCAGTGATGGTCCGTGTTGCAACGGAGGAAGGCGAAGCCTCCCGGCTGAAGCTCTTCGGGATAGACGTCCGAGACTTTGAATCCCAGGATTTGAGTATAGAAGGTTACGGAGCGCTCGAGGTCGCTCACCTGCAAAACCACATGTCCCAGCCTCCGAATTTTAAACGGCATTCCCGCTGGCGGTGTGATTTTTCTCAATTTCTCGACTTCCAGAGCCATACCCTTCTCCTTTCGCTTCAACCAATGTGTCCTGTTTACCTTCTACCGTCCCCAGAGCCGCCGGGTGGCCAGCCGCGCGCCTTCAGCCATGGCCTCGAACTTGGCCCACGCGATCTTGGGGTGGCCCACTCTCGGGCCGAGCCCGCAGTCCGTACCCGCCATTACGTTTTCGCGACCCACCAGCGTGGCATACTTTACAAGGCGCTCCGCCACCAGTTCGGGATGCTCGATAAAATCGCTTGAGTGGCCGACCACCCCTGGAACGAGCACTTTCCCCTCGGGGAGCTTGACGTCCTCCCACACCCGCCACTCGTGTTCGTGACAGGGATTCGAGGCTTCAATCGAATAGGCCTCCGCGCGCACCTTCAGGACGAGATCCACGATGTCCCTGAGCGGAATATCGTACTTATGGGGGCCGTGATAGCTGCCCCAGCACATGTGGAAGCGCACGCTTTCCGGAGGGATGTCCCTTAGGGCGTGGTTAAGCGCGTCAATGCGAAGCTCGGCGAATTTCCGATACTCCGCAACACTCATATGAGAGTTAATTTGCCATCCGTCCGCCAGATCGGGATCGTCTATCTGGAGGATGAACCCGGCATCGACGATGGCCTTGTATTCCTCATGCATCGCGTCAGCTATCGCATAGACATAGGCCTCGTCGTTCGGGTAGTACTCGTTCTTTATAATATGTTCGATGGTGCCGGGCGCAACCGCGGGCAGAAAGGCCTCCTCAACCTGCACGCCTTGGAGCGCCGCTTTGAAATTCTCGAGGTCCGCCTGCACGGCGGCGTGGCCTGTATACTTGAGGGGCTCGATGCAGAAAAACTGCCTTGGGTGCCGACCGCGGACGGTGTCGCCCGGCCTGTCGAAGTACTCCGCGAAATCCACCATGTCCCGGCCGAAGATCATCTGAGGTCGATCTTCCGGCTTGGCCGGTCGCTCTTCGAACCCACCGAGACGCTCGCGCGCGTAGATCAGAAAATTGGGCTTCCCTAACTCGCCGTCGTTGATGATATCGATACCGGAGTCGATCTGTCTCCGTACGACCTCCGCGACGGCGCTCCGCAGACGCCTGGCGAAGCTATCCTTGTCGTATGGTTGTCGCCTGCTCTTCGCGATGACCATCTCCCGCAGGTCGTCCGGCCCCGGCAAGCTTCCGGCATGCGTGGTAAGGATTCGTTCGCTGCTTCGCTTCATCTCCTCCTCCTTCCGTTAGACAGTCAGGTTAGAGAATCAGTATCAGGCTTCAGTTTTGACTTAAGGGCGTCGGGGTTGGCCACATTAATAGGGCTGCCATTGAGGTAGGAAACGATGCTGTCAACGACGACCTTGGCGGAGCGATTATAGGATTCGCGGGTTTGCCAGGCCAGGTGCGGTGTAAGCACCGTGTTGGGCGCTTCGAGAATCGGATCATCTCTGGCGACCGGAAATGTATCGCAGAGATCGAGGGCAGCACCGGCGAGCTTGCCGGCCTTGAGAGCGTCCGCGAGGTCTTTATGGTTCACGATTCCGGCCCATGAGATGTCAATGAAAAGCGCGGTTGGCTTCATCAGGGCGAGGCGCGACGCGTTGACAAAGTTTTTGGAGCGCTCGGAGCGGCGCAGATGAACGCTGAGAATATCGGAGGTCCGAAACAGTTCGCCTTCCGTCACCATCGTCGCTCCTGAAGCCGAAGCGCGCTCCGGAGTAAGCGTCGGCCCCCAAGCGATCAGTTTAAGCCCGAAGGCCACGGCCCGCCTGGCCACGGCGCCGCCGGTTCGGCCAAGCCCGAGAATCCCCAGCGTCTTGCCCTCCAGCTCCATTCCGGGAACAGGCTCCCAGCGCCCCTGGCGAAGTGCCTGGTCTGATGCGGTTACGCGGCGGGCGAGAGAAAGGATCATGGCAAAGACATGTTCGCCCACGGATGAATTCGAAACGCCGGGAGTCGTTGTTACGACAATGCCGAGTTCAGTCGCCGCTTTGAAATCGATGCGGTGGGGTCCGGTCGACGCGATAAGCTTTAGCTCAGATAAGTTTGCCAGTGTCTCCCGATCCAACAGCGTCCGGTCCCGAATCGCAACGGCTACATCCGCTCCCTTCAGCCGTTCGAGCGCCTCCGAGCCGGATCGAGCTTCTCGATCATAAACGACAAGGCCGCCCATCGCTTCCAGCCGGGAAAACTCTCCGGAGGCGCGGAAAGCGCCATCGACATCATCCAGGACGACGATCTTCATCCTGACCTCTCTGGTTGCGCCCTCCAACGACTAAGGGGAGAAACGGTAATGAAGGCCGCGGCCTTCATTACCCTGCGATTTCTAGCGTCGCTGTTTGGGCACGGCGGGGAGCGGGTCGACAACGCCGATCAGGCTGTCCCGTATGACGAGCCTCTGAAGCTCTTCCTCGCTCATCCTCTCCGTTCCTATCGGGCGCGAGGGAAGAACGAGATAGCGCATATCCGCGGTGCTGTCGTGGACCCGGATCTCCACGTCGTCGGGAACCTCGTTGCCGAACTCCCGCATGACTCCGCGCGGATCATTGGCCGCGCGGGCGCGGTAATTCAGGCTCTTATACCAGTCCGGAGGCCGGCCCAGGATCGGCCGCGGATAGCATGAGCAGAGAGTGCAGACGACCAGATGCCGCACTTTTTCGCTATTTTCCAGGACGACAAACTCATTGAGGCTGGTCGCATCGATCCCCATTTCCGCGCAGGCGGCTTTGGGATCGGCAAGGAGCCGTTTCTTGAACTCGGCATCGACCCACGCCCGCGCGACCAGCCGTGCTCCATTGGCCGGCGTGCGCGCCTCCATGTAGTCGACCTGCTCCTGGATGTCGTTTTTGGTGAGAACTCGCTTTTCCAGGAGCAAATCCCGAATCGCGTAGACACGCTTGGCATGGGCGCTCAGCTCATGCTTGGGATGTTCATGCTTACTTTCTGCCGCTTCCGCTCCGGCACCATGATCTGCGCTCATCGACGCCCCCCTCGTTCATTTCAAGCCGGATCGAGCCAGTGCTCGAAAATATCGACGAATAGCTTGTCACGGCCCAAAGGCCTGTACTCGCCCCAGACTTCGGTCTGATGGAACCCAACCAGATACAGCGGCCGCTGGGGCAGGCCATCGCCCCCGTGGCCAAGCGATTCCGGGTTCAAAAACTCCCCATAGACGCGCTCCACCCAACCGATCTTTCCCCGGACGTAATACGGCGTGCGTACGTGGCCGGGCCGATCGTCGGTCCGCACCCGCACACGGTCACCGGCTTTGTATTTTCCGACCGCAAGGCTCATGGCTCGCCCCACTTCGCCTCCAGCTCCGCCACCTTCCGATCGACCTCTTCTTTCGTGAGAATCTTCTTTTCGATAAGAATCGTCTCCAGGCTTGCGATCCAGCGCTCGTAGTAGCTCAAGGCGCGATACAGTCCGGAATCCATCTGCTCGCGCGCCCTTCTCAGCTCGTCGGTCCGCCGGATCCCCTTGGCGCCGAGCGCCTGATTGACCGCATCGGCGAGGATCTCCCAATCCTCGAGGTGGTGCTCGGTCCGATCGATCGGACCTGCTGGCGTGCCGCCTAAATCATGATGCCCCCTTGGCATGGATCCCTCCTCTCGCGATTCGTAGCCTAAAGTTATCCGATGAGACCCGTGGGTGTCAATGCACTGATCGACGATTTCCTGGGCGAGCACGTCGGGATCGGGATGTCGGATTCTTCGAGGCTTTCGTCTCTGAGCCAGAAGATATCGAAGCTGGCTTTGTCGCGGTCGACGAGTTCCTCGTAATCGTAGGCGACTGCGGGTTGCGAAAGGACCCCCCGATCCCTAACCTTTCCCCTGCACTGCCGAACCGCTCCGTTTAGTTCTGCTGCGTTTGGGACGATACGGTGCGGCGGATTCGGCTATATGCATCCCGCCGGTTTTGGCCGGCTCAAATACGATACGGACTCGGGCATGCAGAGCCTCGGCGACGCGGCGCAGCATACTGAGGGAGTGGCCTTCGTAGCCAGGCGACTCAAGCCGGCTGATCTGCTGCTGGGAGGTCTTGAGGAGTTTCGCAAGGTCCTTCTGCGAAAGCCCGGCTTGCTGGC
>JACPSF010000352.1 GCA_016193385.1 Deltaproteobacteria bacterium
CGCACCGGAAGCCTCTACGTCATGCCAGGCTACCACGCCGAGGGCGGCGCAGGTGCGGTAGCAGGATACGACGGTTACCAGGGTTCGGCTTCGATCGGCACGCTGGGGGAGATCTCCCGGCCCAACACAGAGGACGTGGAGATCAAGTATCCCTGGAAGGTCATCAGCCGGCAGTTTCGTAAGGACTCCTCCGGTGCCGGCAAGTGGCGGGGCGGACCGGGATTCCACTGGGAGGTGGTCAACCTGGGAGGCGAGGCAGGGATGCACACCGGCGCCGGCCAGGGTGAGACCACCTTCAGCCACGGCACGCTCGGGGGCAAACCGACACTTCCAAACCGCTGCTACATCCGACGCAATGGGGAGATGATTCAAGCCAAGGTGCACCGGCTCCATCAACTCAAGGCCGGCGATCACATCATCAAGGACAGTAGCGGCGGAGGAGGAGTAGGACTTCCCGAGGAGCGCGACCCCCAGGCCGTGTGGGACGATGTCTATATCAACGAGCTGGTGACGCTTGAGACGGCGCGGGAGATCTACAAGGTGGTGATCGATCCGGCCACACGGCAGATCGATTGGGACCAGACCCGATCGCGGCGCGCCGGCGCGACGACGGGCAGAAACCGCGCCTGATCACGGATCGCATATCAGAAAAGGCGTTCCGGCGCCTGCAACTCAACTGCTTTTATGAACGGGAGGAAAGCTATGAAACGGGCAGGTCTCTTTTGGATTATTAGCTTGGCTCTTTCGCTTTGCTTCGCGTGGGCTGGCGGCGCACGAGCCGCAGCCATGGACCAATTGGTAGCCGGGGCCAAAAAAGAGGGGGCCGTCGAGTTCCTCGCGCCATCCTCCTGGCCACCAAAGGCAGTTGAAATGTTAGGTGAGGCTTTCGACAAGAAGTATGCTTTCCATATCAAGCTGGGTTACAGTCCCACCCAGAATATGGCCCAGGACGTTGCAAAGACTATAACACGTGCGGCTTCTGGACTAGCTCCTGAATGGGACGTGATAGTGGTGACCGACGCTGAGCACGCTACGCTGTGGCTTAAAAAGCTTCATCAGGCTTTTGACTATAATAGCGTCGGCGTTGATCCAAAGCTGATTTACTATGACAAAGGTACCGTCTCTTTTGCCAACCAGTTGGTTCTCCCTGCGTACAACAAGAAGACCCTGCCGCCTCAGGATGTTCCTAAGAAATGGGAGGATCTCCTCGATCCCAAGTGGAAGGGTGGCAAGCTAGGGGTATCGAACGCGACCCATCATCTGGCTCGTCTTGCGGTCGGTGCATGGGGCGAAGAGAAGGGAACCAAGTACGTCAAAGCTCTGGCCGAGCAGAAACCGATCCTGGGGTTGCTTGGAAACCTCTATACCCGGCTCCAGGTGGGTGAGGTGCAGGTCGTGGTCGCTCTGATCAACGGTTTTATTTTCGCGGCGGAGAAGACAGGGGCGCCTGTGGTTTTTGCAGAAGCGGTCGAGCCGGTAATCGCGCCAGCTTATCACGCCGGTGTGCCGAAGGGAGCGGCCCACCCCAACGCGGGGCACCTTCTTGCCGTTTTCCTTACCACTCCCGAGGCGCAGGAGATCTTGGAGAAGTACACTGGCTATAGCTCTGCCTCTGTGCGGGGAACAAAAACCTACAAGTTCGTCCAGGGCAAAAAGGTCGTGTACATGACCGGTGAGCAAGCCGCGGCAGTGGACAAGCTTGCAACAGACTACGGGAAGATCCTTGGTTTCAATTAGGGCTATTCGTTTTTCTGCTGGAACCGTGTCACAAGAAATTTACTGAAGTGATTAGCAAGAGCCGCAACGTGGTAGCAACGAAACGATAACTCCGCTATGGGCAAGATCTTGAGAAGTTCCGGGAGGTGCGTTGTGAAACAAAATCGGTCTTCCGTGGCCAGTACGCTGGCAATATTCGTTTTCCTTGGATGGGCTGAGACGGTCGTAGCCGCTGGTATAGATCAACTTGTGGCTTTGGCCAAGAAGGAAGGTGCTGTCGAGTTTCTTGCCCCATCCTCTTGGCCACCCAACGGAGTCGAGATGATCGCCGAGGCCTTCAACAAAAAATACGGCCTCAACCTGAGGGTAGGGCGGCACTTCTCCCAACAGATGGCCCAGGATGTCTCCAAGGTGATGACCCGCGCGGCCACCGGAGTCGGCCAAGAGTGGGACGTTATCGTGGTCACAGACGCCCACCACGCCATTTTATCGCTCAAGAAGTTACACCAGAGTTACGATTACAAAGCACTCGGCGTGAATCCTAAAATGGTCCACTACGGCAACGGCACGGTCTCGATCGCCAATCAACTGGTTCAACCTGCCTACAATAAAAAGGTGTTGCCCGCACGGGACGTGCCCGCGAACTGGGAAGATCTTCTCGACCCCAAGTGGAAGGGAGGCAAAATCGGGGTGTCCGTCGCAACCCACCACTTTGCCCGCCTGAGCGTCGGAGCGTGGGGCGTAGAGAAGGGGAACAAGTACGTGGAGGCCCTGGCCAAACTGGAGCCGAACCTGGGCACCTTAGGGCAGCTCTATACCAGGCTTCAGATCGGCGAGGTGCTGGTTTCCTCTATGTTGCTGAACGGCCTTGTCTATGACGCGGAAAAAAGAGGAGCGCCGATCGTCTTTGCCGAGAAGGTTGAGCCTGTGATCGCGCCGGCTTATCACGCCGGTGTGCCGAAGGGAGCCGCCCACCCCAACGCGGGGCACCTTCTCGCCGTTTTCCTCACCACTCCCGAGGGACAGGATCTGATGGAAAAATATACAGGCTATACGTCAGCCCTCGTACCCGGAACCAGGGCCTATAAGTACGTGCAAGGAAAGAAAGTGCTTTATATGGCTGATGATCAGGCTGAGATCATAGATAAGTTGGCAAACGATTACACCAGAATCCTCGGCTTCCAGACGAAGTAGTCATCACAGCCACCCGACGGGTAGCTAGGAACTAAGGAATTGGAATCTCTCAAAGAAACCTGCCGAGTCTCTGACGCTCCTAAGATTCCTGGCCCCCACGTTTGATCGGAGCGGGCTCAGGTTTCACGAACCCCGACTTGAGAATCTTTCCCGTCGCGGCTCTGGGCATCTCCGGAAGGATGCTCACCGCTGTTGCTTCTTCCTGTCCACTATGTCTAGCTCTTCTTGAAAAGGTTTGGCGGCCGTAAGAGAAGCGATGGCTAGGGCAAAAATCTTTGTCGCTATGTCCGGAGGGGTTGATTCCTCCGTTGCTGCCGCTCTGCTACAGCGGGATGGGTTCGATGTGATAGGGGCGCATATCGTCTGTTGGGATGGATGCGACCAGGGGGAGGAGCGCCTCGACGCCCTTCGCGTCGCATTGCAATTGGCCATTCCCTTTCTGACCCCTAATCCGGACGTCATGTGCAACCGAGAAATCAAGTTTGGCGCTTTTCTGGCAAAGGCACACGATCTCGGCGGCGATCGGATCGCCACCGGCCACTATGCCCGGCTAAGTTCAGAGGATGACGCACTGCAACTGCTAGAATCCGTCGACAAGAAAAAAGATCAATCTTATTTTCTCTGGACTTTAACTAGCCGCCAGCTCCAGCACTGTCTGTTTCCGTTGGGGAATTATACTAAGGCAGAGGTCCGGGAAATCGCGCGGCAGATGAATCTGCGCACCGCCGATAAAAAGGACTCCCAGGGACTTTGCTTTGTCGGCAAGGTGAATTTCGGTACTTTCCTCCGGGGTCTCCTGCCGCGACGTGAAGGTGAGGTAGTTACCTCAGACGGGACGGTCGTAGGGAAACACGACGGCGTTGCCTTTTATACCATCGGCCAGCGCCACGGCCTTGCCCTCGGTGGAGGCGTACCATACTACGTTGCCGAAAGAGATTTGCTGACCAACAGGCTGGTCGTCGGCAAAGGCGCGGATGATCCCATTGTCTGCAAAAAAGAGATATTCGTGGGCCAACTGAACTGGTTCAAGAAATTTCGCGAAAGGCGATGCGAGGTCCGCATCCGCTATCGGCAACCCAAGGTCTCAGCACTGGTCACGCAAGAGGACTGTCGCATCCGGGTTCTCTTCGATGTTCCCCAGCGCGGCGTAGCCCCCGGACAGTCGGCAGTTTTCTATCACCGCGAGCAGGTCCTGGGGGGCGGAATAATCCTCTAACCGAGCGGCAAGAATTTCCTTTTACCTCTTCCGGCCTGGCGACAAAGTCTCACGGCATGTGGCAGAGAAGCGGGGACAGGCCTTGCAATCACGGATTGTTCTAATGGAAGGCGCGACCCTGCATTCGCCTCCTGAGCCCGCGTTCTGAACTTATTGAAGTGTTCGCAGCAGATCATCGAGGCCGTACAATAGAGATTTGAGATTGTTCGCGATGCGCACGACTGTGTTGTCCGGTGTTAACTTCGAGAGCGCGCTCCAGACTCTGCGCGCCTCGCCCCGAAGGGTTCTTGCGTGCGCCACAAGCTGCTCGTCGGGGAGCTCCGGTGCGGTGGTTGCGAAATCCGTAGGACTGACTTGTAAGGTGATTTCAGGTAGAAGAGGCCCATACGTGCCATTAAGCCATTTGCATATTTCATCAATCAGAGCGAGAAGGTCCGTCCGCGTGTTGGCGTTCAGAACGGGTTTCTTCCCCGTCCTATTTTTCTTCTTCATTATCTAACCCCTTTACGCCTGTCAGGAAAAAGGTTTGCGTCCCCTTTTGCGCCCCAGGCCCGAAATGCCTCCGCCCACGACGACGATGCGGTGTGGCATTCTTTTACAGGCTCTTCGAGCCGCGACAAAAGAGAACCGGGCCGACTTGAATAACCTTTTGAGAGGAGGGTATCCGATAAGAGGCTGTTAGGTCAAACTACGACCCACGCAGAACCTTCCTCTCCGGCTTATTGACAGAGTACACCAATTAGTAGTACCGTGATTCATGATCCACCAGGTCGATATCCGCGCAGCAGAGAAAGACCTGATGAGGACACCCAAGGCTTTGGTCATTAAGTTTCAAAAGTGGGTTGATGATATTGAGAAGTATGGGCTGGAAGAAGTCCGAAAAGTGCGGGGTTGGCATGACCATGCGCTGAAGGGTGACCGCGCCGGACAAAGGGCGATTTACCTAAACAAAAGATGGCGTGCAGTCTATGTGATTGAAGGAAGCGAAGTAAAAATCGTGAAAGTCATCGAGGTGCATCCTCATGAGTACTAAGAAAAAAAGTGATGCGATGAAGTTCTTAGAAAGCCTGGTCGGGAAGCTAACGTTCGGCGGACTGATCGAAGCGATGCGCCAAGCCGAGGAGATGTCTCAGGTTGAGTTCGCCAAGAAGCTCGGCATCTCGAAGCAGCACCTGTGTGACATCGAGAAAGGCCGTAAGTTTGTGAGTCCGGAGCGCGCCGCGAGGTTCGCCAGGATACTAGGGCATTCGGAACAGAGCTTTGTAGCTCTCGCTCTGCAGGACATCGTCAATCAGGGGGGGCTAAAGCTAAAAGTCAGCGTAGAGGCTGCATGAAATGTCCTGATGCCGTTGCCTTCACACGGAGCGGACGGGGACAGGGGAGGGGATCTGTTTCAGAAGGATACCTCGCAGGGCACGGAGGATTGAAGAAGAACTGCAGAAGAGCCAAGAGCGGACCCCTTCACATCTATCAGATTTGGAGATCAATTCGCTGATGGTGCGGCCCGAAGGCGAGGGCGTGGCGGCGGTGGATGTGAGAGTGGTCAAAAGATGATGGGCTGGCCTCCGCCTTCCACCGCTTTATTAAAGGAAAGAAAATAAGTCAATACGAATGCCGGACCCCAAAGGCTAATGCCGAATGGATAGCTTCATATCGTGTTTGAAGAAAAGCAAAAGACCGAGTGCCCTATACCGCTCACGAAAAGAATCCAAGGTAGCAGAAACCAGAGAACGGCAAGTGCACTCGGGATCAGAGTGATGCCGATGACTATTACTGCAAGCATGAAGAGAATCCACAGCAGATCCATCTGACAGAACCGGTCCGTATTTTTCCACCACACAATCAGGGCTGTCAACCAGCCAGAGATTTGGCTTGGGTTTCGGCCAAACTGAGAGTAAAATTGCGACTATT
>JACPSF010000368.1 GCA_016193385.1 Deltaproteobacteria bacterium
CAGCTTGGCCTCGCCGACAAGCTCCTCGTAAAGCGTCTGTCCCATGGGTATCTGGAAGCCTTCCCCCATTTTCATGGAAAAGAACTTAGATGTCAAAGTTGGCTCCCGGCACGGAAGTGGCTCCCGGCCAGAAAGTTCAAGGGTCGCGGATTGAACTTGCTACTTCACTTCCACAAAGCTTCGGTTTTTTGAGAAGGCATCCAATTAGGCACGACACTTATATTGGAAGACGGCCACGATATCGGGACGGTCCAGGAACTGCTCGGGCATAGGGAGGTGACGACTACGATGATTTACGCCCACGTTTTGAATCGAGGTGGGAGAGGAGTCCGAAGCCCGGTGGATGGACTGGCCATCAGCCTGCCTCCTGGTCGGCCATAACGGGATTATGCAGGTCAGCCATAATGGGATTAGGCCGACCATACGGTCGGCCTTTGGCAGCCGTTGGCGAGGTTGAAATTTCTTGACAAGTTCCCTGAAAGGCAGGAGAATCCACCCCGTCATTGGAAATATCGAGACCGGACTATGCCGGTCGGCACAATCTACTAATGGTTAGACGGGCAGCGTCCGGCATCGATGTCATGAATTACCGAGATCTTTCTGAACTCGGATGACGAGTGGATCTCCTTGGAGGCTGTCAGCAGCGCGGGTGAGCAGCCACACACTTTGGAAAGGAGGCAGGATTGGCAGGAAGGGCTAGAATCTTCATCAGCTACGTGCACGAGGACAAAGACATTGCCCAGGCGGTTCAGTCGTTGTTGTCTTCGGCGCTGGACCTCGAGGAAGAAGTGTTCCTGTCGGCGGACCAAACCCAGGTGCTCGCCGGCCACATCTGGTTGGACAGGATTAGGGACGCCCTGGATAGCTGCGAACTCCTGTTGTTGTTGCTCAGTGAGCGCTCAATCAACCGCGCTTGGGTGAATTTCGAAGCCGGGGCGGTCTGGCTCGCAAGGAAGCCGGTTATCCCGATTTGCATCGGCAGGATGCTGATCGAGTTCTTGCCGCAGCCCTATGCCGGTATGCAGGCGGTTTGTCTACCCTCGGACGCCCACTACCTCCTGACGAGCATTCACCACCATCTAGGGCTTGAGACCGAGCCGCCTCTGTCCCAATGGGAGCAGCGCGATCGGCATCGACGTCTCTACGAACGCGACGGGCGCGTGATGACCGACGAGGAGAAGCACAGAATTGACATACTGGACCCCTACAAGCAGCTCGAGTTCGCCTTCTCGATGTGGAGCGACGCCGAGTCCTAGCTGATAATGAGTTTGGGCTTACGCCAGGAACGAAATCAGAAGCAAGGCAGATCTTAGGAGCAAACACTTTCACTCAAGGTGAAGGGGCTTTCCAGCAATCGGAATAGACCCGTCACGCCAGTCAAGCCGTCTAACCGGCCCCTGCAGCCGACGAGCGGAGGGTGGTCTGGACTCCTTCGAAAGATCGTGACCGCCGCTCGCGGCTGAGCGGCAAGACGTTAGTCGTCACAGTGACACGCCTGGCGATGGAACGCTACGATCCTGAAATGGCACCCGCCGCCGAGGACTGGCTCTCTCTTGATGAAGGCGAAAGAATCCTGCTCGTTGAAGCGCATCACCGAGACGCGCGGATCCCCCTGCCCAAGGGCGCACGGAAGCTGCACGCGTCGATACACGTCGTAGTCGAGAATCAATTGGCGTCAAATGACGAGCCCGTTGTCCGCGCGCTCGCTCGCCTGACGAAAGAAGGGCTCTCGAGACACGACGCGGTTCATGCTATCGGCTCCGTTGTCGCTGAGGAGATTTACGACCTCCTTAAATTACAGGACGCTCCGGACACCGCCCATGCCCGGTACTATGCAGCGCTCGAACGGCTTACCGCGGCGACGTGGCGCGCAAGCGCTGACGACTAACCCCGCGGTCGAGAGCGACGCTTTTCGCCCGGCGCTGCGCGCCTACGCCCGCGCGCCTCACCGCGCCACATCTCGACTCTACAAAAAGGTACCTGGAAAGATTTACAAGAAAAATGGCCTCCGTATTTGCGATTTAAACGACGATCTCGGGTCGGGAGACCATTTGGGTACCCCCAATTGGCCGCTTTTTTAGTTGGTTGGAACTTTTTCTACAGCCTTGTTAGGCGTGGCCGGGCACTTGTGGTAAAAATGCTTTGTGGCGCGAACGACGGAAACTGCTCTGCCACCTCCGGAAAGGATGGTGATCGTCCACGTGGAGTCTACCGCGCCACCTTGCGGGAGACGCTTCGCCGCTTCGGGAAAAGATCACGGCAGCGGTTTGCGGTGGCGCAGCGGCTTGAACGAATCTATCGTGTCTCGGTCGACAACGGCCAATTGGCACGGTTCGTCGTGTTCGGGTCGTTCGTCAGCGCTAAGAGGGAGCCGGCTGACGTGGAAAAGGAAAAGGGGTCAAGTCCGTTCTTAAGAAAAGGGGTCAAGTCCGCTCTTAGCTCTTAACGAGACAAAGACCGGCTGAAATCGATGACCCTCGATGCCGAAGAATTCATCCCTGCGTGCCGCACGCAGACTGGCGTGTGTGTCACTTCGGCTTTCTGGCTAACCGAGCTAAAAGGCAG
>JACPSF010000369.1 GCA_016193385.1 Deltaproteobacteria bacterium
GGATCTTTCTCAAGGGGGACGAAGTCCCCGCAGAGGGCGAGCGCATCCGTCAGCCGGAATTGGCGGCGGCCCTGAAGGCGGTGGCGGAAAAGGGCCCGCGGGTTTTTTATGAGGGGTGGATTGCTGAGGCGATCACGGGAAGGCTCAAGAAAGAGGGTGGGATTTTAACCCTCGAAGACCTGAAAAACTATAAGCCCGTATGGCGGGAGCCGATCATCGGGAATTATCGTAAATGGGTGGTCATCACGATGCCACCGCCGAGCTCCGGCGGGATTGCCCTGATTCAAATGCTCAATGTCCTGAATGGCTATCAGCTCAGTCTGATTTCCCGCGATTCGACCACGTATCTGCATCTCCTCACCGAGACGATGAAGCAGGCCTTTGCCGACCGGGCTCAATACCTCGGGGATCCGGACTTCGTCCAGGTCCCGACCAAAAAACTCATCTCCAAAGATTATGCGGCGTGGACGCGCAACCGCTTCTCCCCCGCGCGCACGCATCTTCCTAAGTTTTACGGTTTCGGCGCGTTCAAGGCGGAGCAGGGCGGGACGACCCACTTCGGGGTCCTGGATCAATCCGGCAACGCCGTCTCAAGCAGCCTGACGATCAATACCCAGTTTGGCTCAAAAGTACTCGTTCCCGGAACCGGTATTATCTTGAACAACGAGATGGATGATTTCTCGCTGCATCCCGGCGTTCCCAATGTCTACGCCTTGGTCGGGAATGGAGCCAATTCCATCCAGCCCAAGAAAAGGCCCCTGAGCAGCATGACCCCCACGATTGTCCTCCAGGGAGACCGTCCGGTTTTGATCGTCGGAGGCTCGGGGGGACCGCGCATCATTACCGCGACGCTGCAGACGATTCTTAATGTCTTGGACTTTCACATGCCGCTAAAAAGGGCGGTGGAAGCGGCGCGGATTCATCACCAGTGGCTACCGGACGAACTGGCGGTGGAAAGCAAGATCCCCGAGAGTCAAAGAGAAGGACTCCTTGGGCGTGGTGCAGGCGATTCTGGTCCGGCGGGGGAAGGCCGTGGCGGAGGCCGATCCAAGAAAAGAGGATTGGCTCAAAGCAGAGAAAGCCCCGAAGTAGCACGTGGCACCATGGGCCAGGTCGTCTCTCCGGCCCCTAGTGGAAGGGGTTGCGGAGCATGATCGTCTGTTCCCTCGAAGGCCCGACCGAAACCAAAATCAAGTCAGTCTCGAGGATCTCCTCCAGCCGGCGCACATAGCGTTGAGCGTGCTTCGGGAGGTCCGCGAGTTTACGCGCGGCGGAAATCGGTGCATCCCAACCTTCCATCTCCTCCCATACGGGCTCGGCTTCCTCCAGGATCCTCAGGCTCGCGGGGAACTCGCGATAGAGCTTGTCGGAGTGACGGTAAGCGGTGCAGACCCGGATTTTTTTAAACCCGGTCAGGACATCCAGCTTCGTGAGCGCGATCCCCGTCATCCCGTTGATGCGCACGGCGTAGCGCACCCCGACAGCGTCGAACCAGCCACAGCGGCGCGGCCTGCCGGTGGTGGCGCCGAACTCGTCTCCGTCGTGCTTGAGCTTCTCCCCCTCGGCTCCCTTGAGCTCGGTGGGAAACGGACCGCTGCCCACGCGGGTCGTGTAGGCCTTGGAAATCCCGATGATCTGATGGATGTTCTGCGGCCCGATTCCGGCCCCGCTGCAAACTCCGCCGATCACGGCATTGGAAGAGGTGACGAACGGGTAGGTCCCGTGATCGACATCCAGAAGCGTTCCCTGGGCGCCCTCAAAGAGGACCTTCTTTCCGGCTTTGATTTCCCGGTCCAAAAGCAGCGCGGTATCCGTGACATGGTCTCTGAGTTTTTCCCGGTAGCCGCAATAGGTCTTGTAAATCTCTTGGAAATTGAGTGTCTTCTCCTTGAGGATCGCCTTCAGGTAGATGTTTTTCTCCTCGATATTGTATTTAAGCTTCTCCCGGAAGGTTTTTTCGTCGAGCAGGTCCACGAACCGGATTCCGATCCGACCCACCTTGTCTTCATAGGTCGGGCCAATGCCGCGACCGGTGGTGCCGATCTTGCCCTTTCCCCTGAGCCGCTCCCGCGCCTGATCCACGGATTTGTGATAAGGCATGATCAGGTGCGCTTGTTCGCTGATCTTGAGCAGGGAGTTATCCTGAAGGCATCCCTTCCGTTTTAGGCGGTGGATCTCCTTCAGCAGGACCTCCGGATCGACCACGACTCCGTTTCCAATGACGCAGAGTTTGCCCGGGTGGAGAGCGCCGGAAGGGATGAGGTGCAGGACGGTCTTTTCTCCGTCCACGACGAGCGTGTGGCCGGCGTTGTTGCCGCCCTGAAAGCGTACGACGATGTCGGCATCCCGGGTGAAGAGATCGACGATCTTGCCTTTCCCTTCATCTCCCCACTGAGCCCCGATGACGGCGACGTTAGCCATGTGGATCTATGACCGTAGACCGACGACGGCTGACCGGTCTCCGGTCGGCGGTCTTCAGTCTTGCTTGCTCACAGTTTTACCAGGTCCGCGCTCACAATGTCGGGCAGGCTGCGCAGGGCCTCCAGGGTTTCTTTGGGAACCGGTTCGTCTACATGAATCAGCGAGATGGCCATGCCGCCCACCTTCTCGCGTCCGAGCTCAAGCCCTGCGATGTTGATCCCTTTTTTGCCCAGCAGGGTCCCGACGGCCCCGACCACGCCGGGAACGTCCCGGTTATGGAGCATGAGAATATAGCCCTCGGGCACGGCTTCGAGATAGAAGTTGTTGATCTTGACGATGCGCGGGTTGTTGCTACCGAATATCGCTCCTTCGACCTCAATCTCTTGGTCCCCAATCTTGGCGCGCACCGTGATGGAGCTGGTGAAGTCGGTGGGCCGGCTGCTTTTCGATTCAACGACCTTGACGCCGCGCTCGCGCGCTACGACCGGGGCGTTGACATAGTTGACGCTGGACTCCATGACCGGCGTTAAAATCCCTTTCAGCACGGCCAGGGTCAGGGGCGCCACGTCATATTGGGTGACCACGCCGCTGTACTCGATATAGACCTCCCGGGGGAGCTTGGCGAGCATCTGGACCTGGAGGCTTCCCAGTTTTTCTCCGAGGGTGAGATAGGGGCGCAGGGCGTTGAGCAGCTCGGCGCTGACGGCGGGAACATTGACCGCGTAGCGGATGACGCCGCGGGTCAAGAAATCGACCATCTGCTCGGCTACCGCGATGGCCACGTTGAGCTGCGCCTCGTCCGTGGAGGCTCCGAGGTGGGGAGTCGTGACGACCTGATCCATCGAGATCAGGGGATGATTCCGCGGTGGGGGCTCCTCGACAAAGACATCCAGGGCCGCCCCCGCCACTTTCCCTTCTCTCAGCGCCTCCTCGAGATCCTTTTCATCGACGATGCCGCCGCGGGCGCAGTTGATGATCCTGACCCCCGGCTTCATCTTGGCAAAGGTCTTCCGGTTGATCAGGCCGCGGGTCTCGCTGGTCAGCGGGACATGCACGGTGATGAAGTCCGATTTTTCAAACACCTCTTCCAGCCGGACCATCTCCACGCCGAGTTGGGCGGCATTCTCGGGCGGCACGAAGGGATCATGCGCCAGGACCTTCATTCTCAGGCCGAGCGCTCGCTCGGCGACGATGCGCCCGACGTTGCCGAGGCCGATGATCCCCAGCGTCTTATTGCACAGCTCCACTCCGACAAACCTGTCGCGCTTCCACTGTCCGGCTTTGAGCGAGGCGACCGCTTGAGGGATATGTCTGGCAAGGGCGAGCATGAGGGAGATCGTGTGCTCGGCCGTCGTGACGTTGTTTCCTCCGGGCGTGTTCATCACCACGATGCCTTTTTTGCTCGCCGCCTCGACGTCGACGTTATCGACGCCGATCCCGGCCCGCCCGATGACCTTGAGGTTACGCGCGGCTTCGATCACTTCGGCTGTCACCTTGGTCCCGCTGCGAATCACCCAGCCGTGATAATCGGCGATGATCTTCTTGATCTCCTCGGACTTAAGCCCGAGGCGCTCGTCCACCTCAAAATCTGGGTTGCGCTTGAACACCTCCAGCCCCTGAGGGGCTAAGGAATCGGTGATCAGGATTTTCATCAAAGGATAGCCTCCATAAGAATCTCCTGGGCCGCGGCCACTCCTTGGCCCAGATTGACCGGGTGGTTGAATTTTTTGAGCGCCATCTCCAGCGCGCCTACGGCCACGAGCACATCGAAGGCCCCCATGTAGCCCACGTGGGCGATGCGGATGATTTTGCCTTTAAGGTCATCCTGCCCCTCGGCGAACGTGACGCCCATTTGATCGCGCAGCACGTCCAGGAGGTTTTCGCCATCGATACCGTCGGGCAGCACAATACCTGTAGCCGCCGGACTGGGGTTTTCGGGCGCCAGGAGCTTTAGCCCCAATGCGGTTGCAGCGGCGCGGGTCGCGCGCGCCAGGCGGTCATGCCGGGCGTAAACTCGCTCCAACCCTTCTGTCTCTAGCATCTCCAGGGCCGCGTGGAGACCGAAGATGAGCGAGACCGCCGGCGTGAACGCCGTACTGTTTTTTTGCTGATTCTTGCGCTCCAGCCGCAGATCGAAGTAAAAGCGGGGAAGCTTCGCGCTCTCCGTCCGCTGCCATGCCCGGTCACCGAGCGCGATGAACCCCAGTCCGGGCGGCAGCATCAGGGCCTTTTGGGAGCCTGTGACCAGGACATCGATCCCCCACTCCTCCATGGGCACCGGCAGCACCCCAACCGCGGTGATTCCGTCGACCAGCAGCAGCGGCCCATTTCGTGTGAGTTCGGCGATCTCGCGCACCGGATGCAAAACCGTGGTGGAGGTCTCGCTGGCCTGAATCAGCACGCCGCGAATTTCCGGATACACCTTCAGGTGCTTCTCCACGACATCGACCCTGACGGCCTTTCCCCACTCGACCTTGAGCTGAATGGCCTCAAGGCCGTAGGCCTGGGAGATCTTTACCCAGCGCTCGCCAAACTTTCCCCCGTTGACCACCAGAACCTTTTCACCCGGTGAAAACAGGTTGGAGACTGCCGCCTCCATGGCCCCGGTGCCGGAGGAAGCCAGAATCAGGACGTCGTTTTGGGTCGCAAACAGGTGCTTCAGCCATTCTCTCGCCTCGCTGAAGATCTTGCTGAACTGCGGTGTCCGGTGGTGGATCATGGTCGCGGCCATCGCCCTCTCGACCTCGTTGGGGACGGGCGTCGGGCCAGGCGCGAGCAAATACTGTTTAATCATCTTCTGTTCCTTCCAACGCAAACGGTGGTGAGTCGAGACGTTAGGGGCAGCTTATCGGCCCAGCAACAAATAAAAAAGCCTGAACCTCTTTCCTTAAGAGACCCAGGCGTTCGGCCGTCTTAACGCTTTGCGCTCCCTCGTGGTTGATTCCACGCAGACGCCAGTTGCGCAAACCGGAAGATGTAACATTTACTATCTCCCCGCATACGATTTGTCAATGGCCCTTATACCCGGGGTGGCGTCTTACGCGGGGGTTTCGGCTTCGAGGGTGGCGATACGTCTCGTGTCCTCCTGGATCTTGGTCTCGCGGCAGGGAATGTGAAGGAGCAGATCCTCGTGGTTCGACGGGTTCGCCACCCTGAGTTCATCGAGGGGTAGGCGCAGGTCGTCTGGCCGGCCCTACTCTTCTTGAGCGTCGATCCAGGCTCCTGCGAGCGCGAGGGCATGGATCTCGGCCTCAGCCGCGTTGGGGAAAACGCCCCCTTTCTGGTCATAGACCGGGGTCTCGTTTATCGGGCTGCCTTGACCGCGATAAATGAGGACCTGCGCTTCCCACAACCCATTACGCAACCGTAAGGCGTTTGCTCGGATGAGGCACCCCTTATAGCGGACTTCTTTCATAAATGCTCAGTCGGTTTTGCCTTTCAGGCGGCCATTTTTTCCATGCGGTCGCGGATCTCGGCCTCGACAGCGCGGCTCTTCAGGTCTCAGCTCCGGTACGGTAGCGTGACGATGAAAGTTGAGCCTTTCCCCAGATGGTTTTCTACGCTGATCCTTCCTCCTAGGAGCTTAGTGAATTGTTTAACGATATAAAGCCCTAAACCCACACCTCCGTAGATCCTCGTTTCCGAGCTATCCGCTTGACACAACTTTTCGAAGACGAACGGTAGACAATAACCCATTTATTATATCACTAACGGGTTGAATCTGTACAAAATAAGAAGTTCCCTTGGGATTTGTTTGACCGGTCCTCAGCGCGACCTCCACCGCGCGGCGCGCGCCGTCGAGCCGGACCATCGTACTTGGCCCACTGAAAGGTCTTATATTTGATAACCTAGGCGGACTGTGCCAATATCCGCCTGCGGATCGCTCATTTCCCGCAGGATGAGAGGGCGAGATCTTTACCCTGCGGCCGGAGAAATACCCCCGGGGAAGATCAAGTGAAACAATACGGGCTCGTACTATTCGATATCGACGGGACGCTTACCCGCACGCAGAACGGCTTTATTCCTTTCAACGAGGCCTTTCTAATGACGTTTGGGTTTCCCGGGGACATCCGCACGGTGATTCCCGATGGCAATACCGATCCGCTGATCGTTGATGAGATCTTCGCCAAGACCGGGCGAAAACCGGGAGCTGGAGAGGCGTGGGAGCAAACCTTCGCCGTCAATCTCCGCGACAGTTATACGCGCGCGATTCGGGAGGGGAAAACGACCGTTAGCGCGCTTCCGGGCGCCTTGGACCTTGTTCAAGCTTTGGGAAGCTTCCCGGGGGTCTACCCTGGCATCGTCACGGGAAACTTCGAGGCCACTGCGCGAATCAAGCTCGAGGCGGCAGGCCTGGGCGCTTATTTTCGCCTGGGGGCCTACGGGAGCGATGCGCGAGAGCGCACGGACCTTCTGCAAATCGCAAAGAAAAGATGGGACGCAAGGGCCGGAGAGCCGTTTGCCCCGGAGCGCTGCATCGTCGTCGGCGACACGCCAAAAGACCTCGACGCAGCACGGGTAAAGCGGATGAAGTGTGTTTTGGTCGGGACGGGCAGGTACGCCGTGGACATACTTTTATCGTGCGGTCCCGACGCCTGCTTGCCTGACTTCAAGAACACGGCGGCAACGGTAGAGACGTTGCTTGGGCAACTGGAATCCGCTGCGCATTGATCTTTCATGCAGTATCGGACGCTCGGCAGAACAGGAATCAAGGTTTCGGAGATTGGCTTTGGCTGCGGCAACAATGCCGTGCTGATGGTTCGGGCCGGCCACCAGGAGCAACTGCGGGCGGTTCGACGCGCCTTGGAGCTTGGGGTCAATTACTTTGACACGGCTTTTGCCTACGGCTTGGGAAAATCAGAGGAGAATCTGGGAAATATCCTGAAAGAGCTTGGAGCTTCGCCGGTCGTTTCCACGAAGATCCGGCTCGAGCCCGAGGCTGTGGCCGACCTTAAATCCGCCACGATTCAGGCCGTTGAGGCGGGCCTCAAGCGGCTGCAGCGAAAATCCGTTGATCTGATCCAGTTGCACAATCGGGTTACGATGGAAAGAAGTCCGGGCCAGCGCTTCAGTTTAGCTCCTGGAGACCTTGTTGGACCCGGAGGAGTCCTCGAAGGTTTTAAGGAACTCCAGGACAAAGGCAAGGTCGGCTACTTCGGCTTCAGCGGATTGGGTGATCCAAAGGCTCTGCATGAAGTTATAGAGAGCGGAGAGTTTCATTCGGTTCAGGCCTATTACAATCTTCTAAACCCAAGTGCCGGCCAGCCAATCTCCCGGAATTTTAGCGCTCTGGATTATGGCCGGCTCATAGATCGGGCCGCAGGGAAAGGTATGGGAGTTGCGGTCATTCGTGTCTTAGCCGCAGGCGCCCTTACGGCGAATCCGGAGGCAGGAGGCGGCAGCAGCCCGGAACCGCTCTCGCCCGGCTCCGACTATGTTTTGGATCTTGAGCGGGCTGAAAAGGTCAAATTTTTAATCGGCGGCGATATCAAAAGCCTTACCGAGACCGCCATTCGCTTTGCTTTGATGAAGCCGGAGGTTTCCACTGTCCTCGTCGGGTTCTCTAACACCGCTCACATTGATGAAGCCGTCGCTTGCTCCGGCGCCGGAGGCTTGTCTCAGGATGCGATGGCGCGCTTGAGAAAGCTTTGGGACAACGATTTCGGCAGGATAAGCGCTACATAATCGCGGGTCCGTAAGATCATTGAGCAGGCTTGAGCCTGATCCTAAGAAGCCTTACTTTTGTGGCGGTTTTAACATGGCCGGCTAACTTGCAGCGCGGCAAGAGGGCGGCGTCATGATGGAACCCAATCTTATCGGCGGGCTAATTGGCGGCGGCCTGATCGGCCTTGCCAGCGTGCTCTTGCTTGCAGTCAATGGCCGTATTGCCGGTATATCCGGAATAATCGGCGGCCTGGTAACCGGTTGCATGCCTGGGGACCGCCTATGGCGCGTCGCGTTTGTGGCCGGGCTTATTGCGGGAGCCGGGGCCTATGGGCTGGTGCGGGGTGGCTTACCGTTGCACTTTCAGGCTCAAGGTCCACTGTTCATTGTCGCTGGCTTGCTCGTCGGATTCGGTACCCGGCTCGGTTCCGGGTGCACTTCCGGGCACGGCGTGTGCGGTCTGGCACGGCGCTCGCGCCGTTCTTTTTTGGCTACCGCGACCTTCATCGGCGTCGCCGTTGTCACCGTTTTTCTAATCCGGCATGTGTTGCCATGACGATCGCTATTAGCGCATTGTTGGCCGGAGCCATTTTCGGCCTCGGACTCGCCGTTTCGGAAATGATCGATCCCGCCCGGGTCATCGGTTTCCTGGATGTGACCGGTCAGTGGGACGTGACGCTGCTGTTCGTGATGGGCGGCGCGCTTGCGGTGACCGTGCCCGGCTTTCCGTTGATTCTCAGCCGGCCGCCCCCGCTGCTTGCGGCCCAATTCAGCCTGCCCACTAACGACAAGATCGACGGACCGTTGATTGGTGGCGCCGTGATTTTTGGCGTTGGCTGGGGCTTGGCCGGCTTCTGTCCGGGCCCCGCCCTGGCCGCCCTGGCCTCGCTCTCGCCAACGGTGGTTTCGTTTGTTGCTGCGATGATCGTTGGGCAATGGCTGGCGTCGCGCGTTGAGACGCGTTTGGGGTAAAAGGAGCGAGCCGAAATCCGCCGTCCTATCTGATTCAACTCACGGCTAATACGTGCCACAAACAAAACGGATCTGACGGATCTAAAGGTCAGCTCTTGGATCTTGCACTATCGAAAGATACCGATCGCTACGGTTTGATAGCCTGCAAGAACCAATTCGAGGGAATCTCTTTGCCCAGGCTCTTTTCTTTGGCGGCGCGCAAAGCGCGCCATTGTGGATTCGAGATCGATCCCTCAACGGGGATTTCTTCAGGTCGTCTTAAAAGCGGGTAGGACCTCTTTGGCGAAGCGCTCGATTTGCTCCATCCGCTCGGGATAGTGGGGCACCATGAATTGAAGGGCGATGTGGTCCACGCCAATCTTCTGGTACCTCGCTAGCGCTTCGCCGAGTTGTTGCGGCATGCCGCGCAAGCGGTCCTCCTCTTGCGGAACGGGCTTCGCGCTGACCTCGATGGGAAGACAGCAGGCAAAACGGATTTGGTCGGGATCTCTGCCGGATTCGGCTGCCCATTGCCGAACATTGTCAAAGCGCCTTCTCAGCTCCTTAGGGGTGGTCCTCACAAAGTAGGGAAACCAGGCATCGCCGTAGACGGCGGCCCTCCTCTGGGCCCGCTCTCCTTCCCCCCCAACCCAAATGGGGATGTGAGGCTTCTGATAAGGTTTGGGGTAAAAGGCGATATTGTCGAAGCGATAGTAAAGCCCTTTGAAACTCGACCGTTCTTTTTCCCAGAGTTGCTTGAGCACATCGAGCTGCTCGTCGGAGACCTTTCCTCGCTCCCGGAACGAAGCCCCCAAGGCTTCGAATTCCTCGGCCATCCAACCCACTCCGACTCCCAAGACGAATCGACCTTTGGAGAGCTGGTCGATTGTCGTTGCCACTTTCCCCCAGTAGAGGGGATGTCGATAGGGAAGCACGAGCACACTCATTCCGAGCAGGATCCTTTGCGTGCAGGCCGAGAGGAAGGCCAGGCAAGTGAGGGGTTCGAGGAAGGGTCGATCTGGTGGCACGATGAAGCTCGCACCTTCGCTGTAAGGGTAGGAGGTCTTGATTTCCCAGGGAATAACTATGCGATCCGCCGTCCAGACGGAATCGAATCCCAGAGCTTCGGCCTGGCAAGCCGCTTCTTTAAGTGTGTCGGGACCTGCCGCCCTCCCTGAGATCGGCAGAAAAACTCCTAAATCCACGATTCCGGTTCCCCTCTATGCACGGTTGTTGTGATGAGCTCGTCGAACCACCATCAGCAACCGGCCTGGAAGTATTTCTCCGGTCCGATGCAATAGTTCTGTCTTACGCTCGCCAAATCGCTGATAGCACCTCTCTGCTACTCTTGCATCTCCTCGTCCGGTGCATCGGCCCTGCGAAATACCCCCAGGCCTATAGGGCTTTTCTAAGACTTGATTGCGGCGATGTCGAACGGGCGCAACAGATCCTCGAACCGAAGCCTGCCGCCAATGTCCTCGGGAGGCTTTACGCGCGGCGGATAACGAGACGGCGCCCCGGGTTGCGTGGCGTCGATGACCATTACGCTTGCCATGATGGGAGTCCGCGCTTCGTCCCGAAAGTACTCCCACCCCGAGGGAATGAGACCTCCCGGTCCACACCAGTTATTGACTACCAGAAGGTCTTTCTCCGGTCGAAAGCGAGTCCCGATGGCCCACATGACATCCGGTTCGTTGAAAACGTCGATGTCATCGTCAACCACGACGATGAAGCGGAAATTTTCCGACTCGGTCAGGAGGGCCGCAAACGCGGCCTTCTTGACCTCAACCTCCTGGGCCTTTCTGATCGAGATGTAACAGTGGGTTCGCGCGTAGGCTGGGACATTAACGTTGACCACCCCTGGAACCACATCCTTGATGCGCCGGTAAATGCTGCCCATCCGAGCGAGGCTTCCGAGAACCAGGTGCTCGCGATTGGCCGGAAAGACATCGTAGTAGATCGCGTTGCGGCGCATGGTGATGGTTTTGACTTGCATGAAAGGTTTCTCGCCCTCACCGACGTAATACCCCGGCCATTCTCCGAACGGGCCTTCAAAATAGGTCTCGTTCGGCGGCATGATTCCTTCGACACCAGTTCCAGAGGCTCTCCGAGCAGAGCTCCCGCCTCCTCAAATTCGCCGCCGGACCCGGGCAGTTTTGAGACCGCTCCCAGGATAAAAGTAGGATAGTGGCCGATGGCGATCGCGGCCTCCATGGGCCTGTTCATTTCGCAATAGCGTCTATAGATGTAACCGCCGTGATGGCTCCCCTGAAAGTAAACTCCCAATTGTTGCTCTCCCTGCACCTCATGCCGGTAAATCCCGGCGTTATATTGTCCCGTGTCCGGATCCTTGCAGATGAGGACGCCGCCGGTAACGTAGGGACCGGAATCCAGCTCATTATGGGTCGGAATGGGTAGCGTCGAAAGTTTAGCCTTTTCGCCCTCTAGGATGACCTCCTGCACCGGGGCTTCGGTGACGAGCCGGGGAGGTAGCGGGTTCGCTTGTCGCTGACCATATACCCTGACGACTTCGCTGACATCCGTACCCAACGCCAAAGCCAATCTTTCGTAAGAAGCGGTCAGGTTGATCACTAAAGGTAGGGAAGAGCCTTTCACGTTGGTGAAGAGAAGGGCGGGAAATCTGCCTTGTTTGGCAAGCTTACCGGCAATCGCCGTGATTCCGAATTTAGGCTCTACCTCCGCCGTGACCATCTGGATTTGATCCGGCGTCGCGTTGGCGAGCTGCTCGATAAAAGACCGCAGATCCTTAGGCATGTCTCTCTTTTGCTCCTTTGTTGGGCTCGGGGTTCCCCGCCAGAGGCCGCCTGTGGTTAATGGCTCGATGATTAAAGCACTCTGCGTCAGCAGGTGTCAATCCATGTATCTCCGCCTCGCATCCAGAATTTGCCTGATCCCAGGTCGGGTCGTTTTTTGTCACTTACGACCGTTTTTTGTTCGTTGGCTTGGCTTCTAGCACCGCGACATAGGGGCCTAAACGTGAGAAAACCTGACATATGAACGGTCCGCCTGGTTTTTTCGGGGATGTTTCTCTGTTTTGGCATCATGCTTGCTTCTCTCCAGGCACAAGGCAAGAGCGTTAGGAAAGGTAAGAACGGAAAATGGCATGCTTACGTCGTGGTCTCGGGTGCTGGGTTTTCATCGTTGCGCTGTCCTGGGCCGGTCCCTCACCGGTGCTGGCGGGTGGCCCCCTGCAGCTGGTTCGAGACACGATCGATCAACTCACGAACATTCTACAAATCCCTCTGAGTCCGGACGGTTCCAGGACGCCGCAGAGAAGTGTGTTGCTGCATCGGGCCCTGGAGGTGCGCTTCGATTTTTCTGAGATGGCGCGGATGTCGCTGGGAAGCCACTGGGAGCGCCTCGCGGCGCGGCAGAATGAGTTCGTCTCCGTTTTCACTGCATTCGCGGAGCACGCTTATCTCGTGAAGATCGAATCTTTGAGGGACATGAAGGTGGTTTATGTCCGTGAGCGCGTAGACCGCCGGGTGGCCCAGGTCGATACCAGAGTTGAGCCGCCGGTGGGGGAATATATCCCCGTCAACTACAGGCTTCATCTGGTCGGCGGCGAGTGGAAAATTTACGATGTTCTCATCGGCAACGTCAGCGTGGTGGAAAACTATCGCGCCCAATTTCAGCGCGTCCTTAGATACGCCTCATTTGACAACCTGTTGAAGCGATTGCAGGAAAACCTGCCGGAAAGGGAAAGCTGAGGGGGGGTGTGTGTGGACCGCATGTTAGAGAAGATCTCCCTGTCTCTGGAACGGCCATGCTCTCGTGGCTGTGCTATCATGGGGCTCGTGTTATTTTTCCCCGCCCTCGTCGGATACGCGAGGCTTCTGGTCGAGCCGATGAAAAACGAGGCGCTGGTGCTCCGCCCTTTGGTCCGCCAGGTCGAAGTGACCCTGGGGCGGGGAGAGACCCTGCAGTCCGTGCTGAACCGTTTCAGCCTCGATGCGCCGACCTCTCAGGCCATTGTCAGCGCCATTCGCCCCTTTATCAATCCGCGCAGGATCCGATCGGGGCAAGGCCTTCAGATGCTCGTCGATTCGCAGGAGAAGACCGTGAGGGGGCTGGAGCTTCCTTTAGGGAATGCGGTCCTGCGGGTTAGATCGACTCCTGAAGGCTGGATAGCGGAGCGCGGAGAGATCCCCTTTGTCACCGCCACACAGGTGGTGCGCGGCACCTTATCCAGGAGCCTTTATCGCGATGGAACCGGTGCCGGACTTACGCCGGCGCAGATCCTGGATCTCGCTGACCTCTTCCAGTATGATGTGGATTTTTTCTCGGATATTCGGCGGGGTGACACTTTTTCTGTCGCCTTCGAAGAGTTCCGGTACTTAAACGGGGAACGGCAGCGGGGCCGTCTTCTCGCTGCGGAGCTGACCGTCGGCGGCGATCCGGTGCGTGCCTTTCATCATACCAACCGCGCAGGTGAGGGAGCCTACTACGATGCCGACGGCCGCTCATTGCGCAGAGCCTTTTTACGCGCCCCTCTCAATTATCGCCGGATCTCGTCCTATTTTAGCTTGAATCGAGCCCATCCTATTTTCCGCACTCTACGACCGCACCTCGCCATCGACTATGCGGCCGTTCATGGGACTCCGGTCGTCTCCATCGGACGGGGGACGGTGAGCTTTACCGGCTGGCGCAATGGCTATGGCCGTATGGTGGAGATCTCTCACGCGAACGGGTACAACGCTCGTTACGCCCATTTTTCCCGCATCGCCCCCGCAGTGCACAAAGGCAAGCGGGTGGCCCGGGGGGAGGTGATTGGGTATGTCGGCCAGAGCGGGCATGCGACCGGTCCCCACCTGCATTTCGAGCTGTTACGCGGTCAACAAAAAATCAACTTCCTGGCCCTGCGAATTCCGCCCGAACAAAACCTCCCTGCCGAGGAACTGGAGCTCTTCGATGCCGTGCGTGGCGAGCGCCTCGCCCTGCTGCGCGGCGAAAATCTGCAAGTTTCTCAGGCCACCCGCTGAGCGTCTGGCCGTCCTCCCCTGTCCTATTTACCTCAAGGCGAGACACTTCTCCTAAACGCTTCTCATCTGCTGGATCCGATCGACTGCAGATTTTTCCGACCCCGCTTGCCAGATGTCGGTGACTTATATATGGTCTAGGGAAAAAAGTTTTTGCGATTCGAGAATGAAAATCAGCAGGGTCAAAGGGTTTTCGGATATCCTTCCGGGAGAGGTCGAGCTTTGGCAGTTTATCGATGAGAAAGCCCGCGAGGCGTTCGCTTTGTACAACTTTTCGGAGATCCGAATTCCGATATTGGAAAAGACCGAGCTTTTTACCCGCTCCATCGGCGAAACCACGGATATCGTTGAGAAGGAGATGTACACGTTTGTGGATCGTGACGCGACGGGCACCATGTTGCCACCTGGGCCGGAACCGGGCGCCATTCGTGGCTCCTCGTTGACGCTTAGGCCGGAAGGCACCGCCGGGGTAGTGCGGGCCTACGTCGAGTCTGAGATGTACAAGATCGAGCCGGTGCGGAAGCTGTTTTACCTCGGTCCCATGTTTCGCCGCGAGCGCCCGCAAAAGGGAAGGCTGCGCCAGTTCTATCAGATAGGCGCCGAGATCATGGGGCGGGGAGACCCGTTCGTGGACGCCGAGATCCTATTGCTCCTGAGCGATTTCTTTTGGCTGATAGGCTTGGAAGGACTGACCTTAGAGCTCAACTCGCTCGGCTGTGTCCAGTGCCGGCCTCGCTATCGGCAGGATCTCCTGGAGTTTTTGCGGGGGAGGGGAAAAAACCTTTGCCCCAACTGTCAGCGGCGCATGGAGCGGAATCCTCTGCGAGTCCTGGACTGCAAAGAAGAAGCTTGTCTGGAGATGACCAGGGACGCGCCATCGATTCTTGATTATCTCTGCGAGGCCTGTCGGGATCATTTCGGCGCCGTGGAGAAGTTAATGCGTGAAACCGGTCTGGTTTACCGGCTTAATCCCCGAATGGTGCGCGGCCTGGATTACTACTGCCGCACGACCTTCGAGTGGACCAGCCCCCGTTTGGGCTCTCAGAATGCGGTAGCCGCGGGCGGGCGTTACGACGGTCTGGTGGAGGATCTCGGGGGCCCTCCTACCCCCGGGGTCGGTTTCGCTATCGGCATGGAGAGGCTCGCGCTCCTCCTCGAGATGAAGGAGACCAGGGAAGCTCTCCGCCCCGAGCTCTACCTCGTCTGGGTCGGGACGCCCGCGCGCCAGTGGGCCTTCCCGGTCGTGCATCGGTTGCGCCGTAGCGGAGTGAGAGCCGAGATGGGAGGAGAAGAAAAGAGCTTGAAAAGCCAGATGCGGCGGGCGGATAAGCTCCGAGCGTCGTTCGTGTTGATCGTGGGCGATGATGAGCTGAAAAGCGGAAAAGGCGTTCTCCGGAATATGGATACCAAGGAGCAGTCCGAGGTGAGCCTAGATCGCGTTGAAGTGGAGATGCTGGCTCGGAAGGCGGGTGGCTGAGGTATGGAGAGAGTTTTTGGCGACCCACTCGGGGATTGGCGGCGCAGCTGTTACTGCGGAGAACCGCGCGTGAGTTCGGTGGGTCAGGAGTTGATCCTGGCCGGTTGGGCGCAAGGCAGGCGCGACCACGGGGGCCTGATCTTCGTCGACCTGCGGGACCGCAGCGGGATCGTCCAAATCGTTTTCAACCCGGAGGTGAGCCCAGCGGCCCACGACAAGGCGAAGCAGATTCGCTCGGAGGATGTTCTGGCCGTCCGGGGCCTGCTGGCGCGCCGGCCGCCCGATACCGTCAACTCGCAGATTGCGACCGGGGAAGTCGAGCTGCTGGCGCGCGAGGTGAAGCTGCTGAACGCGTCGCAGGTTCCTCCTTTTCCGATTGAGGATGAGGCCGAGGCCAGCGAGAACACCCGACTTAAATACCGCTACCTCGATCTGCGCCGTCCTCGGAGTCTTTCGCCTCTCGTGCTGCGCTATCGGATGTGCAAGAAGATCCGGGATTATCTCTCGTGCGTTGTTTTCGGGATGAGGATCTCAGAGCGGATCGCCAGCCCGAATTCACGCAGCTTGACGTGGAGATGTCCTTTGTCCAGCCACAGGACGTGTTCCAGGTCGTCGAAGGAATGATCGACCTGCTTTTTAAAGAGCTCAAGGGCATCGATCTCCAGAGGCCGTTTCCACGGTTGTCTTGGGAACAGGCGATATCCCGCTACGGGTCGGACAAGCCGGATCTGCGTTTCGGTCTCGAGTTAAGGGATTTTTCCTCGACCTTTCAGGGATCTCAGGTGAGGGTCTTCTCCGAAGCGCTGGCCCGGGGAGGGGTCGTCAAAGGAATCGCGGTGCCCGGAGGTTCCGCTTTCTCCCGTAAGGAGCTGACGGACGAATTCCCGGGTTTCGTGGGCCAGTACGGAGCCAGAGGCCTGGCTTGGATCAAGCTCACTCCGGAGTGGCAATCGCCGATCGCCAAGTTTCTGACGGAGCAGGAGCGCAGCGACATCCTGAAAATTTCCGGAGCCAAGAGCGGTGATATCATTTTCCTTCTTGCCGATGAGGCCCGCGTGGTCCATGAGGCGTTATCCAATCTCCGCCTGCATTTGGGAGAAAAATTGCGGCTGATCTCTCAGGAAGTCTACTCCCTGGTTTGGATTGTCGATTTCCCCCTGTTGGAACACGATCCCGAAGGGCGACGCTACGTGTCGGTGCACCATCCCTTTACGGCCCCTTTGGACCAGGATCTGAATCTCCTGTCCCAAGAGCCGTTGAAAGTCAGGTCCAAAGCTTACGACCTGGTTCTGAACGGGGTGGAGATAGGCGGTGGGAGCATCCGGATCCACCAGGTGAGCCTGCAGAAACAGGTCCTTGGCCTCCTGGGCTTCGGCCCGGAGGAGGCGGAGGAAAGATTTGGCTTCTTCCTGGAGGCGCTGAGTTTTGGGGCGCCACCGCATGGAGGCATCGCCTTTGGGATCGACCGGCTCGCTATGATCCTGAGCGGGGCTCGATCGATCCGCGAGGTTATCGCTTTCCCCAAGAGTCAAAGGGCAGTGTGCCTTTTGACCGGCGCTCCTTCAGCGGTCGATCCCAAGCAGCTCAAGGAACTGGGGATCAAAACCGTCTTGGGCGAGTGAATGGCAGGGCACGAAGCTCCCCGCATCGCATCGCTTGAGAGACGGGGACAGCTCTGTTATCTTACACGGCTAAACGCTATGTGGAAGTTAGCGCCTTTACTGTTTCTGCTTTTCTCCTGTGCGCTGCCCGGCAATTTTCAGAGCCGATATTCGGAAGACTTAGACAGGAGGAATATCCGCCGGATCGCCGTCTTGCCGCCCGCGGCGAAGGACGATGAGCCTGCGGTGGTCCTGAGCAACCATATTTATTCCGCGATGGCCGCTTTCCCCCAATGGCAGATCGTCTCGGAGCGAGAGGTCCGCGAGGTCGTGCCTGACATCTCTAAGGGCACGGAGGCCGCGCGCGCCAGGAAACTCGGTGAGCTGGTTCACGCAGACGCGGTGGCCTCCGGCAGAGTGCTCCGTTACCGCGAGCGGGTTGGTGAGGAATGGGGCGTCAAAAGCCCGGCCTCGGTCTCTTTCGTGATCGAGTTGTGGGACGTCAGGCGGGGGGACATCGTCTGGTCCGGACGTTTCGACGAGACTCAAAGGGCGTTAAGCGAAAATATTTTTGCCCTCGGAGAGTTCGCCCAGCGGGGGGCCCGCTGGCTCAAGGCCGAGGAGCTAGCCCTCGAAGGGGTGAAAACGGCGGTCGCCGAGCTTCACCAGGTCCTGTATCGCCGTCAAGGCTGATAGACGCTACTGACGAATGCCTCGAGCATACACGTGCGTGCTCACTTCCCCAACATCTGTCTCATTCGCCCCACGACCTCAGGGGGCTGGTCGATGACCTCTTTCGCCAGCTTCTCAAGTTCCTCGCCGAGCGTCGGGTCGATCTCAAGTTGCCTCTTTTCCGCGTCGGCCAAGACGGCTTCATTGTGAATCGCCTTCACAAAGGCCTCGCGGAATAAGTTCACCCGGTCAGCAGGCGT
Organism: Deltaproteobacteria bacterium; assembly: GCA_016193385.1. The sequence goes on from JACPSF010000369.1 coordinate 18,047, forward strand.
CTTCGGGGGAAGAACATAGGGGCGGCCGAAGTCACCCGCGGCCAGGACGAGCGTCGCCAGGCGCCTCGCGGACTCCCGCGCCTTGTATTGGTCCATCAGCTCATAGATGGTCGGGACATCGGTGAGCCTCGGATCCCGTTTTCTTCCGGTCTGCATCAGAACGCGCACGAACCCCTTCTTACGCCAGGTGTGGAAGGGCTCACGGGCGAAGAAGGCCGTGATCGTGAACGCGCGGCAGATGACCTCGCCTCTCTCGACCGCCAGGTCGATGTCCTGACCGGCCTGGTAGCCCGTCACAATGTTGAAATTGGTCCCGATGACTTCATCCAGAAGCTTGGGGACATAATAGGCTGTTGAGGTTGTTCCGGTCGCCCCGCACTTCGGCGGGTCCGAGGCTTTAAGGATGTCTCCGATAGTTTTGTAGGGGCCGTCGGCACGCATATAAAGGAGGTGATTGGAGGTTACGGGGCTTCCGATCCAGGCAAATTTGCTCCAATCGAACCTCACCTCTGTGCGGCCGATGACCTGGTCGAAGTAGAGAGCGGGGTAAATCGCGCCTAGAGTCAGCCCGTCGGGCTTGGCCACATTGTAGACCTGGTTTGCCGCGATCAGAGAAGCGGCGCCGGGCATGTTCTGGACAATGATGTTGGGGTTACCCGGGATGTACTTGGGCAGATGCTGCGCGAGGAGTCGGGCATAGAGGTCGTAGACGTCTCCCGTCTTCGTGCCGACGATGATGCTCACGGTCTTTCCTTGATAGAACGTGCTCTGCGCGCTGAGATTGGCGCCGGTCACGAGGGACAAGACAAGGGTCAGAAGTATCCAGATGGTCTTCATGAAATCCTCTCACATGTAATGTAATAGATTATATGGGCGCTAATGAGAGTCAAGGGCAGGGATACTTTGACCTTGCTCCGTTGCTAATGGTCCTGCACCCCAGTAGGATATTGGCGATTATGAACTTACGTCGCCTGTGGACTTTTCCCCTCTTTTGGATGTTGATCTCAGCGTCTCTCTGGGCACGCTCGGGCCTGGTTCATGCCCAGATTCCAGCAACGACTGAAATGGTACTTATTCCCGCTGGGCGGTTTATTATGGGCAGTGACAACGGGCCAGCGGACGAGAGACCGGCGCACAAGGTGGAGCTTCCAGCATTCACCATGGATAAATTTCCGGTGACCAACGCCCAGTTTGCTGTCTTTCTGAACACGGTCGGTCCTGTGAATTCAAAGGGGGAGAATCTTTTTGATGTGGCTGATCCAGACGCGCGGATTCACAAGAGGGGAGGGAAGTGGGTAGCTGATGCAGGGTTTGAAAACCATCCCGTGGTTGAAGTTTCCTGGTTTGGCGCGGGGGACTACTGTGCCTGGGCAGGAAAGAGGCTTCCCACTGAAGCGGAGTGGGAAAAGGCCGCGCGCGGCACGGATGGCAGGAAGTATCCGTGGGGAAAGAGTCCGCCTGATAAAACTAGAGCGCAATTCAACACGGAATACAACCAAACCGTGCCGGTGGATGGTTTTCCTAAAGGCGCCAGCCCGTATGGTCTTTTAGACGTGGCGGGTAATGCCTGGGAGTGGGTGAGCAGCGCCTATCTGCCTTATCCTTACAATCCTAACGACGGTCGCGAAGACGTAACTCCGGGACCGGTGCGCGGCACGAGGGGTGGGGGCCACGATTCTCCGGGCGAGGTATTGACCACGACACACCGCGGCCGCAATCTCTCCCGTAATTTTCGCTCAGGCCACCACAATATTGGCTTCCGCTGCGCTCGCTAGCCTTCTAGTTACTGAAGCGACTTGTCGGTTGGCTGCTGGATCGCCGTGAGCCTCCACGAATTAGGGCCAACAGAGCGGGTAAAAGTCCAGTATTCCTCAAATTCTACTGGCTCTGATCTGTTCCCGGCGACAACCAGGCCGCTCTTCTCATCAACTGTGTAGTCCACCAGATTAGCCTCAAAGCGAACCGTAATATAGTCCTGTCCCTGTTCTGTCCAGGCCTCAGTGATCTCGGTGGTTCGAAGGGCGATGTTTTCCATGTAGTTTCTCTGGCTGCGAGCTCTAAGGCCGGCGAGCTCCTGCTCCCATGAGCGGGCGAGCTCAGGCGCGCAGAGAGAAGTAAGAGTCGCTCCGTCTTGCCGGCTCCAGGCGGCCTGGATTTTGAAAAAAGTATCCTGGGCGGATTTAGGGAATCCGGCAGGGTCGAAGCGAGGGTCCATCATGTGAATGGCGCTGAAGTCGGGCTGAGCCACCGCTGGAGCTTCAATGACCGGCCCACGTTCGTGGTCAGAGGAATAAATCGTGTCTTGGTATTGCATGCTACCATAGCTGGGTGCGAGGGCAGGTCTGCGAACTCTGCTATAGATCCAATAGCCCACACCGGCAAGGAGAAGGATCTCGATGAGGCCGATGCCGCTCCCCCCAAAGCCTCCCCATCCCGCCTGGGCGAGACTCGAGAAAAGCATGGAACCCAACAATCCTCCCAGAAGGCCTCCGGCCAAACCACGCATGAAACCACCGGGTTGTGGGGCTACGGGGGAGGGTTGCTGTGGGGGTGGGGTTGACTCTCTTCCTGCTTGCGTAGGATTAGCCGGCTGTGAAGGTCTGGATGGGGCCTGGAAGCTCCTTGAGCCGCGGCTCCCGCCCGAGCGGCCCCCGCCGGCGCGGGCCTCTGCGTAACCCTGTAGCGCCACGAAGCCTATCCACGCCGTTGCGAGTAATACTGTCAACATTCGGAGAGATACTCCATTCATCGAATCGTCTCCCTTCCTTGAATGCAGATGACCTTCAAGCGAGTTTAATCTTAGCCCCTACGAAGCACAAGCCAATTTAATGGGCGTTGGTAGCACAGCGTTAGTTCAATAACGTGTCTTCTATGTGGAGCGGTTTTTCTAAGAGGCGGCTAAGGCGTTCTCCGAGGCTATTTAGTCTCTTAATCCCCCCTCGGTCAATAAGCACGCTATCCCCGCTCGCGAGGATCACGCGTAGGGAAGGCACGGGATACTTTTCATCGGAAGAGCCCGCCACGGCAAAGCCGCTGTAAACCTCGTCGATGCCGAGTCGTAGTGCCGTCACTTCGGCGTAGTCCACGGAGAGCCGGAGACGGCGAAAAATACTGCTCTTGAGCCATCGGACCTGGCGTGCATACGGGTCAATGACGATCATTCGCTTTAGGGACAGAAGATAAAAAGCGACGCCGAGAAGGATCAGGTTCATGACGGGGAAATACCACAGGGAGCCAGCGGGACCTTCCAGGCCCCGTTGCTGGATCGCTACCACGATCGGGACTGAAAGGGAGAGCAGGATGCAGGCGATTCCCAGGCAAAGAAAAGCCGGGAATCGCGCTCCCCTCCATGTCAGCCGTAAGCTCTCGTCAGTGCTGATATCGACTCGGAAGCCGAGTCTCGTCCCAAGCGCTTCAAAGTGAGCTGGGTTGCCCTCCATAATAATAGCGAGGAAGCAGAAGGCAGTCGGTAGGATGCGGGTCCAAGAGATGACCGCCTACTGAGTTCAGACCTGCGTGCGCTTCTGGACGCGGTAAAAATCTTTAAACCGATATTCCTTGAGCTGGGTAAGCTTGCGGTAAGAGCCGAATCGTTCGTCCGGGTTTTCGACCCGGTCCAAAAGATCCACCGGCTTGTCCTCGGTTTCGAAGACTCTGATCTTCTTATAGGTCGTCGAACGTTCCCCCGGGATGCGCCCCATTTCTCGGATCAGGCTGCGAAATCGGGACGGCTTCATCAGTTGACCGTATCCCGAGCCAGCCGCTGTCGAGATGCTTTCGTTGATGAGCGTCCCGCCAAAATCGTTGGCGCCGGCCATGAGGCCGATCTGGGAAAATTTGGGGCCCTCCTTGACCCAGGAGACTTGCAGGTTGGGGATCCAGTTGTTCAACATGATGCGCGATACCGCATACATTTTCACGACTTCGGCTCCCGTCGCGCCGTCGCGCAATCCGCCGAGCTTTTTCCGATAGTACATGGGTGCTTCTTCGTACACGAAGCTCAACGGGACGAACTCGGTGATGCCTCCCGTGCGCTTCTGGATGTCCCTGAGGATCTGGAGATGCAGCGCCTTGTGATAGGGGCTTTCTAGATGGCCGTACATGATGGTGGAGGTGGTCGGAATCCCCACCTCATGAGCCGTTTCAATCAGCTCCACCCATCGGGCGGTAGTAATCCGCCCCGGCGATATCTGGTTGCGCACTTCATCCACCAGGATTTCCGCCGATGTCCCCGGGAGGCTGCCCACGCCCGCATCTTTGAGCGCCACGAGGTAGTCCCGGACGGTGACGCCGGTAAGGGTGGAGCCGTAGAGCACCTCCTCGGGCGAGAAACCGTGGATGTGGAGATCGGGCAGGGCTTCTTTGATGGCTTTGCAGAGCTTCACGTAATGCCAGCCGTCCATCCCCGGGGCAAGACCGGCCTGGACGCACACCTCGGTAGCTCCGAGCTGCTGTGCCTCCTCGGCGCGGCGGATGATTTCCTCCAGGGGAAGGAAGTAACCCTCTTCTGCCAGATGCCCGCGACTGAACGCGCAGAAGCCGCAGGATTTGACGCACACGTTGGTAAAATTGATGTTGCGGTTGACCACGTAGGTCACGACATCTCCCGCCGTCTTCTGGCGCAGGGTGTTGGCCGCCGCGCATAGGATAGGGAGATCGGCGCCGGAGGCATCGAAGAGTTGAGTTCCCTCCTCCGTTGTGATGTCGTGGCCGGCGAGCGCCCGGTCAAGGATTCGTCCAAGGGAAGGCGTCACTCCGGATAAAAGGCTGTCAAGGGCGACCTGCAGATGGGGAAATGTCATAGGGCGACTTTATCCGTTCTCTTTACCAAAAACAATCGAGGCACTGACGGAGGCTACCGGTAGCCCTATCGGTCTGCCCAGTAGCGCGCGAATTCCTGGAGAAACGAAAGCGTGGAGAGATCGCGCATGCGGTCGAGGAAAACCTTCCCGTGCAGATGATCCCATTCATGCTGGATGACCCGAGCATGAAAATCGGCGGCCACGAAATTCAAATCCTTGCCGTGACGATCCCACGCCTCCACCCTGATGGATGTGTAGCGCGGGACTTTGCCTCTCAAATCGGGAATGCTGAGGCACCCCTCCCAATCCTCCTCGACCTCTTCGCTGAGCGGAGTGATTTTCGGGTTGATCAGCACGGAGAGGGGAACTCGGGGCTTTCGCGGGTAGCGCGGGTTATCCTCTACCTCCAGGACCGCGATTTGTTTGGATTCGTGGACCTGGACCGCAGCCAGGCCTACGCCGTCGTATTCTTTCATGGTTTCGATCATGTCATCGATCATCTTTTGCACGGCCGCCGAAACGACTTGATCCCGCGACAGGTCTTCAGCCGCTCGGCGCAGAACCGGATTTCCAATCCTGGCGACTTGGAGAATCGACATGAAGCTTTCTTACCATAGCTCAGGAGCGAGAAAAAGAGACGGTTCGTCAGGGTCGCCACAAGTGCGCGGCGTCTTGACTATATAGACCTAAAAGGTCTATATTTTATAGGGTACGTCCGGTATGAAAGACGCAAGAGGAGGGACGGAGAGAAGCTCCCTGATGAACGTAGGAAGGCGCGTGGATTACGCGGTCCGTGCGCTTTCGTATCTGGCAGGTCAGCCGCCGGGAAAGATTGTCAGTCGGGCGACTATTGAAGAAAACCAAGATATACCGTCTTACTATCTTTCCAAAATCATGAAGGACCTCGTCGCTGGCGGGCTGGTCCGTTCCCATGTCGGCTCCAAGGGTGGATTCAGTCTGGCGCGAACCCCAGACAAGATCACGATCAAAGAGGTTTACGAAGCCGTTGAAAGACCGCTGGTCCTGATGGAATGCTTGGAGAGGGGCGCAGGCTTTTGCTCCTATTGTTCGGTGTGCACCCAGATCTCGATCTGGGAAAAGGCTCAGACCCTTTTGGCCAAATACCTGGCCGCGATTTCCATCGGTGACATCGCTGACCGGCACGGTTTGCGCGGCCGCCTGGTGAGCCTCGATGGCTGATCTTGTAGCGGGAGCGCCGGACCCATACTATAGTGAAGGAAAAAAGAAAATTACCATAATTCCCCCATCCCCTCTCAAATCCCCCTTTCTCCCCCTTTGGTAAAGGGGGAGAAAGGGGGATTTAGGGAAGGGTGAGGGGGGATTTGATGTCAACTTATTTAATTCCGTCACTATAATATCGGTGAAGGGGATGCATCATGCTGGAAATTAGGAATTTACATACCAGTGTTAGTGGCCGGGAAATCCTTCGGGGGATCGACCTGAACGTCCGCGCGGGCGAGATCCACGCTATCATGGGTCCGAACGGGTCGGGCAAGAGTACCTTGGCGCATGTGCTCTCCGGGCGGGAAAGCTATGAAGTGACGGCGGGAGAAGTGGTCTACGAGGGAAAAAATCTGTTGCAGATGACGCCGGAAGAGCGGGCCCGCGACGGGATCTTCCTGGCTTTCCAGTATCCTGTCGAGATCCCTGGCCTAAGCACGACTTACTTCCTGAAGGCGGCGCTGAACGCCATCCGCAAACACCGTGGCCTTGAGGAACTGGACGCGATGGACTTCCTCGTCCTGGTCAAGGAGAAAATGAAGGTGGTCGAGATGGAGCAGGAGCTCTTGAACCGGTCGATCAATGAGGGATTCTCCGGGGGAGAGAAGAAGCGGAACGAGATCTTTCAAATGGCGGTCCTGGACCCGAAGCTTGCGATCCTGGACGAGACCGACTCGGGCCTGGACATCGACGCGTTGAGGATCGTCGCGAATGGGGTCAATACGCTGCAGAGCGCGGCACGCGCGATGATCGTCATTACCCACTATCAGCGGCTGCTTAATTACATCGTTCCGGACCACGTGCACGTCCTCTACGAGGGGCGCATCGTCAAGTCGGGAGCCAAGGAGTTGGCCGAGGAGCTGGAGGCGAAGGGTTACGATTGGATCAAAGAAGAGGTCGAAGCGGCCCAGGGAGCGGGCGCCTAAGGAGGTAACGCGCGAAGATGTCCCAGGCATTGGCGGAGCAGGATCAATATCTTTCGGACTTTGAGCGATTCGAGGAGCGAGGGGCAGCACCAGCGTGGGTCCAGTCGATCCGGAGAGAGGCGATCTCGCGCTTTGCCGCACTCGGATTCCCCACCACGAAGGACGAGGAGTGGCGGTATACCAATGTGGCCCCGATCCTCAGGATTCCCTTCAAGCCCGCTACGGCCGAGAGCAATGGGCTGACCACGGCCGAAGCACTCGAGCGGACGATATCGATCAGCCTGCCGCCCGAGCGCCTCGTTTTCATCGACGGCTGTTATTCGGAGGAGCTTTCGTCCCGGTCGCGTCTACCGGAGCAGGTTAGGGTTTCGAGTCTCGCTGCGGCGCTCGCCAGCGATCGGGAAGCCCTCCAGCCCCACCTGGCCCGTTACGCCGATTTTCAGACTCATGCTTTCGTTGCCCTTAACACAGCCTTCCTGGAGGATGGGGCATTTGTTTACGTTCCGCGCGGCGCGATCATCGAAGAGCCGATTTTTATGCTCTTTATCTCGATCGGCGGCGGGAAGGCGGAGGTGTCCTACCCCCGCAATCTGATCGTGGCGGACCGCGACAGCCAGGTGACCCTGGTGGAAGCCTACGTGGGGCTAGAGAATGGCGTCTATTTCACGAACGGCGTTACCGAAATCGTCGCCGGAGAAAACGCCGTCGTTGACCACTACAAGCTCGTGCGAGAGGGCGAGAGTGGCTTTCACGTCGCGACCCAGCAGGCTCACCTGGAGCGCAACAGCAACTTTAGGTCCCACTTGATCACCTTGGAAGGCTCGCTGGTGCGCAACGATGTCAATGTGGTGCTTGCTGGGGAGGGCGTCGAGTGCACGCTCAACGGTCTTTTTCTCGCCGCCGGCAACCAGCACGTGGACAGCCACACTCGGATCGATCATGTAAAGCCGCATGGCATGAGTCGAGAGCTTTACAAAGGTATTCTGGACGGAAAGGCGAAGGGCGTGTTCAACGGCAAGATCTATGTGCACAAGTCGGCTCCGAAAACTGACGCGAAGCAGACCAACAAGAATCTCCTTCTTTCCGAAGGCGCCTCGATCGATACCAAGCCGCAACTGGAGATTTACAACAACGATGTCAAGTGCACTCACGGCTCAACCATCGGGCAGCTCAGTCAGGATGCGCTCTTTTATCTGCGCGCGCGCGGGATCGGGCTGGAAGAGGCGCGCGGCCTTTTGACCCATGCGTTTGCCAGCGAGATCATTCGCGGGATCAAGGTGGCCTCCATCCGGGAGCAGCTGGACCAACTGGTCATCACGAGGCTAGGGGACAAATTCAGGGGAAAAGAAAGGTTGTTATGAAAGCTGTGCACGAAATTCCCGTCCGGGACGCTTGGAAAACGGATCGAGCCGCATACGACGTAGCCAAGATCAGAGAGGACTTCCCGATCTTGAAGCGCAAGGTCCATGGGAAGCCGCTGGTCTATCTGGACAACGCGGCCACAACCCAGAAGCCAAAGTTGGTCGTGGATACCTTGCACGCCTATTACACGGCCGAGAACTCCAACGTGCACCGCGGGATTCATTTCCTGAGCGAGCAGGCCACGGCGGCCTACGAGGGAGCGCGCGCCAAGGCCAAGGGTTTTCTGCATGCCTCGGATACGAGCGAGATCGTCTTCGTTCGGGGCACGACCGAGGCCATCAACCTGGTGGCCCAGAGCTACGGGCGGGCCTTTGTCAAGCAGGGCGATGAAATCATCATCTCTGCGATGGAGCACCATTCCAATATCGTCCCATGGCAGATTCTCTGCGAGCAAGCGGGAGCTATACTCCGGGTCATTCCCATCAATCACGATGGGGATTTGCTGATGAACGAATTCGAGAGGTTGCTGAACGAAAAGACGAAGTTCGTCTCCGTGGCTCACGTGTCGAACGCGCTCGGCACAGTCAACCCGGTGAAAGAGATCGTCCAGATGTCGCACCAGTTGGGTGTCCCGGTTCTCCTCGACGGGGCGCAAGCGGCGCCCCATATGAAAGTGGACGTCCAAGAGCTGGATTGCGATTTTTATGCCTTTTCGGGTCACAAAGTTTACGGCCCTACCGGCATCGGTATTCTTTACGGCAAGGTTCAGCTGCTCGAGGCCATGCCTCCGTATCAGGGCGGAGGTGATATGATCAGTTTGGTGACGTTTGAGAAGACGCACTACAACGTGTTGCCCTACAAGTTCGAGGCAGGAACCCCCCACATAGCGGGAGTGATCGGTCTGGGAGCAGCCATAGACTATGTGAACGCCATCGGGATGGAAGGCATCACCGCTCACGAGCGCGAATTATTGGCCTATGCGACCGGGGAGCTCTCTCGGATTGCAGGCTTGAGGATCATCGGGACGGCCAAGGAGAAGGCCGGTGTTCTATCCTTTGTGCTGGAGGGGGTTCACCCGCACGACATCGGAACGGTGGTGGATCGCGAGGGCGTCGCGATCCGTGCGGGCCATCACTGCGCCATGCCGGTGATGCAGCGCTTCGGTGTGCCCGCGACGGCCAGGGTCTCTTTTGGCCTTTATAACACCAAAGCAGAGGTGGACGGGCTCGTGAAGGCCATCCATAAGGTGATCGAGGTATTTGGTTGATGTCGGATATCAGCGAACTCTACCGGGAGGTGATCCTGGATCACAATAAAAGCCCGCGTAACTTCCGCAAGTTGGAAAACGCGAACCGGAGGGCGGAGGGCTACAATCCGCTTTGCGGGGATCAAATTACGGTCTACCTCAAGATGGAGGACGGCGTCATTAAGGAAGTTACCTTTCAGGGCTCGGGATGCGCGATTTCCAAAGCCTCTGCGTCCATGATGACGGCCAGCGTTAAGGGAAAGACGGAGACCGAAGCGGAGCAGATGTTCGATGAGGTCCATAAAATGCTCACGGGAGAATCGAACCCTAAGGATGGTCTCGAGAAGCTGGGGAAGTTAGCCGCTCTCTCGGGGGTCAGTAATTTTCCCGCGCGCGTGAAATGCGCCAGCCTGTCCTGGCATACCCTCCGGGCGGCGCTGAAAGGCGAACGGGGAGTGGCGTCGACCGAGTAGTCATGTGAAGGTGAAGCGGTGCGCAAACGATTGAAAGGGAGCGATCCGATGAAAAGGGATGAACCCACGAAGCTCAGACGCGATTGCGAGGCAACCTTGATCCCTACCGGGGAGAAAGTCAACTCGCCGGCGGGACGTCAAGTATGGGTGACTCAGTTACTGGGCGGGAGCTTTACCGCGATGACGGAGCGAGGCTCCATGGTCCGTATCGGCGGCAAGGATGCCGACGCCCTGGGGTTATCGCCGGCCCCGTCCCCGCCGGGCGCAACCACTGCGCCGGAAGAGAGTCCGGCGAATATCGAGCAGCGGATTTGGGATCAGCTCAAGACCTGCTTTGATCCGGAGATTCCGGTCAATATCGTTGACCTGGGCTTGGTTTACCAATGCCATGTCATTTCTCTCAAGGATGGCGGGAACAAAGTGGAGGTGCGATTTACCTTAACGGCGCGGGGCTGCGGCATGGGAGAGGTGCTCAAGGTGGACATCCGAAATAAGATTCTCGGTATCCCAGGAGTCAAGGAAGTGGATGTGGAGTTGGTTTGGGATCCTCCTTGGAACCAAACCATGATATCCGGAGCGGCCAAGCAGCAGCTAGGAATGGTTTAAGCGTAGACAGTATCAGAGGAGATTACATGGAGAGCATGAATTCTCTTGTCATCGAAGCAGGGGTCGTCGAGGCGCTGCGTACCTGTTTTGATCCGGAGATCCCAGTCAATATCTACGAACTGGGATTGATCTACGGCGTCAAGGTAGATCCTTCAGGCGCAGTCGAAATCAAGATGACCCTTACCTCCCCCCATTGTCCTGCCGCGCAATCGCTGCCCTCAGAAGCGGAAGCCAAGGCGAAGGCCGTTCCCGGCGTAACCGATGTCAAGGTCGAGGTCATATGGGACCCGCCCTGGGATCCGAGCAGGATGTCCGAAGCGGCAAAGCTCGAGCTCGGAATGCTGTGAAGATGCCGCGCCGGGGCGGAATACTTTTCAGAGCCGACTGAAGAATGTTTTCCTTGGGGCCGCGGGTTTTCTACCGGGGCGGACATCGAGAGGAGCCACCTCGTGAAAAATGATAACCTCCAAGCCGCCTGGGATTACCATAACGGAACCAAGCATTCCTACGACAGCGTCCGGAGAAACCCACACTTTCTGGACTGGGAGAATCAACCCCTACCTTTTAAAATCTATCCCAAACTCGATCCCATCCCGCTGCCCGAGCCTCTTTCGTCCTCCAAAATGGCAACGCTTCCGGCCGTCTCAGCCGGGGTCTCGGGTCCCAAGGGAGAATCCGTTCCTGGGATTCAAACGATCGCCGACATGTTTTACTTTTCGGCGGGCATCACCAAGCGCAAGCGCTTTGCGGGGGGGGAGATTTTCTTTCGCGCCGCCGCTTGCACCGGAGCGCTTTATCACATCGATCTGTATCTCGTTTGCGCGGATCTGCCCGGCTTGGAGGCGGGCGTGTATCATTTCGGACCCCACGATTTTTCTCTGCGGAGGCTGCGCCAGGGAGACTATCGGGCTGTCCTCGCTCGGGCGAGCGGGGAGGAACCCTCGGTCTGTAGCGCCCCCGCGGTGTTTGTTTGTGCCTCGACCTACTGGCGCAACGCCTGGAAGTATCAGTCTCGCGCCTACCGTCACTGTTTCTGGGACAACGGGACCATTCTCGCGAATCTGCTCGCGGTCGGCGCTGACCGAGAAGTGAGCAGCCTGCTCGGCCTCGATAACGAGCGCGAAGGTGTTCTCACGCTCGTGCCGCTAGGTCATCTGTCCACTGCCGTGAGGGAATCCCCGCCCGCAATCGAGCCGCTGAAACCGGAGACACTGCCGCTGTCGAAAAGCGAGGTGGATTATCCGGCGATCCGCGCGATGCATTCGGCTTCGTCCCTGGAGAGGGCCGAGGAAGCGGCGGAATGGCGCGCGCGGTGTCGACAGTTCTTGGCGACCCAGCGGGGAAGTTCGACCACCGCAGCCGGTTGGCCCGCGCGGCTCTTCCGGCTCGAGCCGCTTGCCGATCCCGGGATACCGAATGAAACCCTTGAGGAGGTCATCCGCCGGCGCGGGTCAACCCGCCAGTTCTCCCGCGAATCGATTTCGCTGGAACAGCTATCCGCCATGCTCGATCGGGCGACCCGAGGAATTCCCGCCGACTTTCTCCCAGCCGAGGGCCCGGCGCTCAATGACCTCTACCTGATCGTCAACGCCGTCGAGGGCTTGGTGCCGGGCGCCTACGTGTTTCGCCGCGACCGCATGGCGCTGGAGCTTTTGAAAGAGGGGGACTTTCGCCGTGAGGCGGGATCCCTAGGTCTGGGGCAGGAGATTCCCGCCGATGCGAGCGTGGACGTTTTCTTGTTGGCGGACTTGAATCGGGTTCTTGATCAGTGGGGGAATCGTGGCTACCGCGCCGCCCAGCTCGAGGCGAGCATCGTGGGTGGAAAGCTTTACCTTTCCGCTTATGCCCAGCGCTTGGGCGCTTCGGGGCTCACCTTCTTTGACGATGACGTCACGGAATTTTTCTCGCCGCATGCGGCGGGCAAGAGCGTCATGTTCTTGATCGCTCTCGGTAAATCGGCAATGCGGTGAGTGAAATAGACCTGAAGGTGGCGTCAGCCAACGAAGCCTTCGACCGGGATCAGTCGCCTGCATGTCCGCGTTAGACTGGGCTCGGTATGGGTGTGGTGATCCACGATTATCCAGCGCCCGTCACGCTGTCGATTGGTGGCACCTAAATGATCCCTCGATCCGAGATCGTCGCTTAAAAGTCAAATAGGGAGGTCGTTTTTTTGTAGTTTTTTTCCATCGACCTTTTTCTGCAGGCTCAACCGGGTGCATCAGCGGCGCCGCTCTGCGGCGTCGGCTGGAGGTGGTGGTTCGCTGACTATTTCTCCTATCTCATAAAGGAATTCGGGAGAGAAATCCGCGTGATTTGGCCACACAACAGTGTCTATGTCGTGGTTGACTTTGAACTGTCTGAAATAGGACAAGTCCTTCAGAGGTTCGAAAATGGGACCGTCTAGGTGGTTAAAAAGGTCAACGACGCGGACTTCTTCATTCTCAAATCGAATCTTCAATTTGTATCCGCCGACATAAGAAGCATCTATGACGTAATGCATACCATACCTCTCAAACAAGGGGTTCAATTTTGTGGAGATCTTCTCTCCGTTCAGCTCGCTTCCAGTTCTCCAGGAGTTCTTCCCTGTGCTGAAACGCCCACTCAACTACGAGTGACACGACTCGAGAAGGTAGTTTTCCCTCAATCAACCTCAGGTCGTTAATAGAAAAGGTTGCCCTTTGGCCCCCATACTTGGCATGGAAATGGGGAGGACCGTGGTCCTTGAAGTACATTGCGATAACAATGCCCAGGAATCTGCTGATCTCCGGCACCTTCGTTTCCTCTCAAATCTGCCCTTAATATGTACTCTACCATGAGTCGAGAGGCGTGTCATTCTTGATCCAGCGAGGGGACAGGCCACTTTTCCTGTCTAACGAGACTGTAGAAAAAGTCCCAACCATTTAAAAAATGTCCAAATCAGGGGTACCAAAATGTTCACTCGATCCGAAATCGGCGTTTAAATCGCAAATACGGAGGTCGTTTTTCTTGCAAAAATTTCCGACCTACCTTTTTCTACAAGCTCAACGATAAGGCTGAACGGTCGAGGCCAGCGAGCGAAGCGACCCGGTCCGAAGATCCGTTTCAAGCCGATTGTTATGTCGGAATGATACGTGCGAGAAAGCGCCGATCAAATCGGGTAAGGTTGAAGTTGTCGTTGCGTAATCTTCAGATTGGGTCTGCGCCATAAGTAATAGCAGCTGTCAAGTTGTCCAAGTATTCCCCGGGAACATGAAGCAGAAAGCACGCGTCATCGAGCCATTGCGCATATCCCGATAGGTCCGGAAACAAGGATGCAAATGTAATGTTCATGCTCCTTAGCTTACCAAACGCTTCTTTGATCTGTGTCTTCGTTATCTTAAACTCCCACTTCTTCATCATACTATCGAGATTGTCTAGTGCGTTTAAGTTTTCTGAGAACGGCACGGAAATATCACGCGGGCAAAGGAAGGTACCCTGCTGTTGTGTGATTCGATCGTTTAGGCGGTAAGGGGTTACAGGTGCAATGCCCTTCCTGCCACTCTGCTCGAACACGTACTTCGTGAACATCTCTGGGCGGTGAAGATCGAGCTTCCCCGTCCAGGCGGTTAGTATGTAGTGCGGGTTATTATTGTTCCACCAATTCACAATTTGCTTCTCAGCCTGTAACCTGAGTTCTTTTAAATCGATGGCAAAGATCACTCCTTGAGCTTCAAGACAGTTGGGATCACGCGCAAATTCTTTCGCTGCTTCCCGCAGAGCAAAGTAGTCAGCGACGTGACGGGAGTATGTAAAGTCAACGAGCCGGCAGGGAGCTCCATAATGGCGCATCAAGGACAACCATTCCAAACGGTTGTCCATTTCGGGGACCTCGGTTCTGTTCAGGTAGCGGTCAGCCCGGCGACGGAATTCACGGAGCATCCAAGCCTCGTACTTCCACCGATCTTCCGTGTTAACATCCGCCGCGCCAGCGAACCTATCAAAAGTTGAGGTCAGGGACACACGGAAATGACCCTCGCCACGAAATATCCAAGCGCGATCGGAGCATTCGGCTGTGATAGTAGGTTCCAGTTCAGGCCAAGGAATTCTCGTTATGGACATCAACGTATCCCTTCTACCAACACGACATAACGTATAGCGTTTTATCCCAAATGCCTAGCAGTAATGAGTCTCGACGGAATTCCCCACGTGGCATTGGGGATAAAACGTGTTGGACTAAACCGCTGAGCCGACTTTACCCCTTGGTTATGGATATTGTAAAGGGGTAGGAGAGGCGGGGCGAGTCAGTACGGAGGAGCTGTGAGAGCCATGAGATCGTAGCAGGGTCGTGGCGCACGAGTTCAGGGATACCGATGAGGCTTTAGAGTGAGCTACTAAGGCAGGGGAAGAGACACCCCTGCGCAGCCGCCGCCTTGATTCCTGTGAGATTGGAGAGTCGAAGCAGTCTTTCACGACGAGTCCCATGGGCGGAGCTTGGGTAGTTCAGCCACAATGACCATCGTTCCCTTTTTGCACGCAGGACATCGGGACAGATCCACGCCGGTTAGCTCCAGCAGGAGGTCCTGAGTGGATCTGTCCGGGATTTCGGGCAAAGCCGCATTGAGTCCCAACAGTTGGCGACATCGGAAAAG
>JACPSF010000370.1 GCA_016193385.1 Deltaproteobacteria bacterium
AATCTTATAGATCGAGATGCCTATATACAGAAACGCAAGCGCCACGACAATACTGGGCACCGCAACGGTCGCCATCACTACAAGCTCGGCCGGTTTTCTAAGCGCGAACTGGGTCCGGGTGGTGAGCCATGCGATGCACGTGGCTATGCCCACGACGAGCGTCGACACGGCAAGCATCATTGTCAAGCTGTTCGATAATACCAGCGGTAATTCCTGAAAAGCGGTCCTGTAAGCTTGTAGGCTTACAGAGGTAAGCGCCTCAAGCGAGAAGGGCTGCACGTAGGGTAACAGGGAAACCCAGATCAGCATGAACACCGGAATGACCAGCTCGATCGCCATGTAAACGCTGATGAAGGCCCACGCCAGCACCTTCGCGCGGCGGCTTAAACGGATGGTGGCTTGCTGCCCGCGTTTTCCCGTAACCACAGCATATCGCTCAGCACGATGGATCGACCGGAGGTAGAGAAAGCTGAGCAGGGCCACGACCATGAAAGCGAGCACACTGAGAGCGGCCGCCTCGCCGTATTGTGGATCGACATCTGTCGGCGGGTGAGTGAGCCAATACAGCCACGTCGAAAAGACGAAGATCCGCACAGGCAGCCCGATCATGCCCGGGTAATCGAACATTTCGATGGCGAGGACGAAGTAGTAAATGGTGGTCGCAAGTAACGCCGGGGCTACCAGGGGAAGCACGATCCGCGTCGTCACAGCCCACTTTCTCACACCGCTCACGAACCCAACCTCCTCCAGGGCTGCGTCAATGGAGCCAAAGGTCGGGACGACCATGAAGAATGCACCGGTGACCATCGCTGCACCCTGAAAGAAGACGATCCAATAGAGCGAGTAGATATTGAAGGGAGGACTCTCGAAGCCAAAGATATCCGTGGCGATCGTGTTCGCGATGCCATTGGATGGGTTAAACATGAAAATGTACGCCATGGCAACGAGAAATCCGGGGACCGCGACCCTTACCGTGAGCAGTGTGAGCAGGAGACCCTTGCCCGGCAGGTCCGTGCGCGTGTAGAGCCAAGCGAAAGGCACGACGAAAAACCACATCACCGCAACGCTACCAGTGCCTAATAGAAGGGTATTGCGAACGACTTCCCAGAAATAACGATTTTGAAAGACGTTTCTAAAGTTGGCGAGACTGAAAGGGCCTGGGGCCAGAAGCATCCCTTCTTTCAAGCTCGCCACTGCGAGGACAATCAACTGAACCGACATGAGCGCCACTCCGCTCACGATCAGAGCGCCGATTCCCAAAAGAATGGGATCACGCCGGATATTCAGTCGTCGCAGGGATCTGATCCGTGTCTTGCCAGGTCCTGTGGCAGTGGCGGCTGTTGCCATTGGCCTTTCTTTGCAAGTGCGGGAGATCGCGGCAGCCCCTCAAATGTCTGCTGCCTTAAGTTTTTGCAACATGTTCCGAAAAATGGGGCATCACCTTTTTCGCCCAGACTTCCATGACCTTGAAATAGCCCTTCATGGGGGGAGTTACCATGATATGACGCACCCCTGTCTCCCCCAGCTTCCTAACGCGTGCTCTGCATTCCTCAGGGGTACCGGCTATCGCAAAACGTTGCAGCAAGTAGTCGGTAACAAGCTCTGGGTCCACTTCCTGTTCGAGAGATTTTGATACATCGAAGGCTTTCATGAACCTTCTCACCCCATCCAGCTCTTCAGGGGGAACAGTCTCCACGGTGAAGCGGAAGTTGTGATGCGCCCGGTTGGATAATCGAGCACGAATCAGGTTGCGAGCCAGGGCGCCATCTTCATCTACGCAGATCATCCCCGCAACCGCGATGTCAATGTCCGACAAAAGACGCCCGGCTTCTTTTGCCCCCTCGGCTATTCGCTCGCGCGCCCACTGCAAAACCCGCAGGTCAAAGCCAGATCCCAGAATAACGCCGTCAGCAAGCTTTCCAGCAACTCGTAACGTGCGAGGGCCTTCGGCGGCAACATAGAGAGGGACCGGAAATTTCCCGGCCCTCAAGGAAAACCTAAAGTCCGGACCTATTTCTTTATTGCCTCTAGGAACGGGTATGGATCTTCCCTGCACCAGTTCCCGGATATTCCGTAGACCCTCTTCAAACTTTGCTACCGGACTCGCGGTCAGACCCAACCTATATACCGCATTGTCCCCAGTTCCTATTCCGAGGATGGCTCGACCATTTGAGATTTCATTGAGACCGGCCGCTGAACTAGCGAGCACGGCGGGGTCACGGGTGACCATGTTGGTTACGCCGCTCGCCAGGCGAATGCGCTTCGTTCGCATAGCACAGGCGGCCACCAATAGGAAACTATCTATAGAAATGCTCAGGCCACTAGGGAAAAAAAGCCCTTCGAAACCAAGCTCCTCCGCAGCCTCTGCCCGTTTAAATTCCTCAGAAATGGTTGGCTTAAGGAGGTTCCCTTGCAGACTAAAGCGCATGCCCTTCTCGGTTTTCCCCCCTTCGAGCTACACAGAGCGCCCCAAACCAGCTCCGGGCTACGGACTAGCAGGTTGCTGAAAAAACCTCCGTTCACCCTTCGACACGCTCAGAGCCTGTCCTGAGCCTGACGAAGGAGCGAACGGAGCAAGTCCTGAAAACATTGACGAATTTCCGTTCTGCTGAGGCCCTCGAAGCATGAGGCTCTCGAAGCATGAAAATCACTTTTTCCGCAGCCTGCTAGAGCTTGAGTATGTTCTTAAAAATATCTGTGAGGCGTTTACCGTGCTGTATAAACCATTGCGCGTCCACTATCACTACGTCAGTCGTGCCAGGCTTCGGCTTGGTGTACTCCAGTATCTCTTCAGCAGCCTTTTCTCCCTCCGGTGTGGATGTTAAAAAGTACGCCAGCAACTGGGCTGCAGCGGGATACGGCGCGTTCTTCACAACCACGAGGCCGGCCGGTACCCCGCCATGCTTCAGGGGCGCTGTGGCGATCGGTGCCCCTTTCCTTGACAGGTCCGCCACGTCAGACCCGTATCCGACCAAGAACTCGCCGTTGGTCACGCGCTGACGGGTGTCCGCGAACGTGGGAACGAGCACTAACTTCTGCTCCTCGACCAGTCGCTTAACGAAGTCGATCGCGGCCTCTTCACCCATCGCTGGCACCAGAAATGGAAAGATACTGGGGCTGGCTGGAGCGACGATCCTGCCCTTAAATCTCGGATGGAGCAGATCCTCGAACTTCCTCGGGATATCCGCCTCTTTAACCAGCTTGGTGTTGTAAATAAACGGCCTGGTGTTCACTTCTATCAGAGGCGCGTTGACATCGCTCAAATATGCCGAGGCCGGGACCCCTAGCGCCTTCCAGTCGACGTCATGGACTATCCCATCTTGACGACTCCAAACTACTTGATAACTGTTCATGCAGCACAACAGGTCGACTGGAGGCTTTATGCCGGCTCTGGCTTCTTCTCTGAGGCGGCTTACGAATTTGACAGTTCCGCCAAGACTAGCCAGGTCAACTTTCATGGGCATCCCAAAGTACGCCTGCAAGGCCTGTGAGAGCCGCGCTGCCTCATCGGCCGTCCGCTTGGTTGAGGCGGTAAAGAATACGACTTTGCCCTCCGCCTTGGCCTGCCCGATGACCTTTTGCATGGCAGGCGTAAACTTGGGCTCGGCTTTCCTCTGCTGGCTATAAGCAGGCGACTGAAACGCGGTAAGGGTAAGGCTGACAAAAAACAACAGGTAGGCTAGGCTGATTGCGCGAGGAACAAGGATCAAGCTGCTCATAGTAATGCCTCCCTTCAATAGTTTTCGTCTACATTTGAGATCAGCGCTCACTCCTGGCGGCCAGCGGCCTTTGCTAAGGCCGCGAATGGCTCGATGACGCCGTTGTGAATATGCGCGATCTGCGCGACATCCAATTTCAGCCTCTGAGTGTTTTCAAACAAGTTCACAGTGAACGGACTGGACGACGGCAGCGGTGGCGCGTCTGGCGGCCGAGGATTGAAGGCGTCGGTTTGAATCAGCAGCCTTTCTTTGGGGAGGTACGCCATCAGCATGGCTTCATCGTGGAGGTTGCCTCGGATGTGGTAGAGCTCCAACGTCCTGGTTCCATCAGTCAAGACGCGCTTGTCTCCGACCCCCTCGATGATCGCCGTTCGATTGGAGCGCGCGAGGCGGTCCGGATTGAGCTGATGTGGATTCCTGAAGATCTCCTCGTAGTACGGCTTGTTCATTTCATGGGTGATGATGGTGACGCCTTCTGCCACGAAGCCGCGAACTCCGCCTGAATGATCGAAGTGATGGTGCGTGTTGACGACGTACCGGATCGGCTTGTTCGGCACCAGTCTCTTCACTTCGGCGATGACGGCGTTCGCGCGCGCGTCGTTGCCCGGCGCTTCGATGACGACGAGGTGGTCGTCGAACTCGACGAGGTAGCTGTGACACTGGTCGCCGCCCAGATCCCAGACGCCGCCCGCGACCTCTTGCGCCTCCGCTCTGACGGGCGGCACGGGCGCCGGCAGTACGGTTGCGGGAACCTCGAGCGCCGCCGCGGCGGCGCTGTTCGGCTGCACATTGCTGACCGTCAGGTCCAGCGTGGGATGACCCCCCTGTCGCTGAACGATTCGGGTCGGAAACTTCACACCGGTGAAATCCCTGTAATCAGAATAGGTCGTTTCGACCAGCATGTCGCCGAGGACCGTGTTAGGAGTCCGGGTCTCGACGCGTCCCACGAGATTCTGATCGTTGATTGTTCCGCTCACCGTGTACTTGCCGAGCGCGGTAAACGAAACCGCGTGCACTGTTCTTCCGCCGACGTTTGCTGTTGTGGCCGTTGCATTGTTCGCTGCGGCCGCTTTAAGAAAGCCGTGCGGCGTCATCCAGATCTGGAGGAGGCCAGTTTCCGGGCGTGCCGTTGCTTGCCGAATTTGTGTCTGTGGGCCAAAAGGGATCGGCCGGATGCCACCTTGGCCTGTGGCCGGGTTATACGGTCCCGCGCCGCCTCCCCGAGGCGGATCTTCAAGCTCCGTTCGAACGAGCTCCTCCCGCATCATTGGACCGTTGTAGTTAACGGCGGCGACGTACTTGATGAGGTTGAACCGCGGCCATGGCTTGCCGGGCCCTGGGGCCTGGCCCAACACGAAGGTCGACCCCGTACCGGAGTACTGAATGGACTGCAGACTCGTCGCGCCCATCGCTCTTGCCGCAGCCTCGATAACAGCTTTGGCATCTTGAACTGATAGACTCATAGGACATTCCTTTTAGAAGCCAGCCATTGAGAACTCAAAACTGTCCGCCGCAACACTTCGCGTCGCGATCCCTTCATTTTGCGAGCGGATCGGGGCGAAGCTGGAAGTGGACGACCACGGGCTTCTTTCCTTTGCCGCCTTCCATGAGCCAGGGCGTCCTATCCCCGCTGGTTGTCCACAACCCTCTGCCTTTCCAGCCGGCGTTCGGGTCGTCGATCCGCCCGTCGAACCCCTTGGCGTAGAAGCCCATCGGGTACGGCACGCGCAGCAGGATCATCTTGCCGTCCTTGAGCGCGATCAGCCCGTCATTGAGGTTGCCTGTCGACATCGGCACATCCTCCCCGAGCCCGAACGTGTTGTGCTGGTCGACCCACGTGTAGTAGCTCGACTCGGCGCTGTTCTCCCCGATCCCTTGGAAGCCGGGACCGGGGTACTGGTAGAATGACCAGCCCTCCGGGCAGTGATCGCCCGTCGCTTTCGGTCCGTTGAGCGGACCCTTGCACTTGCGGCGGTCGAAGCTGCCGATGTGGCCGCTCCCGAGCGACACCCACACAACGCCCTTCTTGTCGATATCGCCACCACGGATGCCGAAATACGGCTTCGGCACGTTATAGATCTCAGCAAGCGCGGTCGCCGGTGGGTTCGGGCCCGGCACGAGCCGCACGATCGCCGCGGTACCGCCGAAGACCCCGACGGTGCCCCAGACAGAGCCGTCGACCGGGCTCGGCATCACGGCATAGAAGCCCCCGCCGATGCGCTTGTCCTTGGCAGGATCGACCGGCTGGTTGGGCTCGA
>JACPSF010000371.1 GCA_016193385.1 Deltaproteobacteria bacterium
GTAGAGTGCCTGCATAGTCGAAGATGGTCCGGAAGTTTTTCATGCTGATGGTGGATAGGGCAGCCATCGACGGAAGCTGCAGGTGAGGCAGAAGCGAGGTCCACAGCAAGACAACAAACGGCATGAATACCTCCATCGAAAGATAGATGAGCGCGAAAGCAAGGG
The DNA here is from genome assembly GCA_016193385.1 of Deltaproteobacteria bacterium. The sequence continues at coordinate 166 of JACPSF010000371.1, forward strand.
CGGGCCACTTCCACCCCCCCAGGGCGATCTCACGCGGACGGTAACCCCGCCCTGTGATGACCGTGTACTTCTTGCCCTGGCGGACTAGCCGGACATAGAAATAAGCGAAGGTTAGCCCGGCCAGGAGCATGATGGATCCATACGCCCCGGCGAGCCCGTAATTGGGCAACCCGGTCGGCGGATTCGTTGAGGTGTAAATCAGGGAACTCAAGACCAAAATTCTCGCGGGAAGCCCGACAATGGCAGGCACCTCGAATACCGCGATGGCGGTCATGAAAAGATACACCATCACCCCGGCAATGGCAGGGAGGGTGATTGGAATGTTGATCCGCAAGAAGGTCTGGAGCTTGGTGACGCCGGAGGTGTAGGCGGCCTCCTCTAGGGCGGGATCCATCGTGCGATAGGCCGCGGCTAACATGAAGAACGCTGCCGGCACGAAAGAGATCCCTTGGATGAACGCCATCCCCGGTATGTTGTACAGACTCACGAGCGGTTGCTCCAGTCCGAAAATCTGTTTGGCCCATTGGTTGACCAGCCCGATGCGCGGGCTCAACAAAAGAATCCAGGCGATCGTGCGAAGAAAAACCGGGATCAGGATCCCCACGGTCATCAGAACATACACCGTGCCCTTGAGCGGCATGTCGGTTCGCATGAGCAACCAAACCATGGGAACCGCGAAGAGAAGCGTCACCGTAACCGTGCCGGCGGCGAACAGGAGAGTATTCAGCAGGACCTCATAGGTGCCGGGATCGGTGTAAGCGGTAATGAAATTGACCCAGGTGAGCGGGCCTCCCTCTCCCGGGAAGCCAGTCCTCAGGCTCATGAGGAGCACCATGGCGATCGGTACCCCGACCAGTAGCGCAAGCAGCGCCATCAACCCCCCGGCAAAAATAGTGGTGCCGGGTTGCCTTATGTCGACTACCCGTCCTAACACGCCCTCGCCTGACACTGCTTTCATGTCGCTCCCTCCTTACTCTCGGAGTATGGGGTTATTTTTCGAAACCAAGGAGCTTGCCGTACTCTCTGGTGAGTCTGTCCACCATCTCGGCCTGGTCTTGGTTCATGTAAAGGACCTTCTTCCCCTGGGCGTACTTGTGAGCGGTCGTCCCGGGAACCAAAGCAGAGGTCTGGCTATTGTACTTTTCCCAGATCTCCTGCGCCTCAGGAGTTGTGAGGAAGGCAGCGATAAGATGGCCCGCGTTGGGATGGCGCGCACCCTTAAGCACGCCGGCATTATAGGCAGGTGAAATGACCGGCTCAAGTCCTTCAGCGAAAACAATCGGCGCCCCCGTCACCTTCGCTCTGTGCACGAAGCTGTCGTTCAGCGTGACGGCGAGGAGGATCTCGCCCAACTGGAGGCGGGTGGTGATTGTCGCCAGGGTCCCAAGCATCGGCGCCTGCTTGGCCAATGCCTTCACATACTCCGTGGTCTTCTTCTCGCCCCACGCAGTCGCCAGCCGGGCGAGATGGTGCGTCGCCGTGCTCATGCCCAGCTTGCCGCCTTTCCATTTCGGATCGAGGAGATCCTCCCACTTTTTGGGCACGTCCTGTGGAGGCAGGATTTTGCTGTTATAGGCCGGGAGAGCAAACTGATTGGCCAGAATAACGGTCCCGTTGTCGTATTGAATCGCCTTGGGATCCACGCCGAGCTTCGCGTAGTCGAATGGTTTGTGGGCTTTTCTGAGCCACAGCGTAGCGTGGCCAGCGTCGTGGACCACCATCACGTCCCATTCCGGAGCGACGCCAGAGGCCGCGAGACCCACCACTTTCCCCACATCCCTTGTGTAGGAGTCTCCGGGGTTATAATTCAGCTTGATGTTGAGGCCGTATTTCTTGTTGAAGGCCTCGCCCAGTTTCTGGGCGCCCTCAGGCGTCAGAGTGGATGAGGCATAGAGCTCTATCGCCCCTTCTTTCTTGGCCGAAGCTATCAACTCGTCCACAGGGGCGGCGAGCCCATCCTGAGCCATTCCTGCTATAGCCAACAACGCAACAACCAGGCCGGCCACTAGAAGCCTTAGCCGTTTCATGGTTCACCTCCTTGTGCTGTTTCCAATTAGCCTAACCGTATCTTCACCCGTGATCTACCCCGTCCAGCAACTCGGCGATATCCAACACTTCTGGCGCCCGATCGCCCGCCCGGCCTTTGATTCCGTCCCCCAGCATGATCATGCAGAAGGGGCATGCCACGCTGACGATATCCGCGCCGCTCTCCAGGGCGTGCCCGGCGCGTATGTGATTGACCCGCCGGTCGTTCGGTTCTTCCACCCACATCAGGCCTCCTCCGGCCCCGCAGCAAAAGCCCCTCTCCCGGTTGAGCCGCATCTCCACGAGCGGCGCCTTGGAGACCGCCGAAATGACCTTTCGCGGCTCCTCATAGGTGTCGTTGTAGCGCCCTAGATAGCAGGGATCGTGGAAGGTAACTTTCGCGTCTAAACGGCCGGCCGGTTTGTATCTTCCCTGGGCGATGAGATCGGACAGAAGCTGGCTGTGATGATAGACTTCGAAAGACGCGCCGAGCTGAGGATAGTCGTTCTTGAAGGTGTTAAAGCAATGGGGGCAGGTCGTGACAATTTTTTCGACCTTGTGAGACCGAAGCACCTCGATATTTTTCCGCGCTAATTTCTCGAACAGGTACTCGTTTCCGATGCGCCGTGCGGGGTCGCCGGTGCAGCGCTCCTCCTGCCCCAGAATGGCGAAATCCACCCCGGCCTGCGTGAGAATCCGGCTGAGGGCGCGGGCGACATTGTGATTGCGAGGGTTTAAGGCGGTGGAGCAACCGACCCAGTAGAGGTATTCTGCTCGCTCGCCCTGGGCGAGAATCTTCACGTTTGTTCCCTGGGTCCAGTCGACTCGCGAGACCACCGTGCCGGGATAAGGGTGCCCCCGCGCTTCCAGGCTGCGAAGGGCTCGCTGCATCGTCTCA
>JACPSF010000122.1 GCA_016193385.1 Deltaproteobacteria bacterium
GTTAGAACGGACTCCCCCTTGAAGAGTTTTAAGGACCTCATCTCCTATGCTCGTCAGAACCCGAAAAAGCTCACCTATGCGTCCACCGGGACGACCAGCATGCAATATTTTGTTATCAACCAGGTTTTCAAGAAGGAAAAGGTGGAGGTGATCCATATTCCCTTCAAGGGAAGCCCGGAGGGGCATGTCTCGCTCTTAGGAGGACACATCGATTTTATCGTCGATACCATCGTCTTCCCGCTGGTTGAAGCAGGTAAGGAGAGAACTTTGCTCATATTGAACGACCAGCGCACCGAGGAGTTTCCCAACATTCCCATTTTAAAGGACCTCGGTTACGACATCCCGACCCCGATGATCTTGAGCATTATGGGGCCAAGGGGCATACCCGATGGAATTGTCAAAAAGCTTGAGGACGCCTTCACCAAGGCGATGAAGGAGCCGGGCTTCATAAAAGGGATGAAAGAGAATCTCCGCTTCCCTATCCTCTATCGGAACAGCAGAGATCTAAGCGAGTACGTCACGCGTGGCTTTGAGACCTATGAAAAGATTCTTAAAGAGATGGGACTGATCAAGTGATCTAAAGGAACGGCAGGCCAACCGACGTGAAATATTCGGAAATCATAGGCGGAATTTTTTGGCTGCTCTTTGGAATCACATTCACCGTCCTGGCAACAGGCTATCAAATCGGGAGCGTCACTCAGCCTGGCCCCGGCTTCCTGCCCTTGGGAGTGGGAGTTCTACTAATCGTCTTTTCCCTCGTTCTATTAGGGCAAGGGGTAAACTGCTTCAAGAACATAGAGAAGGTTGTCCCTTTCTCTAAGCCAGGGGGACTGAGAAAGGTAGGTTACATCGCCTCGATTCTGTTGGTCCTCGCTTTTTTATTTGAGAAGATGGGCTTTCTCATCACCGTGTTTCTTTTAGTTGCCCTTTCCATGTTGGAGGCTGAATTTAAAAGCTGGAAAAAGATCGTTTTTATGGCTTTGGTTACTACGATAGGCGCGTATATCCTCTTTGTCCTGCTGCTGTCCCAGCAATTACCCCGCGGGTTTCTTGGAATGTAGTCTTGTGGATATCATCAACCATTTGGTTCTGGGTTTCAGCGTCGCCTTCACCCCAACCAATCTCTTCTTCTGTTTTCTAGGTGTATTGATCGGCACCTTGATCGGTGTCCTCCCTGGTATCGGGCCGGTCGCCACCATCTCCATACTCTTGCCCGTCACATTCGGGATGGAGCCGGTGGCTTCCATTATCATGCTTGCCGGTGTCTATTACGGGGCCATGTATGGCGGTTCCACAACATCCATTTTGGTGAACATCCCCGGCGAGGCGGCCTCCATCATTACTTGTTTGGATGGTTATCAGATGGCACGAAAGGGCCGCGCAGGCCCGGCCCTTGGGATATCCGCATTTGGTTCCTTTATCGGCGGCACGGTGAGCATTATCGGCCTGATGATTCTCTCGCCCCCACTTGCCAGGCTTGCATTGAAGTTCGGCCCGCCAGAATATTTCACCTTGATGGTTTTTGGCTTAACCATGGTCACCTACCTTTGCGTGGGCTCCCTCATCAAGGGTCTGACAATGGCTTTGGCAGGCATTGCCGTTTCAACGATCGGGCAAGACCCGATCAGCGGCATCACCCGCTTCACGTTCGGAAGTCTCACCTTAATGGATGGAATCGGAATCGTGCCGGTGGCCATGGGAGTATTTGGGATTGGCGAGATCCTCGCGAACATCGAGGCGAATATAAAACAAGATGTATATTCTGCTAAGATCGGTAGTCTCTTTCCCACGGCGAAGGACTGGATTACATGCAAGTGGCCGATCATCAGGGGGACCTTGATCGGTTTCTTTATGGGAATTTTGCCAGGCGCAGGCACGGTCATGCCTACCTTTGTTGCCTACGGCGTGGAGAGACGCTTATCCCGCCATCCCGAGAAGTTTGGGACGGGGGTGATCGAAGGGGTGGCATCCCCTGAGACAGCCAACAACGCAGCCACGGGAAGCTCGATGATCACGCTCCTCTCGTTGGGCATACCCGCTAACTTGACCATGGCGGTGCTCCTGGGAGCCTTCATAACTCATGGGATACAGCCCGGTCCTCTTTTAATCACAAGGTATCCCGCCCTTTTCTGGGGGACCATTGCCAGCATGTACATCGGCAACGCGATGCTCCTAATTCTAAACCTTCCTCTCATCGGCATGTGGGTGAAAATTCTAAAGATTCCTTACAACATCCTCTTTCCGTTAATCCTCCTGTTCTGTTTTTTGGGTGTTTACAGCCTGAACCAGAATATCTATGAAATCGTCATCATGGTGGGTTTTGGGGTTTTTGGTTATCTGATGCGGAAATTCGGCTTCGAAGGGGCGCCATTTCTTCTGGCGTTGTTGCTTGGACCGATGATGGAGATTGCTTTCCGCCAGTCGCTGCTCTATGGAGATCCCTTTATATTTTTTAAACGTTCCATTTCTGCGACCCTCTTGATCGTCAGTTTGTTTTTGCTTATCACCCCTCTCTTTCCGAGGATCGCCCAAAGGCGGAAGATTCTGGAAGAGCTAGAGGATTAGGGGAGTATATGGCTAAGTTCATTTCCAGCAGGCTTGAGCGTGGAACGGCCGGTTCAGCAGTCCCGTCTGGCATTCGGCCGGCGTTGGCAGGGGACGACATCTGGATTCCCAGCGTCTGCAAGATGTGCGTCAACGCCTGCGGCGTGCGGATTCACCGCGTCAACGGCGTGGTGGTCAAGATCGAGGGCAATCCGGACAACCCCCACAGTTTCGGCAGGCTCTGCGCTAAGGGGCTGTCGGGTCTCATGGGGCTGTACGACCCCAACCGCCTGCGCACTTGCCTGCGGCGCACTAACCCGCGCAAAGGCCCCAGCGAAGACCCCGCCTGGCAGGAGGTCAGTTGGGAGGCGGCCGTCCAGGAGGTCGCGACGCGTCTGCGCAAGATCGCGGCCGAGGACCCGCGCAAGCTGATGATCGCCGGCGGGGTCGCCGAAGTCGACACCTCACGCTTCGTGTTGGCGGCCTTTGCCGAGGCGTTCGGCACTCCGAACTACCATACCGGCGTGTTCTTCGGCACCCACACTCGGGTCTCGTATCTGAACACCGGCTCGATGCACACCGAGCCGGACCTGGACCACTGCCGCCTGCTCATCCTGTTCGGATCACAAAAGGGCACCCTCACCGGCCACGACGCGATGAAGAGCGCCCTGGCCATGGCGGAGGCGCGGGCGCGGGGCATGAAGCTGATAGCCCTTGACCCGGTCTGCTCGATCATCGCCTCCCATGCGGACGAATGGGTGCCGCTCGTCCCCGGCACCGACGGTGCGGTTGCGCTGTCCATGCTGCACGTGTTGCTCAACGAGCTGGGGATGATCGACGAGCCTTTCCTCGCCCGGCAGACCAACGCCGCCTACCTGGTCGGAGCGTCTGGGCACTACCTGCGCGACGCCATCTCGGGCAAGCCGCGGGTCTGGGACCGTGTCCACTCGTTGGCCAGGGCCTTTGATGATCCGGACTTGGCCGATCCCGCTCTGCGTGGCCAGTTCCATGTGGATGGACAGACATGCAGGCCGGCTCTGGAACTACTGCGCGAGCACGTCGCTGAGTTTCCGCCGGAGCGGGTGGAAACGCTATCCACGGTACCGGCCAGCACCCTGCGCCGACTGGCCAGGGAGTTTGGCGAGACTGCCCTGAGCGGCGGCAGCATCATGCTCGACGGCGTGCGGATGCCGCTTCGTCCGGCGTGCGCCTTCGCCGATAGCCGGGGCTCAACCTGCCACAGCCAGGGGCTATGGACGGGCACCGCCATTCAGTTGCTGGACACGGTGGTCGGTGCCGTAGATGTGCCGGGCGGCAGCATCAGCACCAACGTCGTCGGACCGGGAGAACGCGCCCGTGTGGCGGAAGGGCCGGATGGCATGATCGTGTTCGGCGGCGGCCTGCCCGGCGGCGAGCAGCAGTATCCGGGCCGAACACCGCGCGCTCCCGAGACCGCCCAGTTCCAGGAGCTGTTTCCCATTGGATCCAGCCCGCGACCGATGCTCAGCCTGGCCCTGCTGGA
>JACPSF010000305.1 GCA_016193385.1 Deltaproteobacteria bacterium
CAAGGCGAACAGCGCATTTCAAAAACTCGTCAGGGGAAGTCGAGAGAAGCGTCAACCGGTGCGGCATGAGATTCTGAGTGCGCTTTTGGTTTCTGGAGATCCATTTCTCAGGCCGTGGTTGAGGAGTGCGTTGACAGACCAAGAGATATGGGTTGTCGCGTGGTCGGTTGGTGGACACCATTTGCAGATGCACGCTCAGACAGAATCGGACCGCGAAAATCCACTACTGAGACTGGCAGGAACTGACAGAACGATCACGATTTACCTTGACCGTCCGGAGATCAAAGCGTTACTTTTCTCAGTGAAAGAGTTGCTAGAAAAGCAGGGTAAGCTTTTAGGCACCCTGCCAACTTTTCAGGATCAAACTTTTACCACAGAAGAGAATCGTCTAGAGAGTATCGAACCGCTCCTCCGTACGTTAGTGAAGGACTCTCGCAAGGCGTGGTCGATGTGGAAAAACGACTGGGAGTTTGCGCGGCGGTTGGCCGTCGTGAAAGCCCTACTTATCGCTGCTGATGTGGCTGGCTCCGCTCTAATTGCGGAAGGACTTTCTGTTGGCGACTGGATCACTAGAGCTCTGACCGTTCGTTTGGAACCTGCGGACCTTACTGCCGTTGTCGAAGATCGCTTGAAGGCAAACAGGCCACGAAACTTCCAATCTCGTGTGGCAGAGAGTACAACTCCCGCCACTGTGGTAGTCGCCGGTTGTGGAAATGGGAAGACCGTCGCAGCTTACCTATGGGCAAAACGCTGGGCCTCAGGAAAAAAACTCTTTTTTGCTTATCCAACTACGGGAACAACAAGTGCTGGCTTCGAAGACTACCTCTTAGCACAAAACAACCTCGAGCGGGCGCTTATCCACGGGAGGGCTCAGGTGGATTTGCAAGCGATGGTCGGCTCCCCCGAAGATGATCCCTTTGAGGCAGCTTCTCGTCTGGACTCGCTGAAGGCATGGAGCCAGCAAGTCATAGCCTGTACGGTCGATACCGTTTTGGGCTTGATCCAAAACCAGCGGCGGGGACTATTCAGTGCGCCAGCCATTGCCTGTGCAGCGTTTGTATTTGATGAAGTCCACAACTACGACCAGCGCTTATTCGGCGAACTGCTCACCTTTTTGCGAATGTTTCCTGGTGCACCAGTGCTCCTGATGAGCGCATCTATCCCGCCCGCCCGCCTGGACGCGTTGCGTCGCACACTAGGTGACCGTGTGCGTGAAGTCATCCCGGGGGATGCCACACTAGAGAATCGACCGCGATATCGGTTGGAGAGCCGATCTTCGCCAGAAGACTGCTGGTCAGAAGTCTTACACGCGGTTGAACGAGGGGAAAAGGTCTTGTGGGTCTGCAACACAGTGGGAGATGCTGTCAAAGTTGCCCAACATGAACTGGCCAAACACATACCGACTCTCATTTATCATAGCCGATTCTGTTACCGTGACCGGGTAGAGCGTCAGAGAGAAGTCTTAGCGGCTTTTGCTCCCGCCGCGCCGCCCTGGCTGGTCGTTGCTACTCAGGTCTGCGAAATGTCGCTCGACATCAGCTCGGACCTTCTGGTAACGGCCCTCGCACCTCTCCCCGCGCTGGTTCAGCGGTTGGGGCGTCTGAATCGCTTCGCTGAGGAGGGAACTCCTGTCCGCCAGTGTCTTATCTACCCCTTTAGCGGTAGACCGTACGATAAGCCGGAGTACGAGCAACAAATCGACGCCGCCCAAAAGGCTATTACAGCGATGGCAAATAGACCAAGTACCCAAGCCGATCTCGCGGCGCATCTGAACACGATGTGGACGAATGAGCGGTGGACCGAGACATCTGCTTGGCTGGATGGCGGTTGGCAGAGTAAACCACTCCCTCCTCGCGAAGGGGAGTATACGGTCACGATCATTCGGGAGGAGGACCTTGAGAAAATTACTCGCGAGCTTGGTCCAGAAAAGACCGCACGCTGGACCGCACAGAAACTTGTTCCCTGGACGATTCCTATGCCGTTCAACGATGCGTATGGCTTCACCAAGCGTGCCGGGGGATACCCAGTGGCTCCGAAAGGCACAATTGCCTACGACCTGACTGAGGGAGCGCGATGGCGCAAGAAGAGCGGACAATAACTTGGCAACTCTCTGACCCTGCCATGGGTACCTTGGAGCGCGCCGGCTTGGCGGCGCTGTATATGACGCTCCGAGCAGCGGAAGAGCAATCGGCCGATCTACGGCCGCTGCGTTGGGCTGCCAGTGATCTAACTTCGGATGCAGTGACATTACACTGGTCAGGGAAAGACGAAGATGCCTTTCTCAAGCTCTTCGCCTGGGCGTGGCAGGTGCGCGATGGGGTGTTTTACCTGCCCGGTGTGCATCGGGAACCCGAGCAGCGGGACTTTGCCTACCGCCGGGCGCCAACACACAACGGACTGCTCGGGACCTTTCTCCAACACAACCGTGTACAGCCACGCTCGAAGGGAAAAGAGGCAACCACACTCATTGAACAGCTTGAAGAAGACAAGCAAATCCAGGTGCGATTTCTAGCCGTCGACCCCAACCAGCACGGCATTAAACCCCTTGAAGACGCCAGGTCTTGTTTTCAAAAGGGTCTCCTCTCGACGAAGTCGGTATCTCTATCAGGCTGGGTATTCCCAGGAATCGCCCCTAGGTACGGCGCTGAAAAAGCTTGGCAGGGGCCAGCTAATCGCGCGCTCCTTCTGATGTTGGCCCCGATTGCCTGCTGCTATCAGCGGCTGAAAGGCAAGGGCAATAATTGGGTGTTTGTGGTTCCAGATGTCTTGGACCTTAGCGAATTTAACGAAATCCGTCCTTTCCTGTTCCTTAGCCCTGATGCCGTCGATGTAGCAAGTCTCGGTGATGCCGGATTGAGGTTCGCGGCAGCTTATGCTGGCAGGTCTCTCTCTAAAGAAATCTCCACTGGTTGCTGGGTGGTAGCGATGGGGAAAGTAGATTACTATAGCAGTCAAAGCGTGCGGAAAGCTGTGCTTGTGCCGATAACCCCGTCGCAGGAAAGGGTTGGTATAGCGATCTCTTTAGCCCCTTGGGCTGGGATCTCGGCGGACTAGAACGACAGAGAAAAAAGAGACCAGGCAAATCTATTGAACGTTTATGGTTTCAGAATCTTTCCTACCAAAGGAGGAACCTGATGGAACTCATCCAGGAAAACGCAATGTGGGACAAAGAGTCAGAACGCTACTTTATTGAAGCGTTTTGGGCCGTGCTGGCATCACTGTACGCTCAGGAAGCCAAGGGTGTCGAGCGAGGCGGA
>JACPSF010000041.1 GCA_016193385.1 Deltaproteobacteria bacterium
GCGTTGCCCACGATGTCCTGACTCCACCCTTCTACATGCGCCCGCGCGTGCTCGCGCTTCCTCTAGACGCCTTGACCGATATCGAGATCACGCTGCTGGCCAATCTGATCTCGCTCACTCCCGGAACGCTGAGCCTCGATGTTTCCTCCGATCAGCGCGTCCTTTACGTTCATGCGATGTACGCCGCTGATGCCGAAGCGGCCAGGCGAGAGATGAAAGACGGCCTCGAACGGCGCATGCTCAGGCTGCTCAGAGGAACCGACTCCGAAAGTGCGAAGGGAGGATAGTTTCCATGTTGACCGCGGTTTTTGCGCTCTTAAGTCTGGCAATCCTGCTTGCACTTTTCCGGCTCGTGCGCGGTCCGAGTCTTCCGGACCGGGTGGTCGCGCTGGATCTCACGGCCACCATCGTGATCGGCTTTATCGCGGTTTACGCCATCGCCACCGAACACGCTCTGCTTGTCGATCTGGCGATGGTTTCGGCGTTGATCGTGTTTATCGCCACAGTGGCCTTCGCCCATTTCATCGAGAAAGGAACTAGACCATGGCGGAAGTCCTGAGCTCGCTATTCCTGCTCGTCGGCGCCAGCTTCACCCTGGTGGCGGCGATCGGCGTGGCGCGCATGCCCGATCTGTTCACGCGGCTTCACTGCTCGACGAAGTCCGCAACCCTCGGGGTCGGCTGCATGATGCTCGGCGCCGCGGTCCATTTCGCCGAGACCGAGGTGTGGGCCCGGGCCCTCGCCGTGGTCGTGTTTCTGTTCGCCACCGCCCCCACGTGCTGGCGAGTTCAGTGGAGCCCATGCGGTCAGGGAGCGGAAAGACGATAAATTCTCCCTGACTTTCGAAGCCCTTCCGGGGCCACGCGGGAGCCGGCTTCGCGGCTCGCATGCCCTTCGTCGGGCCGCCGGGCAAGTGTTGACATCCGGTTTGTCTTTGCCATGGTGGAACACGCTTTTTATGCAGACGATCACGAGTAAAAGCTGCAAGGTTCGCGTGCTTGCGTGGGCATCCTTTATGGTAGCAGCGGCCTATCTCCCGCTCCATGTCCATTTCGACTCGCCGGCCGGCAAGGTCAACTTGATTCCGGTTGTAATGATCGAGCAGGTTCCAAGGTCGGCGCGAGTTCCTTCCCAATAATGCCCATCGAGACAACGAACTTGAAGGCCTCTTCAACGCTGTAATCGAGATCGATGACCTCATCGGGCGAGACAATGACGAGGAAGCCAGAGGTCGGGTTGGGAGTCGTTGGAATAAAAACGGTGAGCACGTTATCGGAGGAGACCAGGTTCATCGTGTCGCGCCGCTCCGCCGCGACGAAGCCGATCATCCAGAGACCCCTGCGGGGATACTGGATCAGAACGACGCGTTGAAAACTGCGGCCCGGCCCTTGCAGGGTTTCCACCACCTGCTTCGTCGCGCTGTAGATGGTCTTCACGAGCGGCAGCCGTAACAACAGCTTTTCGAAGGTCCCCAGCACCTTCCGCCCAATAATGTTGGCGCCAACGAGGCCCAGGAGAAAAATCGCGGCCAGAGAGAGTGCCAGGTTAACCATGGGGACGAGAGGCCGGACCCAGGCGTGATTATCGGCCCCCAGGGCGCGCAATAGCGCCCGCACCGCCGGCGCCCCGACGCCAGCGAACAGCTCGAAGAGAAAAGCGATCAGAAGGTAGGTAACGAAGAGCGGCAGCAGAATCAGCAGTCCGGCCAGGAAGGTCCGGCGCAGAAAACGAGGCTTGGCATCTTTGACCATCAGTCGAGTACCCCCGAAAACACGCTCCGAAACTCAGGGCGCATGAAGAAAGATTACACACTTTTTTTTGCCGCTGTGCAAGATCGCCTGATCACGGGGGCCGATATCCGGGGAGGCGGCTTCCCTGGAAGGAAAACGCTCCCGCTACTTGATTCGCTTCTCCCGATGGAAAAGGTGCAGGCGCTCGGGAGCGGCAGCAAGATGGAGCATCCCTCCCCGACGGAGCGAGACATGCTGGAGCACTCGCGCGATGAGTTCAACCCCGCCGCACCTGAGATGGACGAATCTATCCGCCCCCAGGTCCTCGATGATCTCCGCCTCGCCGTGAATCCAGGCCTTCTCCGGATCGGCGGGATGAAGATCCTCGGGTCGAATGCCGACCGTGAGCGGCTTCCGGGAGTACTCGGACGCCCGCTCGCGAAGAACCGCCGAAAGATCGGCGTCGAACGGCGCGCTCTTGAAGACGGCTCCGTCATCGGCGAGCTCCCCCTCGACCAGGTTCATCGCCGGGCTTCCCACGAACCGCGCGACGAAGATATTCACGGGCCGGTGGTACACGTCATCGGGAGTGCCGATCTGCTGGATTTGCCCGTCCTGGAGAACGATGATCTTTTCCCCCAGCGTCATGGCCTCGGCTTGATCGTGGGTGACGTAGAGAATCGTCGCATTCAGCCTGCGGTGAAGCCGCGCGAGTTCCACGCGCATAGTGGCCCGAAGGGCAGCATCGAGGTTAGAAAGCGGCTCGTCGAATAGAAAGATCTTGGGTTGGCGCACGATCGCCCGCCCCACCGCGACCCGCTGTCTTTGCCCGCCGCTCAGCTCCTGCGGCTTGCGGTCCAACTGGCCCTCGATCTCGAGCAACCGGGCCGCTTCGAGGACCCGTCTTTCGATCTCTTCGGCGCCGTGGCGGCGCAGCCGAAGTGAAAAGGCCAGATTATCGAAGACATTCATGTGAGGATAAAGCGCGTAACTTTGAAACACGAACGCCACGTCCCGCTCCCGCGGCGGCAGCCGGTCGATACGCTCTCCTCCAAGCGCGATTGTGCCGGAGCCGGCCTCCTCGAGGCCCGCCACCAAACGCAGCAAGGTTGTCTTGCCGCACCCCGAAGGGCCGAGCAGGATGCAGAACTCGCCGTCGTCGACCTCGAAGGAAATCCGCTTCAGGACCGCCGTCGCGCCAAACGACTTCGAGACGTTCTCAACCGAAAGTGAAGCGATTTTAGCTCTCCCGAAACAGTTTTTAATTTTGAGTTTTTGGTGTTGCGTTTCAGGTTCGAATCTAGCAGCAATCAGCGACTTTTCCAGAGCACAAGCTGCACTCTTCTGGCCCGAAAACTAAGAACTATAGTGACGGAATTAAATAAGTTGACATCAAATCCCCTCTCGCTCTCCTAAATCC
>JACPSF010000306.1 GCA_016193385.1 Deltaproteobacteria bacterium
CCCGGGCTCGCCGGCCGACCTCTTCTTCGGCCTGCTGGCGCTCGGTGATGTCGCGCAGGATGACCGTGAAGATGGTCTTCCCATCCTGGGTTAGTTTGGATATGGACGCTTCAGCCGGGAACTCCGTGCCATCCCTGCGCCGTCCGAACACTTCACGCCGCTCACCCATTCGCTTGGCGGTCTCGGATCCGGCAGCGAATGCCTGGATGTGCTTCTGGTGCGCCTCAGCGAAGCGCGACGGCAGGAGCAGGTCCAGCGGCCGGTCCAGTACTTCGTTGGCGGAGTAACCAAAGATTCGCTCCGCGCCCTTATTGAAGAGGACTATGCGCTGGTTTTCATCGACGGAGATAACGCCGTCGGCGGCGATGTCGAGTATGCCCGCGAAACGCGCCTCGGCGGCCCTGCGGGCCGCCTCCGCGGCCTCATTGAAGCGCCAGGCGATGACGCTGCCGACGCAGGACCACAGCACGAAGAACGCGTGAATCCCGGCCCAGGTCCAGGGCGCGTTCAAGGCCGCCGGGTGATTGTAGACCTCCTCGGGCCACAGCACCCCCACGACCCCGTGATGGATGGCGACGTAGAGAACGGACAGAAGGTAGGGAACCCAGTCCTGGTACAAGGCCAGAAACACGAGCATGACGAAAAAATGGAAGTGGAACTCGATGTAGCCGCCCGATAGATGGACGAATATAGCGGAAGAGCTCATCAGCCCGAAACCGACGGCGGTGGCCTGGAACTCGCGGCCTCCCTTCCTCCACGTCGCCAAGCCGGCGAAAAGAGCCACGATCAGCCCCTCGCCGATCGTGTGGAGAACGGTCCCGTCGCGAAAGAGCGCTTCGAGGCTAAGCTCCCAGCTGTAGCCGAGCACGGGTCCCACCAGGGCGATGATGATGGCGTGGAACCAGGTGAGCCCCAATAAGAATCTGTGCCGCTTGCGCCACACGTCTTCCGGCAGGGAGCCGCCCAAGGGCACCAACGACCACAGGCGCCTCCAAAGCGGAGGGGAGGAACTATGTCTAGCCGCAGTGCTCACCGTCTTTGCCATTCACCTCGGTTCGAACTCCTACCGGCGCCATACCGGTCTAAATCGGGGACGGAGTCGCGTGGTCCAGCCCCACGTCAGGGATCGTGAAAGCAAAGGTGGTTCCCTTGCCCTCTTCGCTCTCGACCCAGATCCTTCCCCCGTGCGCCTCGACGATCATCTTGCAGATCACCAGCCCGAGACCCGTTCCTTTATCCTTTGAAGTCTTGCCGCTTGACGTCTGGCGGTATTTCTGGAAAAGGCCGCCGATCTCGTCTGCGGCGATCCCCACCCCGTTGTCTTTCACCCAGATCCGCGCCTCATTGTGGTTTTCCCGGCCGGCCCCCACCTCGATCGCGCCGCCTTCCCCGGTGAATTTGAGGGCGTTGCTCAAGAGATTGGCGAAAACCTGCTCCAGCCGCCGCGGGTCGGCCTGGACATGAGGGAGCGCCGGATCCAACCGGTTTTTCAGAGTAACCTTTTTTTCCTGGGCGAGGATCAAATAGTTATCCATGCTGGACTGAACTAGCTCTCTTAAGTTGATTTCTTCCTTGGCCAAATCAATGTGCCCCGCCTCGAGTTTGGAGACGTCCAGAAAATCATTGACGAGATTCACTAGATTCCGGCTCTGGGTCTCGATCTTGGCGAGCCACTTCCACTGCTCCTCGTTGATCGGACCGGCAAGCCCGTCTTCGAGCAAGGCCGCCGCCGACATGACGGCAGTGAGCGGCGAGCGCAGATCATGGGCGATCATCGCCGTGAAGTCCGCCTGTGTCTTGTTCGCCTTCTCCAGCTCCGTGTTGGCGGTGGCCAGGTCGGCGTATTGCCGTTTGATAATTCCGTCAGCGCGCTTCACTATAAGGAAAAGGACGCCGTAGAGACCTGCCAAAACACAAATAACCGCGATGCCGACTATTTTCTGAGTCCGATCTATTTTCTGCAGCAAGGGGCTTACGTCATAATAAAGCTCGAAGACCGCTTCTATACTAGCCTCCGGCCCGCCGCGACGGATAGGGACATAACTCGATATAAGGTCGCGATTTTCGATGATACGGTCGAAAGCGCTAAACTTATCGCGGTGGGTAATTTCGTTGGCCACCTTTCCGGAGCGCGCCGAAAGAAAACCTGCATTCTTGCTCTTATCTTCGCCTGTTTGCTTCGCCTCTGTCGAAAACACGGTTCGTCCCGCGAGGCTGTAAACCTTGATTTTGGCCACAGACATATTCTCCATCAACTCCCGCACGGCTCGCTGGAGGCTGGCCGTTTCTGGATGAGTTCGCAATTCATCGTCGCCAAGCGCCGACACCGAGGTCAGAAAAGGACCAAACTGCGGCCATAACGAATTTGAAAACATCTGCGTCAGTTGGATGTTGTTGCGCTCCCCTAGCGCGACAAGGTCCTGAAGCGCCACGTGACGATAGAGCACCGCCAACACGGGCGTAACGACGATCATGGCTATGAAACTCGTGACAGAAAAATAGCGAAGAAGTTTGAACATAAAACCCTGCACCTACGAATTGCTCATCCAAGGTATCGTCACCGTAAAGGTCGAGCCCTTGCCGACTTCGCTCTCCACCGTGATCTCCCCGCCCAACATCTCGGTAAATTTCTTAACGATGTGCAGCCCCAGGCCGACGCCGCTGGAGGACTTGCTCTCGCCGTCGACCTGACGGAACATCTCGAAGATGACCGGCAAGGACTC
>JACPSF010000317.1 GCA_016193385.1 Deltaproteobacteria bacterium
CCCGAATGTTTTAATCGGGGGTCCAGTTCCGGTCTCGCCTGGATTCCCGATAGAAGCATTCGGGAATGACGGACTCTAAGAAGTCTGGGAATAGCTCTTTACGCAGCAAGCTGCGGGGAATCAAACCCGCAGTGATTGAAAAAGACGAAGCAGAGCGCGGCTAGAATTCCACTTGCGAACCCCAGGGGATTTCCCGCCAGTCCGGCCCGTGTCGGGACACCCACGGCAAGAACGCAGCCGGTCCAGGCCAGCAGCACCCTGGCCCCCTTGCGCCAGTCAAGCCGGTCTTCCCCGAGGGCGACGGCGCCCAGCAAGACCCGGACCGGAGCCGTGTACTGGAGGATAACCCCCGTCGCCACCGAGCTGACGGCGGAGGCCCCAGCTCGCGGCGGAACAGGAACTTGGCCAGCGTGGCGGAGAGCCCCCAGCAAACAGCCGAGAGGACGATGAGAAGATAGTCTCCCCACTTCTTTGCCGTCTGGTGCGACTCCAACCCATTATCGTGGAGCATTAGATTATGTCAGAACTATCACGGTGAGCTACGGTTCCACCTCCATGGACTTGCTCGCCCCTGAACAGGTCCAGATGCCTCTCGGATGCCTTACCTCGTCTCGACGCGAGGCGACTTCCCCTCTCCTTCAACCCCAGTCTCCCGGGGACCGTTCGAGCCTTCGGCGGCGAGCTTCTCACGTAGAAAAGCCCGAACGTCTCCCCAGTAGTAACCCACATTGAAGAAAAGCTCGTGCCCGCCTCCTTGACTGTACCGTATGACCTTGGCTTGCTTTCCATGTTTCTTCAAAGCCTCCTCCAATCGATCCACGCCTCTCAAAATATGAGACGCGTCTCTGGATTCGACGAGAAGGGGGAGCGGCGCGTCCAATCGGTCCGCATCACGGACGACAGTAGAAAACACGGGTGGCCCGGCCGCTGTCCGCTGGAGTGACTGACTTGCCCCGTTGCGCGCAGTCAAGACCGCGGATGGTGAGGATCAACCCACTCAACAACCTCCGGTGCCTCGACCTCTTCAATTTCCAGGTTTACCACGATCGGCTCCTGGTCGCTTCGCACTATGATGCACCGGAGCGGCTCATCCGGGCTGGCGTTGATCTCTTGATGCGGCACATACGGCGGCACAAAGATAAAATCGCCTGGCCCCGCTTCGGCATAAAACTCTAACCGGTCTCCCCAGCGCATACGCGCTCGCCCTTGAACCACATAGATCACGCTTTCGAGTGCACCATGATGATCCGCTCCCGTCTTGGCTTTGGGGTGAATTGTCACGCTCCCTGCCCAGATCTTGTTCGCCCCGGCGGAGAGATGGGTAATGGCTGCAGCGCGTTGCATACCCGGCGTTTGGGGCGTATTCGGATCGACTTGGTCATGTCTGACAATGCGGACCCCGTTATTTCGCCAATTGGGCTGCGTGTCGATCATCGGACATTCCCTCCCCAGCAATGAAAAGGCATCGGCTCGCCCAGCTATTAAACGAGCTGTTTAGACGGCACCGTTGCAGGCGGGCTATCCCGGACACCTCTCCAATCCATTTGAACCGGAAACACACGTAGAGTGTTGTTCCTTCCTACTCTATTTATCCGGCGAGCAGCCGTGCAATTACGGTTTCGCGTACTGCTCCGCGCTCATCACTTCGATTGCAACGAAGCGCTCGTTCCCCTCGACCCAGGCGTCGTGTCCGGGCGGGATTGTGTACGAGTCACCCGCGGCAAGAGTTTTCTGGGTCCCATCGTTCATGCGCACGGTGATGCGCCCGGAAACGACATATCCGGCATGGGAAACCTGGCATGAGTCAGTCTTCACGACCGGCTTGACGCATTCCGACCAGCGCCACCCCGGCTCGAAGTTGAAACGGCCGAAGGTGAAGCCCTCAAGTCGAACGATCTCGACGCGGGTCTTATTCGGGCTGCGGACCTCGTCGGGCGTGCCGTGGGATTTCACTTCGAATTTTCCTACTGCCACTGCAGGCGCCATGTTTTTTCCCCCTCTTTGAGTGTCTGGCGGCCGGGAACCGCGATAACAGCGCACAAGAAAAGCTCGTCGCAGGCTACCCTATCAGTACGGTTTTCTTGATGCGTCGCTTGAAATCAAAATAAATGATACCACCTTTGCGACCTGACGCCTATTGGTGAAAACCTGGTCCGCTCGACTGCACAATCAGCTCGATTTGGAACGGCTGCAACCTTTGCTTGCTCCGATTTTTCTGAGCCTGGAACCTGCGTAATAGGTTGGTTAGGAAAATGCTTCATAGAGAGGCGGAAGGTAGATAGTCGCGGAGGTTTGTAGGTTCAAGACGGATAAGCCATAGCGTCTCTTCGCTTGATAAAGCCACTGGAGCCACCGGTGGCGGTCCTTGGCGAATTTGAGCAGAAATTCTCTCTTATGACATCGATGAGTATCGAGGGGGAACGTACTGCGCCAGTGTGCCGCCGCGGCGCGCCGGCAAGTCGCGGAAGTGAAGGCTCCGTGGACTCACGTATTGCGAGCTTTCTGGTATCGGAACGTACTCGAACGTGCCCGTCAAGATCTGTTTGTCAAAGCACAGCGGGATGAACTTCCCCTGGCAGTAGTCATAATCTCTGTACCTCGCCACTCTCTTCCTCCCTGCTAAGCGGTATGACCTCCTCTTCTGACCAGATGAATGGCGATATTATATGCCTTCCAGAACTTTTCCTACAGCCTCAACGTTCTGGTAACATGCCGTCAAGGCGCAAGCCTTGACGGTCGGGTTGATCAGATGGTTCTGCTCACCTCCTGTCCAGCCAGTAGTCCGGGCGACGTCGAAGATCTGCAACTGCGATGATGCGAACGGAATCAGACTTGATTTGATAGA
>JACPSF010000318.1 GCA_016193385.1 Deltaproteobacteria bacterium
GAGCACTGGCACAGCGAGACGCGAGACCTCCTCATCGCGCTTGGCTTTTTCGAAATCTGGTGTGTACGGGATCTTCTCACCATGGGCGATGTTGGACCTGATCACGAAGAGGAACTCGGCCAGCCTCTTCAGGACTCGATTCAAATTCTCGCTGCCTTCGCGCCCTGTGGTTTCTGCGAGAGCCCGCCGCAATGAGCGATGCCGTTCGGTTGCCTCTTTGAATAGCGCCGCGGCGATCTGATGCCCTGGCCGATACCCGCGGGCCTTGAGGACCGAATGATCCATGACCTCTGGTGTGAGCCCCACGAGTGAAGAGAGTTCTTCGCCGGTCAACAATGCCCGTTGGTCTTGCGTCGACAAGCTTTGTAGCAGGACGACAAAAGACGGCGTGTCGGCGCGGCCTGGCTCGCCCTGATGGGCTGCGAGCGCATTCCAAAATCGGTTCAACGCCTTGAAGTAAAGCTCACATACTGATGTCCACGCAGCATTCCCTACGAGTCGGTCCGCCTCAGATGCGTGGCTAAGCGCCTCTGAGATGTCTCCTGCCAGTTCGGGTTCGTTCACCCAAGCCATCGGGGTGCCCTTTCGCGCTGGCTAATGAATAGGCTGATCAAACTGTCACGTTTGGCGATATTCCAGCTTCAGCCGATTCTATTGGCTCTCCAAAGACTTGACAAGCAAGAAATAGATGGCTTCCATTATTTATTTAAAGTTGCCTTCATGCAGCTATGATTGGTCTTTGATGGCTTTCGTGTTGAAGCCGGCTCGGCAAAGAACAGAGGCGCACCGGCGAGCTGGTCCGGCGCTGTTGAGTGGCCAGTCTGATGCGAAGGTAAGCGCCAGAGTATGAATGCTATCGGGTCCTAAACTCCGCCAAGCGGCTGCAGTCGATTAATCTGTCCAGGTTTTCCAACGTGAAAACTTTCCCCCTGGTGGATAACAGCAACTTCTTCATATCCTCTCGGCGGACTTTGAAGCCGCGTCCAGCAATGCAGGCGATGACTTCAAAGCGGGGTGGTTCGTGCGGTTGACGGCCCCGCATACTGAGCGTACCGAGATGTTGGACACGTGTTACCTTATCGCGGGCTGTGCCGTCGTCC
Source organism: Deltaproteobacteria bacterium (assembly GCA_016193385.1). Next base: position 1,101 of record JACPSF010000318.1, read on the forward strand.
TCGGTGAGCTTTGCCTCAATAACGATGTGTGGGTTGAATTCGTCCGGCACTACGAAATCCGGTGCCTGATCGAACCCTGCCACACGCTCTGCCCGTTTGGTTTTGCGGAAGCTGATGCGTGCATCAGCGAGTACGGCCTCAATTGCCGCCTCCACAACGTCGCCGACTAATTCCGAGACGCTGTCGCGGTGACCGGCGAACGGTCTGCCCAGAAAGCGCTCGTAGAGCACCATCGCATAGGGTACACCGAGGTCTGCGAGTGGCTGTATGCTTGTAAGCCCATGCCTCGTATCAGCCTTGTCCATACGGTGCAGGACTCCAGGCGTCTGCGGTGCACCTTCGTTGAGAAGTTGGCAGGCGGTCTCCACCAAGGCGCGAATTCGCTGGGCGGTTACCCCAGCGCGGGCGCGCATCGGTGTCAATGGCTTCATCCGTATGGTTCTGTCGAGAGTGCGCGCAGCGCCCTGTGGAACCTCAACGGTAGTGCGCTGGGTCGTAACGTAAGCCCACTCCGGCGGTGTGAATCCGAGCATAGCCCGTAGCACGACGAGCGAGACGGGTAGGCGGTAAACAGTGTCGATGATCGCTTCCGAAGAAAGAGTCCGGAAGCCACCAGTCACTTGCTTTAGGGCCTCGTAGCCCTGCTCGAATACGGGGTATTCGATGAAACCTTGACCCTTAGGCATCGTCAGAAATTCGGAGCGGAGCGCCGCAAAAACCTCGTCGACGTATGCGTCCAAATTGGCCTGAACCCGGTCGAAGGGGACTTCAAAAGGGAACGGCATCTTCACTCTCAGGTCCGTAGAGTTCGAGAGGTTCAGCCACGCGAATAGTGGGTAAGCGTAGGGTATGGGCAAGCGTGTCGATCACTGCTTGGGGGTTGCCGAGAGCGGCTACGGCTGCGGCGAAGCGGGCCAAACGCTGCCTTGTTGAGGCGTCCCTGTCCCAACAGGTTCGAAGATTCCAGATGCCCATGCGGGTGAGGTGACCGTAAACAATGCAGCGTACGTCGCCGGCAGTCGCCTCAACACCGGCCGTCCGAAGCTGGCCCAATTCGCCTCGGACGAGCCCAATCAGTTCGGCGGATGTGCTGAAAAGGTGGCTACGCCGCGCGACGCCGTGGGATCGGCAGACAAAGATACTATCGATGATGGAAGAGCCTGTGCCATGAATGTGGATCGAACCGCCCATCTCGGCAGGGCACGGAAGTGTAGCGGAACACACCAACCCAGCGTCGAGGATCGCCACGCCGACGGCATAGTAAAGCCGTCAGCGAAGTAATCGAGGCCGCGTGCTTGCGTCTGATTCCCCGTTAGCTCCTCAGGCGAACGGGTAGATTCTCTATCGAAACCCTCTGCTTGGGTCCCGACCAAACGCCGTAGCCAGACATAGCAGAAGTCCATTAACTCGCCGTATTGGACGTTGCCTAAATATGGTGGATCGGTAAAGACTGCGTCTAGGCTCCCTGCCTCGATCGTTGCTTTTGCTGAACCTGTGCAGCGTATTGTTACCGAGCGCGGGCGAGCACCGTCCAGCCGCTCTCCGATCCACTCTCCCTTAATCGGCGCGGTAATCTGACGCCCGTTGAGTTGCCGCGTTTCGAAGGGCGCCTCGCAGTAACGCTTGGCCTTGAGGTACTTGTCGATGATGTTCTTCCAACCGCCCGAACCAACCGGCACATGCGCGCCGTTTAGAATCCCAAGGAGATTCGATTCACATTGCACCAAACCTACCGGGAAGCCATGGACGGAGAAGATGTCAAGCGATTTCAGTGCCATGGTATCGTAGCGGCACAGCATGTTCTGGTAACGCAGCAGGTCGGAAAGGTTTGTGGCTAGCGCATGCCGCACCCGCTTGTCAGCCACTTCGGCGATAAGCCGACAACTTAGCTCCAGTCCGAGAAGCTGGCGGTCGTTGAACAAGTCTCGATAATGCCGGTAGCCCCAACGATGGAGCCGGTCGGTCTCGTCGCCGGCCGGAATGTCTTCGGGCGGAACGAAGCGCGGCTGCGCTGACTTCCACCGAGCACTAACCTCGGCAAAACGCGTCAAATCCTTGGCATCCGGCTTCTTAAAAAAACGACCTCGGTGTTTGTCCTTGCGTTTGTGGTTGTAGTACTCGATTGCGAACATGCGATGCCGCGGCGGACCGCCGGAAGGTCGCGGATATTCATTGAGGTGGCGGCAATGCGGGCAGGCGCAGCGGTTGCGTCTGGCGGGCCCGTCGAGTAGCAAGGGCTTCTTGCAGGTCCTGCACCGGCCAAGGGAGTCGAGGCTTTTGACCTCGTTCAGATCGCCGCAGTGAGCGCAGACGAGAACATTGAGAGGATGCCGCCGGTCCTTGGCCAGGAGATACCCGGGGAATAAGTCAAAGTCCTTGTCGCACTTTTCGCAGGCGAGCACCTTCACCCAAAGAAAGTATTTCACAGGTACATCGTTGTCCCTGTAAATCGGGCAGTCAGTGCGGTAGCTCTTCCCAATATCCTGCTCCAAACTTTCGATCACTCTATCTGCACTCTCCCGATAGGCATCCAGGACTAAGTACTCGATTTCTTCCCGGACGATCCACGCAGACATTGGGTTGATGTCGAAACCGAGAACGTCGCAACCCACACGGTTTGCCTCGATCAGCGGTGTCCCGCCGCCCATGAAGGGGTCGGTGACGACTCGACCGGGGAAATCATTGGCGCGAAAGAAACTGTCAGTAAGTGGCTCATCGCTAAACTCTGCCAAGATTAGCCCGCGGAAAAGAGTGCCGGGTCGCCGCGCAAACCATTTATGAACTGCGATAATCGGCCTGTAATTCTGCTGAATCTGTTTTTCCTTCAGCGCCATGGAAGCGATAAGGGAAATGTCAAATCTGTTCTCAATACTCACGCGATGACCTATTGCGACCTGGGTTTGGGTATTAGCCATTGGTGTGAAATAGGATGGTCAGGCATCATCGATTGCCGACTTTCAGGTTCAGGGCTGATTCTATAGTCTTTCCAAGAGGTTAACAAGGAAAAAAATCATCACTTAGGCTTTCGTCCCGACCGTGGTCGGGACAGAGAAATCGAACCGTTCTATTTATCGCCAGCGATGGCGGATTCCAAAATTTGGCAAAGGGTTTCGAAGTAGCGCCGGTGTGTCCGGCGTAGCGCCTCTTCGCTCGCCGCTTCTAGCAAGACGACTTCGCGGTCTACTCCTCTGCGGTTCAGACGCAACTCGAGGTCAAGGCGTGCGTTCTGAGCTTTACGCCGCTCGGAGTCCTGGAACCTTTTAAACGTGACGAGCCGGCCTTCAGGCCGGTTGTACTCAATTAAGAAAATCATCGTTTCTTCCCGGTTAGCTTCCGATAATCTCGTTCAAACCCTCGATAACCTGGGCCAGCTCTTCGGGAGATGCC
>JACPSF010000319.1 GCA_016193385.1 Deltaproteobacteria bacterium
GAGTGGAACCAAGACTGGCATAGGATGGCGGCCCGGAATTCGTCGCACGCTCATCTTCGGCCACTTCCCTCGAAGGAATCAGATGTCTCTCCGGATAACTCTGTGAGAGCCGCTCTCTTAACTCGCGGAGATACGAAGGGACGCGGCGAGGCCGGAACCGGCCGTCGGGCAGCGAGGGAAGCCCTTCCAGTGTGCCGGAAACGCCTATGAGGCTTTCGACCTTATCGTAGTAGGGAGAAAGATCCCGGTACGAAAGGGGCCATGGCGTTCCAATTCCATCTTGATTCGGGCTCCCGAGATCCTCATCGGACATCCGTAATGCAAAACGGCTCCAGAGCAAGGTTCTGCCGCCGGCTTGTCGGGATCGTATCCAATTGAATTCCGTAGCAGCGTCGGTTGAGTACGGATTCTCCACGTCGTCGATGAAGAGATGGCAGTTTCGCCTGTTGTAAAGAAGATTCCGCGACTGGATGGGCTGTCTGGTCTTGATGGCCTCAAATTCTTCGGGAGATCGCTCCCGCTCCCGCCAGCTCTCTGACGGCAGTTCGGGACCCGCCTCGAGAAGCAACACGGCCGCACCCCCGTCTGTGAGGCATTTGGCGGCCATGCCTCCGGCTGCGCCCGAGCCTACGACAATGGCGTCATATTCAATCTGTCTCCAGTCCATCGGAGCTTCGCCTTTTTCTTCATACTTTCCCTTGAAGTTTTCTGAGACGTCCCAGTACACGTCGGGCCGACCGAGTGACGAATTCATGCGTCAGCTTCTTATCCCACCGTCGGATTACGTTCCGCCATCCGCGCCCGTGGATCCAGTCCTCGTACCGCTTGATTCGATCGCGTATGGCCTGGACCAAGTCCCGGCGGCCCATTTTCTCGAAGTGTTCGATGCACTCTTCGAGGAAACCCACGTCGCTCTCGTCAACGAACCCCATTGCGTCAATCATTTCCGGCGTGATCTGAACATGCGGGAACGCGAGTGTTTTATCCAATTTGTCCAGCGCGGCCAGATGGATCATGGTGCGGAGGCATTTACCGCAACGGCCGCAGTTGATGGTTTCCGGGATCCCTTCGTTTTGCCAACAGCACTGTAGAATGCTCATGGCAGCGGCCCAGTCGGAAACGATCGCGGTTTTCTGTAACCGTGAGAGCTGCAGGCCGTCGTGCCGGACTTCGAGATCCGAACTGGAGAAGTTCGGGTCAAGCAGCGGATGGGAGCCCCATGGCGACGGGATACCGCTGGAGCCCGAAGAGCCGATCAATACCCGGGTAATCCTGCGGCTGAAAGCGTGGGCGATCGAAGCGAGTCCGGCCCCCATGCCTCGCTCATTCCAGGCTTGATGGTCTTTTGCGATGAACCGGACGTTGGTGTGAACAGGAATGAAATTAATCTGCGCGTCGCGGGCCAGCTCGGACATCCGACCGAGCCGCCTCTGGAAATCCTGCACTCGTTCGGGAACCGGTCCATTTGCCTCCAAATCGTTTCTGTTGAATCCCAGGAAGAAGAAGCAGTCACGGATCGACGCAGGGTGATCCAAGGGGAAATCCAGTCGGTTACAGCGGAGCGTTGCAAGGGCGTCGATGCCACCGGACATGAAGGAGGCCACACGCGGCGGCGTTCGGGGCATGCTCGGGTGAAAGCCCAAGGTGGGTTCAATCACGGACCCCTTGCATTGAGAATACCAGTCGCTGATCACACGGAACGCGGCCAAAAGCCCGTTGCGCAGCTCGGGGCAGACCGATCCTTCGACTTGAACCCTGCGCTCACCATAGTCCATCGCCGGCATCGCGCAGGCCAATAAAAACGCGTTGGGATTGGGCGCGATGTCCTCGGCGAAAGATGCAGGGCACTCGAAATAAACTTCTTGGCTGGGCCGGTCGCAATCCTCCCAGATCACATCGGCGGCAACCCTCGCTCTTCCGCCGGCGCTATTTGCACGAAGGGCCCGGATTTTCAAATCTTTCCTGTTTGGTCAAGGTGCAGCCATTCGCTTACGCTTGGCTGCCTCGCGGTTGGGGCTATTTCGGAGTTCTTGGTGACCGCGCGTGCCCGTCAGGCCGACGTTCTCGCGCAGAAAGTATGGGAGGAGCAGACGCGGTTCGACCTCTTCTTCATAAAGCCGATCGTTGACGATGACTCTGACTGCTTGTTTCACGGAATCGGAGAATACCTGTTGCGATACGGTGCGTCAAGCTTGTGCTCAGAATCACGATTCCTCGCGTCTGTCGTACGCGGGCGGGCTCAGGGTGGGAAATCTAAGTCCGTCGGCGCTGGAGGGCTTAACGGCCGAGGTCGGGATGACAGTCCTTTCAACGTTTGGTGCCGAGGATCAGCGGAAGCGGACGAAGCTCCCGGCGGATAGGGTCAAGAATCAATCCAAGCGCCTCAAGGGAAACCGTGCCGAGGAGGACGCTGTCGCCCTTTTCACCAAAAATTACCGGGGAGGCTCCCTGCTGCCCATCAAACTTGAAGGTTACATCGCCCAGTTGGCGGGTAATCTGGGTGCCATCTGCCAACGTGAAGGTCTTTTTCGAATGGGCCTTGACTCCGAGCCTGCGGAGGACGGCTTTTGGCACCACCGAGTAGACGGCTCCGGGGGCCACGAGGAAAGTAAGCTTTGCCGTCTTCCGGGGATGGCCAGGATGAGCGATGATCGCGTCGACGTGGATGAGTCCCATAGTTACACGGTTCCTTGACATTTTCACTCTAGAAGTGCGTTTACCGTCTGTCAAGCTCAACTTCGATTTTTTAACTCCAGCGGCGTCCTATTTTTGCCTTCGGCGGGCTCAGGCTGGGACATCTAGGTTCATTGGCCTGGGGGGCTTAACAAATTAGTCAGGCTAGCGATTCAGAAATCAGCCCAACCTGATAGTGAGCCAAGAGCGGACTTGACCCCTTCGTGACCCCTTCGGATCGCGTGTTGGTAGAGGGGATTAAGAGTGGGATCGTAAATATCAGCGGCGAGCACACCCTCACGCAGATTGTCGAGAACCACCAGACGTGGGCTGCCGCCGAGCCGGCGAAGCGCTTTCTCATGCAGCTCGGCCCACACCCGCGAACTGGAACGCCATACAAGCAAGCGCACCGATTTTCGGCTGTAGCCGAGCGTCATCACGAATAAGCGTGTGCGCCGGTACTTGCCGCTTTGCCCATCGCGAACCATCGGACCCGTGCCGTAATCGACCTGAGCCTCCTCCCCGGCCGCGGTCAGGATAATCCCGGCGCCTTGCGGCTGCTCAGAGCCGCGCAGCTTTCGAACGAACCGCTTCACCGTCTGATAGCCACCGCTGAATCCGTATTGCCCAACCATGTCCTGCCAGATCGCCATGGCATTGCGTCCGCGGCTCACTCCCAACTCGATGGTCTCGCGGTAGGGCTCGCAGGCACTGGCTGAGGGTGGAGGACTGGGGGGGTGGAGCCCCTGCTTTTGTGGAGTCTTCCCGCCAGGGTCGGTGGTCACCTCGTTGGCCGGTTTTGCCTCGCTTAACTTGGTGGTCACCTCAGGGACTGGTGTTGTCGGTCCGCGCCGTCCCCATCCACCGGGTGCTCGTACTGCGATTCCGGCTGCTTTCAGGTAAGCGCCTGCGGTTTCTCGGCGCACACCCGTAGCCTGCTCAATGCGCCGTAGCGTCCATCCGAGCCGCCCCAGTGCTATAACTTGTTGCTTTTTTCCTTCGCTCAAGACATTGCTCATGGCGACGGAGCCTATTAGGCGTCTCGTCGCTGTCAATGTCCCGGGCGTCGCTATCGTTGGCCGGTTTTCAGGTGACCATCATTGGCCGGTTTTGGGTGACCCCTGAGCCGGCGGGCCTTTCGGGACCAACTTCCCCGTCCGGCACGTTCTCGATCAGCCGGGCGCGACCCGCCAGCGGCAAAATATAAAAGCCCGGCACGAGCCCCTCGGCGTGAGCCATAATCATCTCGGAATGTCTTTCTTCTGTTCGGACGAGCCGGGCGTAGAGCCCCGAGGTATCCACAAAAACACTCACTGGCGGTTAAGCCTCACGGGATTCCTTGTGCTTGGCAATCAGATTCCGTGTGGTAGGAAGCAGCTCTCTGGGGACCTCGAGGAAAGTTTGAGTTGGACGGCGCCCTCGGTAAGCTGTAAGGGGAAAAAATCGTCGTAGGAGTCTGACGCCTCAGCACGTCCGGTCGGGTTCCACTAACCGACCGCACCTCACCTCGGTTCATCGGCAACGTCCCCGACGGTACCTTCGGCCCACTCCAAGGCTTGCGCTTCTCGGGCTTCTTCTTCGGCCATCTGACGATAAGCTGCTTCCATGTCCTTGACGATCACGTGTGGGCGAACTACCGACTCCACAAACCGGCTGATACGCCGCCTCCCAACGACCGTGTGAAGCCCCTCATATACCCGTTCGTCGAGCGTGATAGTCAACTTTTTCAGCATGTTTTCCCTCCGGCGCTAATACGTAAAACTATACGTATAATAGCTGAGAACACGCCAGGCAAGGGACAAGATCAGCGTGCGCTTAACGGCACCGCTCTGGCGCCGGAGTGAAGCCGGGAGTGGCTTAGAGCCGGGAGAGAGTCAGTTTTTAGCCAGGCGCTGAGGCCTGCTTGGCACCGGGTTTCCCAACGCCCGCCCGATCGAGAGCTTGTTTGACCGCCCGTCGCACCAGCACCCGCACAAGCTCCCGTTTGTATTCGGCCGAGCCCCGGTTGTCGTCCATGGGATCGGACTCTGTCGCTGCGACCTCGGCCATCTCACGGACTAAATGCTTTTCCGGGCGGTGCCCGCGCAGGATCCCCTCGGCCTTTCTGGCGCGGACGATCGTCGGCGCGACCGAGTTGAGAGCGAGGCGGATATCTTCGCACAGGCCTCCCTTCACGCGGAGGGTGAGCGCAACACCCACGGTGGCGAAGTCTTCCTGGCTGCGCGGCAGGAACTTGATGTGGGCCCACGTCATTCCCGGGCTCGGAGGAGGCGCGTGGATCTCGGTGAGGATCTCCCCCGGCCTGAGATCGGTCTGATAATAGTCGAGGAAGAATTGCTCCAGCGGCAGCGCCCGCTTTCCCTCGGCATGGCGCAAGGTAATCTCGGCGTCAAGCGCAATGAGGCTGGCGCCCGGATCGGTCAACGGGTCGCCCTGGCACAGGTTACCGCCGATAGTTCCCATGTTGCGGATCCTCGGCTGAGCGACCTTGCTGAAGGTCTCGTGCAGAAGCGGGTAGTGCTCACGCACCGGGTTGGCCAGTTCGATATCCCGGTGGCGCGCCCCCGCGCCGATTCTGAGGCCGTCTCTGGCATCGAAACGTACGGAATCGAAAGCCGGGATATTGGCCAGGCTGATGACCACTCGGGGGTTCAGCAAGTGCTGACGCATCATGATGATGAGAGCCGTGCCGCCGGCGATCAGCCTGGCTTCATCGCCGTGTTCTTTGAGAAGGGCGCAGGCTTCCTCAAGTGTCTTCGGCTCGAAGTATTCGAAATTGACCATGTCTATCCCTTGATCCCTGTAACGCCTAATCCCCTCAACTCTTGTCCTTTTCCGTCAACGCTTTTAGAACTTTTTCGGGAGTGATCGGCAGAGTTCGAACGCGCACGCCGACGGCGTCGAAGATCGCGTTGCTGATAACGGCGGCCGTGGGATCCATACCGAGCTCGCCCAGCCCCTTGGCGCCGAACGGTCCCGTCGGCTCATAGGACTTGGCAAAGGCGTGCGCCAGCGCCGGCATGTCGCGCATCGAAGGGAGCCGATAGTCGGAAAAGTTCGGATTGATGGGCCGCCCTTCCTCCATTCTCAATCCTTCGATCAGCGCGTAGCCGAGACCCTGGGCCACTGACCCCTCCACCTGGCCCTCGGCGCCGATCGGATTGATCACGGTGCCGCAGTCGGAGGCCGCTACGTACTTCAACACTTTGACCTGGCCGGTCTCGGTGTCCACCTCAACCTCGGCCGCCTGGCAGGCGAAGTTGTAGGCTCCGGACTCATTGCCGTAACGAGTTTCGTCCGGCAAAACCGAATCCGCATCGAAGCTTCCGGAGGCCACAATGGGCGCGCCACTGCGGCGAAACAGGCGCGCCCGCGCCACGTCGGCTACGGTGACGGCTTTGGCTTCCGCTCCTTTGACGTAAACCTTTCCGTCCTCGACCATGAGATCGTCCGGCCTCGCCTCCAGCATCTCCGAGGCCATCTCCAGAATCTGCTGCTTTGCCTTCGCCGCGGCGTCCTTTACGGCGTTGCCGGCAACGTAGGTCAGGCGACTGCCAAAGGCGCCGAGACAGAACGTCGTCAGATCGGTGTCGGCCTGGGAAAACTCAACGTCCTGCACGGGTATCCCCAACTCCTCGGCGGCGATTTGGCACAGCGCGGTAGCGGCGCCCTGACCGACCTCTCCTTCGCCCGAGAGAATGAGCGCCTTGCCGTCTTCGTTGATTTTGATGGTAGCCGAGCTGCCATCGTAATCCCCGAAGTGACGCTTGCCGCTCACATGCACGGTGCAGGCCAGTCCGAGTCCGGTCTTGGGTTTTTTCGCGGCCCGCTTTTGCTTCCAGTCCATCATCTTCTCTGCCATATCGATGCACTGCTTCAGCTCGCAGCTCGTGACGCGGTTTCCGTGGGGCGATACATAACCTGGCTCGGCCGCGTTCACGCGGGCGATCTCCAAAGGATCGATCCCAAGCTCGTGGGCCGCCTCGTCGATCGCCTGCTCCACCGCCCATTCCGCCGAGGGATTGCCGAAACCGCGGAAAGCGCCGGTGGGGATCTTGTTCGTGTAGACGAGATACGCCTGAGTCTTGACGTCGGAGTATTTGTAGCAGGTGTCGTGTCGCAAAGCCGCCACGCCGGTGATGGCAGGGGCTTTCCCGGAATAGGCGCCGTTATCGGCGATGATTCGTAGGTGCTTGGCGCGGATTTGTCCGTCTTTCTTGAAGCCCATCCTGATCCAGGTCTTCATATTGACGCGGGGCCGGCTTCCGGCAAGGAATTCTTCTTCCCGGCTGTTGATGACCTTGACCGGCTTGCGCGCTTTACGCGCCAGGATGGCGGCGACGATCGGGTTGTTGTCGTCGGCGGATTTCCCTCCGAAACCGCCCCCGACCGCCGCCTGGATGATGCGGACATCGGTTTCCCTGACTCCCAGCGCCGCCGCGACTCGCATGCGCGCGGAAAACAGGGTTTGGGTGTTCATGTGGATGGTGTACTTGCCGTTCGGGGCGTAATCGGCGACGCTACCGATGGTTTCGATGGCGCAGTGCCACTGGGGGATGCTCTCGAAGGTGTCCTCGACGATCACGTCCGACTCGGCGAAGGCCCGCTCGACGCTGCCGCGCTCCACGTCGATGGTCATGGCGACGTTCCGGGCTTTGCCCTCGTGGATGAGCGGCGCCCCTTCCTGCATCGCTTCTTCGGCGTCAAAGACAGCCGGCAGCTCTTCGTACTCTACCTCAATCAGGGTAAGCGCTTCTTCCGCTACATCCGGATCGAGAGCCGCCACCGCCGCGACCTCCTCGCCCACATAGCGGACCTTCCCGACGGAAAGCGGGTATTGGTCGGCGAAGAAGGCCCCCCAGGGCCGCTTGACTGTGTCTTCCGCCGTGACGACGGCTTTGACCCCGCGAAGTTTCTCCGCCTTGCTGGTATCGATGTTGAGAATGCGGGCGTGGGGGTAGGGACTGCGCAGAACTCGTCCGATCAGCATCCCCGGAAGCTGCAGATCGGCGACGTACCTCGCCTCGCCGGTCACTTTCTCGTAGCCTTCGACCCTGGTGACTCTGTGCCCGACGACGGAGAACTTTTCCGCCTCAGCCATGGCTTTTGCTCCCGTGCGTTCTGGCTTCCGCCTTGTAGACGTCGAGGCTTTGTATCCTCGCCTCTATCCGCTCCCGGGGCAGCAGATCCTCGGTTCTTACCTTGTTTTGCACGACTGCCATTACGGACTCGAGAATTTTGTAATAGCCGGTGCAACGGCACAGATTCCCCGACATCCATTCTTTGACTTCTTCCTCGCTAGGGTTGGGGTTGCCGTCAAGCAAGGCCTTAGCGGCCATGATCTGTCCCGGGGTGCAGATGCCGCACTGAAAACCGCCGTATTCAAGAAAAGCCTGCTGCAAGGGATGAAGCCGGCCGTCTTTGGCTAATCCCTCGATCGTGGTGATCTCTTTGCCCTGGCAGGCAATCGCCAGTGTCAGGCAGGAGCTCACGAGCCTTCCGTCGACGGTCACGCTGCAAGCCCCGCACACTCCGATGCTGCAACCCTCTTTTGTCCCGGTAAGGCCGATATCGTCGCGCAGCGCTTGGAGTAATAGCCGGTTCGGCTCGATCTCGATATCGTGCTCTTCTCCGTTGACGTTTAAGACGACGTGTTTTTTCATACGCTCATTCCGCTCTTCCGGTGTGGGTACGTCCCCATTTCTCTCTCATGGACTTGAGCGTTTCTCCCTTTTCCACCGCCACCCGCGTGGATTTAAGCAGCTCTCCGATCTTATCGTACTCCCCCTGGGCCGCAAGCCGCGCCTCCTCCTCCAACTCCTCCGGCCACAGGCCGAGAAAGTAGCCGTGCCAAGGCTCTTGGGGCTCCAGCTTGGGAAGCCCCAGCTCCTCCCAGATCTCTTTCGCCCGCTCCATGTACTCCCTTTTGGGTAACGAGACGGGCGGGAAGTCCGCCTTGCGCGTCGCATCGATTAATAGAGACGACTCCATGTTTTCGTAGCGGCTCGAAGGGTGGGTCGCCACCATGCCGATCGGTGTGGCCCCAAAGGGACGGTTCTTTACAACCTTGATGTCTTTATGGGGTTGGGAGCGGTGCGTGATCGCCCAGGTCACTGCGATCGGATCGTGCGGATTGATATCCTCATCCACAGCGATCACGAGCTTCCCCACCCGATCACCGTATTCGAGAAGGGCGTCCATTGCCTTCCATGGATCCTGATCGTCCCGCTTTTTCATGCGCAGGACGACGTACGGGCGCAGGTTCACCAGCGGCTCCATCAGGGAGACCTCAAGCACGTTGGGGAAGCCGCTTTTCTGGAGGTAGCGGCGGATCAGAGTGCCCATCCCCATGGCCTTGATCTTGGAGCTTTCGCTCGGCGTGACTTGGCTGATGATCGATACCCAGATCGGGTTCTTACGGTGCATGACGCAGGTCAGCTCGAAGGCCGGGCTCAAGGTCCTCGGGTCAACGTAGCCCATGGATTCGCCGAAGGGCCCTTCTTCCTCGAGGTAGTCCGTGGGTATGATGCCCTCAAAGACGATCTCGGCCGTCGCCGGCACCTCGATATCGACAGTCTGGCATTTGACGAGGCTGATCGGCTCCCCCACCAAACCTCCAGCCAAGGCGAGCTCATCCATCGTCGGAGGCACCTTTTGTGTGGCCGTATAGGAGACAGCCGGCACGGTGCCGACGGCGACCGCCACTTCGAGGGGAATCCCCTTCTGCCGGCATTTTTCCCAGTGGCGGGAGAGATCCTGCGGGGTGCCCGACATGATCCCGCTCCGTCCCGGACCTTTGATCAGGCCGCGGTAGTTGCCGACATTTCGCTTGCCCGTATCGGGATCTTTGGTGATCCAGTGGCCGGCTGTGATGTATGGCCCGTTGTCGAATCCCGGGGTAGAAATGGGAACGGGGAACTCGTTGAAGCCGCCCTGGCGAAGGAGATCGTTCCCCTTGTGGATCTCCTCCATGACCGGTCCGTGGCTGACGATCTCGGGCTCCAGAAGATGATCCATCGCGTAGAGCCAGCGATCGGCAACTTCTTCCGCCTGGCATTTCAAGCCCAGGCAATAGATGGCTGAGGAGCCTGCAAGCCCTCCAACCAGCACCGGGCTTGAGTACTTTCTCTTTTTGGCATCCGTGACGTTCTCGAAAAGAAAGGCCTTCCGATCCTCCTCCTTGAGGCCCCTAAATTGCCAGCGGACCAGAGGGTGAAGCTCCGTGTCTTTGTTGATTTCCCGCGTGATGCGCAAGAGCTTGCCGTGATCCTGCAGCGCGGCGATAAACTCGCGCAAGTCACGATAGGGTTTGGAAAATTTCATGCTTTTGCCTTGGTGGTTCTGTATGCTCTTTCGCCGCATTTCGCAAGAGGCGGACGCAATTTTCCTTGCAAATTCCCAGGCGATCCGTAAGATGGAAGAAAATAGCCTTCTTTTCATGAGTCTGCAAATTTACAATACGCTGTCCGGGAAGAAAGAGGAGTTTGTCCCACTCAGAGGCGGAGAGGTGCGGATTTATGTCTGCGGCGTTACGGTCTACGACTCTTCCCACATCGGCCATGCGCGTGCCCTCCTGACCTTTGACGTCATTTACCGGTATCTAAAATTTCTCGACTACCGGGTAATTTTCGTCCGGAACTTTACGGATCTGGACGATAAGATCATCCGCCGGGCGCAGGAGGAGGGGACCACCTCTGAGGCGATCGCCGCGAAATACATCGAAGAGTTCTACCAGGATAGTCATGCCCTTGGGCTCCTGCGGCCGGCCCAAGAGCCCAAAGCCACCGAACACATCCCCGAGATCATTGCCCTGATCCGCCGCCTCGAGGAAAAGGGAATGGCTTATCAGGTCGACGGCGACGTCTTCTTTCCCGTGGAGCGATTTCCCGAATACGGGAAGCTCTCGCGCCGAAAGCTCGAGGAATTGGAGGCCGGCGCCAGGATCGAAGTCGATGAGCGCAAGAGGTCCCCATTGGACTTCGCCCTGTGGAAGAGAAGCAAAGAGGGAGAACCCTCCTGGGAAAGCCCTTGGGGTACGGGAAGGCCGGGATGGCACATAGAATGTTCCGCGATGAGCACAAGATATCTGGGGCAGCCCTTTGACATCCACGGTGGCGGTCTCGATCTCGTTTTCCCCCACCATGAGAACGAGATCGCCCAATCCGAGGCTGCCTTTGATGTTCCCCTGGCGCGCTATTGGATCCACAACGGCTTTCTCAACGTGAACCATGAGAAGATGTCGAAATCGCTCGGCAATATCTACACGGTTCGGGAGATCCTCGATCTTTACGAGCCTGAGGCGCTACGCCATTACTTTCTCTCGAGCCACTACCGTAGCCCGATCGATTTTTCCCGGCAGGGCTTGGAGGAGGCTGAGAAAGCCGTGGAGCGAATCTACGAGACCATGGATCGAATTCAGCGATGCCTTCCGACGCCGGGTCGGTCCCACCCGGATGCCGGGATCTTAGAAGGTTTTCGCCGGGAGATGGACGACGATTTCAACACCCCGAGAGCGATCGCTTTGATCTTCGACGAGGTCCGATCTCTCAACCGCCTTCTGGATGAGGGCAAAACCGCGGGGCTGGCGGCGCGGGCCGTGGCGCTCGGGGCTGTGGGCGAGACCCTGGGACTTTTGCAGCGCGTGCCGGAAATGTTTCTAATGAACCGGAGGGAGCGCTGGATCAAAAAGCAGGGGCTATCCCATGCGGAAATCGAAGATTTGATCCGCAAGCGCGATCGGGCCCGTAAGGAAAAGAGGTACCAGGAGGGGGATCGGATTCGAGAAGAGCTCAGAGCAAGTGGGATAGTTTTGGAAGATACCCCTGGAGGGACCATATGGAAGGTCAAGTGAAGTCTGCCCGCATCCGGCGCGTGATCCTGTCAGGCCTGATTTTTTCGGCCATCGTCCTCCCGTTGCCTCTCAGTTATGCCCAGCAGGAACCCTCGGGACGGGGTGAGGGGGCGGCGCAGCTGGAACTGCGCAAGACCCCGTTACAAACGCGGCAATACCAAGGGAGAGGGGTGGAGGGAGAGGAGCGAGTCGTCAGCCCGGGGGATTCTCTGTGGCGCTTTCTCGTGCAAGAGAAGGGCCTGTCCGAGAGGCGGTTTGGCCGTTATCTGGTCTTGATCGGGTCTTTGAATCCTCACATTAAGGATCTGAACATCATCCGCGTGGGCGACACGATTTTCATCCCGGTTCGGCCGGACGAGTTCTTGGGCATCCAAGTCGCTTCCGGCAAAGGGCAGGCGAAGGTCTATCGGGTGAGACGGGACGACTACTTGTTTGGAATCCTACGCGATCAATTTGGGCTGAAAGACAAGAAGGAAGTCGCAAGCGCCTTTGAACAAGTCAAAGATCTCAACCCGCGGAAGAAGGACTGGAACCTCCTGTTTGTCGGCGAGGCGATCCTTTTTCCCGGAGCACTTGAGCCTCCCAAGGTTGCCGCCGCGAGTCCGGAAAAGCCCGCGGCGAAACCCGCGGAGGTTGTAGGCTTGGATTACGGGCGGAAGCTTCCGGCTCAGGAGCATCTCCCCCTGCTGGAACAGGTGATGGGGGCTCTGGGCAACGACACACAGCGGCGCGGAGAGGAGGTCGTGCCTCTTCGGGAGGGGACCGTGCGCCTGGATCGAGACTCGTTCCCCGTCATTCATGATCCTAAGTCGGCGCAGAAGGTCATTCTCGACCTGGGAGAAAAAATCCCCCCGGCCTTACGGGCTAAGTTGGAAGCGCAAAGTCCCAAGACACCCGTGGTCTCGGTAAAAAAAGGCGCTTCGCTCCACGAGGCCGTGAGTAGCTTGCTTTCCCGCTTCGGCTTTCAGTCCTTGCCCTCCAACCGGCCCGTGGTGATTCAGGATCGGGGAGTCGGCCTGCAGGTGAAAGGGGAGTGGATGGTGAGCGCGCCAGAGCAGCTTAGCGGCACTCCCGAAATGCTGATCATCAGCCTCACGGACCCTCCCGGTAGAACGCCCGAATATTTAAGGACCTACCTCTCGCTTAAAGGCATGAACTTGAAAGAGATCCTGCTTCCGTCTTCGCCCGCGACTCCGGTTTCCCTTTCCTTGGGGGGAGGGGGTAAGGGCGGCCAGATCGAGCGCTGGCCGGTGGATAAGCGGGCCATGGTAGACGCGTTTTTGAAAAACTTTCAGACCCCCTTTTCGACCGACTATCCGATCATGGTCCCGGTGCAGGAGGGAATCCGCTTGGACACGAAGGCGGATCGCTTCTTTGAGGTCGGGGGAAGAAAAGTTGCCCTGTTTTTCGAATCTGTGGGAGAAGCCGTCAAGAAGGCGCTCCAAGAAAAAGAAGGTGTACGGGCTGTCGAGATGGATCTTCAATCCGCGTCGTCCCGGGAAATCATCGCACGGTTGCTTGAAGCCGTCGGGGATGACGCAACCTATCGAGAGAACCGTTTCCCGGCGATTGAGGGTGGCGCCAAGGATAGACTGGTGCTTGCGGTTCCGGGATTCTTTCTCGCCGGTCGCGCTGTGTTGCTCACGGATCGAGAGATTCCCAAAGAGCTCGAACTCTTCTTCGAGGAAAAGGGACTCAAAGTCGTCTATTTCCGCTGAGGAATATGGGGGGCAGGGATGAGAATAAGAGCCAGTTGAGCCGAGAGTTCGATTGAAGTTCCGAAAAAAAATCCAGCCGCTTTTCTTCTCTTTTCTTTTGGTCGTGATGATTAACGGCTGTGCCTCGTGGAGCCAGCGACCTGCCGGCCCGGGGCCGGCTGCTTCGAACGGACCAGCCGCAGCACGGCACTGTCCCGACCGTGTCCAACGGGCCAGAACGGGAGGTTTTGTGGGGACGGTTTTCGGGGTGGTAGCTGGTAGCCTGATGGGGGGCCCAATTATCGCCGGTGTTTATAAGATGGCCGGCTATGTCATGGGTTTTGCGAGCGCGGATAACTGCGCCCAGGGAGGTTTTGTGGTACAAAGGGCTGGCCCCGTTGAGACTACCGAATCCCCACGGTCACCGGAACCCATCCGCGAGGAAACGTTGAAGGTAAGCGCGCGCCCGTAGCTCAATTGGACAGAGCATCAGACTTCGGATCTGAGGGTTGGGGGTTCGAGTCCCTCCGGGCGCGCCAATAATCCTGTAGGTTGGGTCGGCGGGGCATCGCCTTTTGAGTTCTGAGAGCCCGTTCCAAAAAGTAGAATGTCCCCGTTTTCCCCGCGGATCTGTGCCCATTTCCTGCGGGCGGCACCTGAATTGGTCGCCGGTCTCTCTCTTTCAGCGGGCTGATGGACGAATACGATCTGTTTATGAAGTGATTCTTTGGAAAGGAGGAGAGGTCAATGCTGAAAGGTTCGTGTCTTTGTGGTGGGATTCGCTATGAAATCGACGCAGATCTGGGGCCTATAACCAACTGCCACTGCACCCAGTGTCGCAAGGCGTCGGGCGCCTCCTTCGCCATCAGTGCTCCGGTTCCTACGAATTCTTTTCGCATCGTCGCAGGGACCGAGCTGCTCAAGGATTGGGAATCTTCTCCTGGCACTCGGCGATGTTTCTGCGGGCGGTGCGGCTCACCGATCGTGAAGCGATACGATGCGAAGCCGGAAATCGTCCGCCTTCGCCCGGGAACTCTGGATACGGATCCGGGAGTTAAGCCTTCTAAACATATCTTCATTGGTTCGAAGGCGCCATGGGTGGAGATCACCGACGGCTTGCCCGCGTTTGAGAGATTGGGGGCAAGCTGATTCTCGACTTGTTGACTTTACTCGGATAGGAGCATATAAGAAATGAGACCTTTTAACCCGGTCCAGTGAGATTGGGAAGGGTGATATGAAAAAAAACAAAATAAGCTTAAATCTGTCCGCTCAAAGACCCCCTAGGTAATCCCTCGGGGGTTTTTTTTGCTTATGGAACAGGGCAAACAGGTTTTAATGCAGGGAGAAGAGGTTCAGAGAACCATCAGCCGGATGGCGCATGAGATCGTCGAGAAGAATGGCGGCACGGAAAACCTTGCGCTGATTGGGATTCGCTCCAAGGGGGCTCATCTGGTCCGAAGGATCGCCGGCAAGATCGAGAAACTGAACGGCATCACGCCGCCGGTCGGCATCATCGACATCACGCCTTATCGGGACGATATCGAGAGCGTAGGGAAGCCGGCGGAGCCGCCGCCGATGAATCTACCGGTTTCAGTGCACGAAAAGACAGTGGTCCTGGTTGATGACGTTATTTACCGAGGGCGCACGATCCGCGCGGCCTTAGAGCTGGTGGGCCAGCTAGGCAAACCGAGAAGAGTTCTGGTTGCTATTCTGGTAGATCGGGGAGAGCGGGAGCTGCCGATCAAGGCGGATATCGTAGGGAAAAACGTTCGCGTTGCTGACTCGCAGAGAGTGAACGTTTTGTTGCAAGAGTCGGACGGAGTGGATCAAGTCACAGTAACGGAGTTTCGGCAACGGAAATAGGGTTGAATGGAAAAACGTGATCTGGTTTCGATCGAAGACCTCAGCAACCAGGAGATCGAGGAGCTTTTCCGCCTGGCAGACAGCATGTTGGCTAGGGGGCGGACCGCCGAGGGACCCAAGGTCTGCAGCGGGAGGATCATGGCCACGCTTTTTTACGAGCCCAGCACGAGGACACGGTTGTCTTTTGAATCCGCCATGCAGCGTCTCGGGGGCTCGGTCATCAGTTGCCCGGATATGAAATCTTCTTCCACGGCCAAAGGGGAGAGCATTGCCGATAGCGCCAGGGTTGTCTCCAACTACGCGGATGTCCTGGTTGTCCGCCATTACTGGGACGGGGCGGTGCAGGCGATGGCGGAGTACGCCGACGTCCCGGTGAGTAATGCCGGCGACGGCAGCCACGAGCATCCCACGCAAACCCTCTGTGATCTCTATACCCTTAGGAAGGAAAAGGGAGATCTGAAAGGGCTGACTGCGGTGATCTGCGGGGACCTGAAGCATGGCAGGACCATTCATTCCCTGGTTTATGCCCTGGCGCGCTTCGGCGCCCACGTGGTTACGCTGGCGGCTAGTGGAATGGAGCTTCCCCAGTACGTTATCGAAAAGCTCGAAAGGGAATACCATTACAGTTTGGCTCCGATTGCGTCGGACGACCTTCATGCCGTCGTGAAAGAGACCGACGCGATTTATTTGACTCCCAGCCGGCCGCACCAGTTGGCGCTCTTTACCCAGGTGGACGCGGAGGTGCAAAATCGATTGACCAAAATGGTCTCGGGCATAAAGTTCGACGCCTTCTATGTCACGCGAAAGCAGAAGGAGCGGATCAAGGAGGGAAGCGAGGCAGGCAACGGAAGCTACCCCAGGATCGGGGAGGACTTTCTCAAGGAGAGGCGCTTTAGAGATACGGTGGTCATGCATCCGTTGCCGCGCGTCGATGAACTCTCACGGGAGGTGGACAAGGATCGCCGGGGAATTTACTTCAAACAGGCCGCGTACGGAGTCCCTGTCCGCATGGCGCTGCTCAAATTCCTGTTCGATTCCCTGGGCAAAACAAGCTCCCGCGTGGCCCAGAAGAAGCTCCCGCTCTACGAAAGCCCGGAACCCGTTGGTCCCCAGTGTGCCAACGCCAACTGCGTGACGCGTACGGAAAGAATGTCCACTCGCTCGAGGTTCGAGGTCCTGTTTAGCGGGCCCGGTGGCGCGCTGATCCTCAGGTGCATTTATTGCGATCATCAACTTAAGGTTCAGTATATGGGCCTTACGAGGTCGCGGAAATACTGCGCCTACGATATTGCGCTGGGGGACACGGTTCGGGAGTGGCTACAGCACGGAGAACTGGCGATCTTCGACTCGATCAAACAGGCAGAGGAATTGGGATACGAACCCTACAAGAGCGGCCCGCAGCGGAGCATCATGGATGAGGCTGAGATACGAGGGGCGCTCCGTCGAATGAGCGAGGAGATCCTCAAAGAGAGCGAGGATCCCGATCGTTTGCTCATCCTCGGTATTCGGACCAAAGGGTCTTACCTTGCCAAGCGTATAGCCGAAGAGCTGGAGAAGAGATGTCAGAAAAGAATTGAAGTAGGCGAGATCGAAATTTACGGTACTGGAGATGACCTCAGAAGACTCTCGCCCTTGGACGGAGAAGCCGCGTCGCCGAGCATTAAAGAGCGCGCCGTGATCCTGGTAGATGATGTCATCCACACCGGGATGACGGTAAAGAACGCCTTGAGCATCATCTTCAAGTCCGGGCGTCCCCAGTCGGTGCGGCTGGCTGTTTTGGTGGACAGGGGGCATCGGGAGATGCCGGTGAAGCCCAACTACGTGGGGAAACACATACCCAGCTCTGAAAAGGAGAGGGTGCGTGTGAAGCTGCGCGAGGTGGAGCAGGACGAGAGAGACAAAGTGGTGATCTATTCGATCGTCAGTCCCGAGACC
This sequence comes from Deltaproteobacteria bacterium, assembly GCA_016193385.1. Next base: position 17,020 of record JACPSF010000319.1, read on the forward strand.
GGCGATCAGCGGTCAGTTATCAGCTAGGAGGCTTAAACTAGATGCCGAAACTTAGAATCCAAAATCTAAAATCGAAAATCTAAAATGAGCAAGGCGATACTGGCATTAGCAGACGGGCAGGTCTATGTCGGTCGCTCCTTCGGGGCTGAAGGGGAGGCTATCGGGGAAGTCGTCTTCAACACCAGCATGACCGGCTATCAGGAGATACTGACCGACCCCTCTTATGAGGGACAGATGGTCGCGATGACCTATCCGGAGATCGGTAACATCGGTGTCAACCCTGAGGACGTGGAATCGCGCAAACCTTACGTCAGGGGCTTTATCGTCAAAGAATATTCCTCAATTCCCAGCAGCTGGCGCGCGACGCAACCTTTGCATGAATATATGAGGGAGCACGGGATCGTGGGAATCGAAGGAATCGACACCCGCTCTCTCGTGCGCCACCTGCGCGATCACGGATCCCAGGAGGGAACTATTTCGACGGTGACGGACAATTCCGCCGAGCTTGTCGCAAAGGCCAAGGCGTCTCCCGGTCTCGTCGGAAGGGATCTGGTCAAAGAGGTCACCTGCCAGGAGCCTTACGAATGGAACGAAGGAAAATGGGAAATGGGAATCGGGTATAAAAAGAGAGAGGGCACAGAAGAAGCGAAAAAAAAGCGTCGGACTAAAGTGCCCAGTTTTAGCGCTCCGCGCTTTTCCGTCGTCGCCTACGACTACGGCATTAAATTCAACATTCTCAGACACCTCGCCGAATCGGGCTGTAAGGTCAGGGTTGTCCCAGCCTGGACCCCGGCAGAGGAAGTTTCGGCCCTGAACCCAGATGGTATTTTCCTCTCCAACGGCCCGGGAGACCCGGATGCCGTCCCGTACGCCAAAGAGATCGTGCAGAAGCTCATTGGGGAAAAACCGATTTTCGGCATTTGCCTCGGCCATCAGATCCTGGGTTTGGCCCTAGGTGGCAAGACTTATAAGCTCAAGTTCGGTCACCACGGAGGAAATCAGCCCGTCATGGATCTCACCACGAGAAAAGTCGAGATCACGACGCAGAACCACGGCTTTGCGGTTGATGCCGATTCTCTCAAGGGGGCAACCGAGGTGACCCACCTCAATTTGAATGACCACACGGTGGAGGGCCTGGCGCATCGCGAGCTGCCGATCTTCTCCGTTCAGTATCATCCGGAATCCTCTCCCGGCCCGCACGACGCCAGTTACCTGTTCCGCAGATTCGTGGAGATGATGGAGAGAGAGCGTAAATGAAGTCCCAAGAGAAGCAAAATATATTCACTGATGTTCTCCCCCAGGTTCAAAAAGGATCAAGCGCAGGAACAAATATTATGCCTGATGACCTCAAAGATATTTTGCTGCGTGGCTATGAAACGAAGGACCTTGACTATAAGGCGCCGATGATGTGGGACGAAAACAACAAAAAAGCCTGCTGCGAAGTGGTAAAAGATATTCTCGGTATGGCCAATACGCTCGGTGGTTACATTGTCATCGGAGTTTCGGAGAGTCCAAACGGGTTTATTTGGGACGGGATTACAGATGAACAGGCGCGCTCCTACGATACAAGCCGTGTTAATCGCTTCTTGCAAAATTATGCCGACCCACCAATTAACACCAGCCTAAGAAAGAAGGACCATGACGGTAAGACCTTTGTCATCATTGGCGTGCCAAGATTTAGCGACACCCCCCATATCTGCCAAAAGGATTACCCTGGAGTCTTGACTGCCCCCACACTGTATGTCCGGACAGACAACACCGAGACGGCCCCAATCCGATCCTCTGCCGATTTTCGTTCTATCCTTGAGTACGCTATCCGTAATAGGAGCGACAAGCTACTTGCGTCTATTCGAGCAATTTTGACTACAGGGGAGGTAACGCCAAGCCCTAATGATGAACAGCAATTTCAGGCACAGCTCTCAGAATCCGCAATTCGGTTCGATATGACGCGCAACCCGTATAAGGAAAAACACTACTCTGGTTATAGAGAGGCTGCGTTCTATCCAACTCGTTTCGAAGCTAACCGGTTTACTCTCTACGAACTCCGAGCAGCCGCTAGGCGAGCGTCTGTAGACTTTCGTGGATGGCCGTTTCTTTTCGTGAGTCGGCAACTTGACGAAACCTATACTATTCAAGACGGCTTTGAATCTCTTGTTGCCTTCCCGGACTTTAACGGCAACGACCGGGTGGATTTCTGGCGACTTCAGCAGTCGGGTTTGTTTTATCAGCGCGTCTTGATGTGGGAAGAGTCATACCAACGAAAGCGGGGACAGCCACCGGCGATGGACATTGGGGCTACGGCTATGTATGCCGCCGAATCGATCCACTGCTTGACCAAGTTGTATGAGGGGCTTCTTGACGACACAGATCAGGTGCGATTTTGCCTTCGGGTTTTAGGAACAGAGGGCCGCCAGCTTCGGACGTTCGATCCTGGTCGAGGCCCCCTGTCAGGGGCGTATAAGTCAAAGTTACCCGAAATCCGCTTTTCCCATATCTTGCCACTCGCCGACTGGAGGGCAGCTATTGTTGAACATGCAGTTGAGATTTCCAAAGAAGTGTTCCTGCGTTTTAACTGGGAACAACCAAATCTACAGGCGGCGCGTGAGATCATCCAAAAGATGTTTGCAAGGCGACTATGAGCGTCGAAAGTAGCGCACCAGAGGTTAAAATAGCGAAAGCCGAAAGGGCTATGAAAAAAGAAGCAGACCTCAAGGAAGCTAATGCATCGGTGTTCTACAAAGCCTTCCGTTCTATGGATGCTGCTTCTAGGCGTCGTATCGCCTTGCGGATTCTTAAAGACGAGGCGGTTCTTGAGGATCTTTACGACCACTTCTTGATTCAGGAGGCCCAGAGGGGACAAGACCTCATTATCAGAGCGGAGGAAAAGAAGCGGAAACAAAAAACGGAAGCCAGGAGATTCTCATGATCAAGAGAATCAGAATTGATGGATATAAGTCATTTAAAGATTTCGAAGTAACCCTTCGACCCCTCTCAGTTATTTTTGGCCCTAATGCGTCAGGCAAGAGCAATTTGCTTGACGCCATTTATTTGCTGTCTCGTGCAGTAACCTGCAAAAGTTTAAAGGAAGCCTTTGAGGGTCACCGCGGACTTCCTCTGGAAAGCTTCCATTACGGGAAGGAAGGCTATGAGGGTCTGCTGAAAAAACCACAGATCAGCTTTAGACTGGAAGTGGATGTCGAGATTTCACCCCAGATTCGTCAAAGAGTA
>JACPSF010000320.1 GCA_016193385.1 Deltaproteobacteria bacterium
CCTCACAGACCCTGCAAGACTTCTAGATCTCGACCTTCGCTCAGCTCTGTTTGAGCTCCCGTAGATAATCCTTGAAGGCGCTCTCCATAGTGAAGCGCGGCTCCCACGATAAAAATTGGTTGGCGCGAGAGTTATCCAACGGCTGCTTTACGGAAAGGTGCGAAGGCCTGCCCGGTATGATCTCGACTCGAAGAGCTGGCAGCACCCGTCTTACCACCGCCGTAAGCTCGTCAAAGGTCAGGACTTGGCCGTTTCCGATATTGAAGACGGTTTTAGCCGGCAACGGGACCGTCGCGGCCAGATCGATGGCCCGGCCGACATCTTTTGCGTAAACATACTCAAAACTCATGGTTTGCTCTTGGGGTATCCGGGCCACCTCACCTCGCAACCCCTTTTCGAGCAAGGTCTGGATCTTTTCTCCGCCGCCGGAGCCGCCCCAGAAATGGCCCAGACCGAAGACATTGGCCAAGCGAAGGATGATAAGCTCGAAGCCGTAAAGATTCTGATAGGCTTCCAGCATCAACTCCTTGGCCACCTTGGAGTTGCCGTAGGGAAAGCCATCGCCGCGTGGAAAATCCTCGCTGATCGGAGTCGAGCCCTCCAGCCGCCGGTTATAGACGCTAAGCGTGCTGATGTGCACCAAGCGCTTGACGCCGGTCAGACGCACCGCTTCGCCCACGTTGATGGTTCCGATGACGTTGATCTGGAGCCCGCTGTAGAGCGACTCCGCAACCCGTCCTCCGATCAACCCCGCCGTATGAACGACGGTGTCCACGTTATGATCCTTCATCGCCTGTACCAGCGCGGGAAGATCGCGAATGTCCTTTTGTATCACATCAACCTTGGCCTCCCCGAGCTTTCTCTTCAGGAACTCCAGGCGCGGCTGAAAATCGAAGAAGACGAGCCGCTCGCCCCGTCTGATCGCCTCCTGGCCAAACGAAGTCCCCACCAAACCGATCCCGGTAACAAGTGTCGCCATGGTCCGTCCTTTCTCTATTTTACTCTAACGCACCCCGGACCCCTTAACGACGCAGCGCCGGCATCAAGCGTCGTCTTCAGGGGTCTCTGTTTTCGGCGTCAGACCTTAAATTCCAGGCCGGCGGCGCGGATGCCCTCGATCGCGCAGGCTTCGTCTTCATCCGACGTCGCTCCGCTTATCCCGACCGCACCGATGATCACGTGGTCTTGCAGCACCAAAACGCCCCCCGGCACCGGAACGACTTTACCTCCCGACATGTCAGAGAGAGCACCCAGGAAAGCCGGGCGCTCCTTGAGGCGCTGCCCGATCTCGCGGCTCGATTCCCCCATGCCGATCGCCCCCCACGCCTTCCCGATGGCGATCTGAGGTCGCAATATGCTGGCTCCGTCTTCACGCTTGAGGGCCTTCACATGCCCGCCATCATCCAGCACCGCCACGCAGAGAGGCCTGATCTTTAATTCCCTCGCTTTGGCTATCGCCCTATCGACGATAACCGACGCCTGTTCAAGTGTCAGCTTCATAAGAGTCCTCCCGTCACCCCTTTAGACTGCGCGCAATTAAGCAACCTTTCGGATCGTTGGATCCTTTGCGCCTAAACGACACCCTTCTCCTTTAGCCCGGCTAATTGTTGTTCGTCATACCCCACGGCCTGAAGGATCTCAGCGTTGTGCTCTCCCAACTCCGGCGGCGGAGCCGGATGGGCGGACGGCGTATCACTGTAGTCGATGGGGAATCGGACGGTGCGAATGGCAGGCCTCTTTTCGCGGTCGATCTTGATCTCCATGCCCATGTGCCGGATATGGGGATCCTCAAACAACTCCGCCATATTGTATACAGGCGTAAAGGGCACATCTTCCGCTTCGAGTCTTTCCAGCCAGTAAGAGCGGGGCTTGTCCCTCATGATAGTGGCCAAAATCTTTTGCAGCCCCTCATAGTTTTTGCGCCGGTCGTTTCGGGTCTTGAAGCGGGGGTCATCGATGAGTTCAGGATGGCCCGCGGCCTTGCACAGTCCCTCCCAAAACTTAGGAGGAGAGGAGAGATGGACAGCAAAGGGGAGACCATCCGAGCCTGTGAAGGCATAAGTCTGGGAGGCCCGAGGGCGGCTGATCGGGCCCGGCGCTTCTCCTGTCGCCAGGCACTCTGTCGCGGGAGCGATCAGGAATCCCAGGGTGGCCGCCACCATGGAGGTAGCGACGCATTGGCCTCGCCCTGTCCGTTCCCTGGCGTGGAGCGCCCCTAGCACGCCTATCGCGCCAAATAGCCCGCCCAAGCTATCGGAGTAGTTGGGCCCTATAGGGCGCGGGTTGTCACGGTCCAAGAGAAGGCTCAGCATACCGCCAAGTCCCTGCCCCACCGTGTCATAGGCAGGTCGATGGGCGTAGGGGCCATCAGGCCCCATTCCTGTGATCGAACAGTAGATGAGCCTCTCGTTCAGGGGACGGAGGCTTTCGTAATCTATGCCAAGTTTTTTCGTTACGCCCGGCCGGTAGTTTTCCACGACCACATCCGCCTTACGGCAGAGCTGGCAGAAGATAGTCTTACCTTCGGGGACTTGAAGGTTTAGCGTGATACTCTTCTTCGCCCGATTGTAGGACCAAAAGGTCGGCGTGTCGCCCCCTAGATCCCAGCTCCGGAAGGGGTCCCCACCCTTAGGGTTTTCCACCTTGATGACCTCAGCTCCCATGTCGGCCAGTAGCATTGCAGCATATGGTCCGGCTATAAAATTGCACAATTCCAAGACCCTGACTCCGTCTAAGACACCTTTCATGCGCTCCTCCTTGACACTAGTGAGAGCCCCCCTCGGCCGTCGCATTGCCGGACCATACTTTACAATTCCGAGGCAAAGCTTCCAAGTTGAACCGTGGCTCGACACGCGAGGCTTCTGGATGCGCCTAACGCATTTTCAGAAATTTTGCAACGTGACGGATCGCTACCGGGGGACATTAACCTTCAGCAGGGAGAGAAAACGAGCGTCAACCGAAGACGGGATCGAGTTCACAACGATTTGACTAAGGCGGGCGTTGCCACTAAGATCCCACTCTAGCGAGACCCAAAAGAAAGAGGACAGGTTTTATGGAGATGCGTTTTGCGATCCACAGTTCTGCGAGAACCATTACTGAGATTATTCACCGGATCCGGCGGGCAGAGGAGTTGGGATACGAGGGGGTCTTTTTGGCCGACAGCCAAATGAGATCCCTGGACCCCTTCCAGGTCCTGGCCGTCGCGGCGAGAGAAACCCGGAGCATCCTCCTGGGAACCGCGGTGACGAATATGGTTTATCGTGACCCCACCGTGCTCGCAAGTTCCTTTGCAACGCTAAACGAGGTTTCCAACGGACGAGCGATCGTGGGGCTAGGGACAGGTGACGGCCCGGTCTACAGTCAGGGGCGCAAAGCCACGTCATTGGCCAGATTTGAGGAAGGTCTAGCGGCGATCAGGGAGCTTTTCCAAGGGAAGCCGATGACCGTCCCGGCAGGAAAAATGCCGCTCGGTGTCGGCAAGCTTCCCGTACCCATCTACGTCTCCATGGAGGGCCCGCGCGGCCTCCAGATCGCCGGGCGGCTCGCGGATGGAATCATCTTTGGATCGGGCTTCGATCCTCGGGTTCTCCAATGGGCGCGGGGACGCATCGCCGCAGGAGCTCGGGAAGCGGGTAGGTCCCTCTCCGATATCGACATTATGGCCGCCGGGATGATCTGCGTCGACAAGGACGGTGAACGGGCAAGGGCCACGGTGCGACGCCGGCTGGCCAACCGCGCGCATCACAATTTCAGATTCACGCTGGAGACGGTTCCGCCGGAAGAACTCGCGGGCGTTAAAAAATTCATGGAATCGTTCGACGACTCGAAGGTCAAGCCGATCGAAGAGCGAATCGATCCCAACCTGGTCCCGGACTACCTGGTCCGTCGTTTTTCCATCGCCGGCACCCCGGAAGAATGTGTCGAGCGCGTGAAGGCACTGAACCGCGAGAGGATTCGTCGTGTCATGGTGACGCCGCCGGACTCCATCTACGACGAGGTCATGGAAGCTTGGGGCAAGGAGGTCCTACCGCATTTCCAGAGCCCCCGGTAAGGCAGAAGCGCGAATCTTACAGGCGCCAAGACGCCTCCACGATACGGTGGAACGGGACCTGAAGCTCGGCCACGAGGAGATGACCCGTACGAGGGACGAATTCGTCAAGATCCTCAAGTAAGGCGGGAGGTGGGGTTAGCAGCGTTAACTCCCGGTCCGCGCTTCCATCTCTTTCAGGAGTTCATCAAAGAAGGTCCTGGAGGGGTAAAGGTATAGCAAAAAGAGCGCGGCAATGACGGAGAGAACGAGTTGATCCCACAGGTGGCGGCCGCTCAAGGCCAGGATCAAACCATAGATTGCGACCGCCTCTGCCAGCGCGAAGGCTACGATCTTTTTCACCGCGTAGCTGAAGATCGGTGTCCCCCGTTTCGGCGCGTAATTCTTTAGTAGGGCTTCTTTCGCCAGGAATCTCTGGTTCCACCACCAGAGAATTCCGACGATAACAACCACGATCGCCCATAGACTCGTGCGAGAAATATCAAAAGACGGACCACCGAGGGGAAGGGGGATGGCTTCGGAGTAAGAGCCCAACCAGGGAAGCGCCAGATAAACCGCCAGAGTGGCGAGAAAACCGACCCAAACCAGAACCAGGGTCCTGTGCTGATGTTCGAGCGCCTTCTTACCCTCAGACGAAATCATAGACTCTTCTCACTCTCTCCATTGGAGTTTTTATTCCGCGCCGAGCGATCTCAAGGTTTTTACGTCCAGCGCTCCGTTGTGGGATAGGCCGTGCGCGTCTTGATAACCGCGGAGCGCTGCCTTCGTTTTCGCCCCAAATATTCCGTCGATGGGGCCGGGATTAAAGCCAGAGGCCTTGAGGCGGTGCTGCACTAGCCGGATCTGCGCTCGGGTGGGCTCTTTGTAGGGCTTATCACTCACGGTTTGCGTACCGACAGGCTGTGAATCACTGGAAGTGGATGCGGTTGCTGGCGCAGGCGATACTATAGGAGCGGGAGGTGGGGTCACCGGCCTCCCGGCCTGTTCTTGAGGAACCTCCTTGTTTCCTTCTCCGAGGCTCTTAACGGTCGCGCATGCCGATAGAAAGAACAGCAAAAAGGCTACAAGAGTGGGGATTTTTTTCATCGACTCCCTCCGAAAAAATTCATTCAACAGTAGCCAATAGCAAGGACCGTGCCGCGCACAGCCTGGTGTGAATAAAAGAGGCCAAAAAGGCACAAAACAACATTTCTCCAGGATCTACCGATTGCCTTTTCAGACCGCAGGGTGACAAAAAGTGTTAAGCAAGACCGACCTGCACCTTTTGTTTGAGGCAGGCCGGGCCGTCCCGAAGGAAAGCTTCTGATTCGAATTTCCGTTGATACGGGGAGAAAATTGATGAGGTCGCTCTAGCCTGGCTCTACTTCCCCTTATAATCCTGAGGTCGAGCTGTCCTGGCTTTAGGGTCCTTCTCGCGAAGCGGCTCCAGGATCGTGTTGATTCCCTCCAGAGTGGGATACTGTTTGCGCGGCAACTTCTCCTCGGAGATCGCGCGATCATAGGTTTGCTCAAGGACTTCCTTATCCTGTAATCTGAGATACCCGGCCAACACCTTCAGTCCTGTATCCCGGTCGGTCTTGAACCGGTGAACAGCCTCGACATGAGACTTGACGTACTTCCTCACGATATCGGAGTGCTCTCGAATGAACCTGCGGGTCGCCCCTACTCCCGTCGCTTGGTAAGCCAGGCCCAGAGCAGCTACATCCGCCAGAATGTTGAAACCCCTTTTCTGAGCTGTAAACATCGCTGGCGGAGCGAGGACCGTGGCCTGCACCCTTTTCGTCTCCATGGCCGCCAGACGGTCCGGCAAGGCGCCAATTTGCAAGATGGCGACGTCTTTTACCGGCGTCAGGCCGATCCGCTGAAGGGCAAACCGGACAATAAAGTCAGATGCGGAGCCGAACCGACTTATGGCCACAGCGCCTCCTTTGAGCTGTTCAGGTCTCTTGATCTCGGGCCGGCTGAGAAGCCAGTAATCTAAAGTCACGACTCCTCCGGCAATCATTACTAGATCCGACCCTCCGAGCGCGGCGTTGACGACTCCGGGGCCGGCCGTCTGGGTGATGGGGGTTTCTCCTGAAACCACAGCCATCACTGCTGTTGTTCCACCGGAAAAATAGATGAGCTGGACATCAAGACCGTTCTTTTTGAAGATCCCGGCCTCCTTCGCGACCCAGGCAGTAACGTTGTCCGAATTGATCCCAACGTAGCCCACATTGAGCTTGGTGATCTGAGCCAATGTCGGAGAATAAGAAAAAACCGACCCCACCAAAAAAAGGCTCAACGCGAGAACGGCCGCTATGCGTGCTGCTTTCCTGCCAGTCTTCCTTTTCATGGCACCCTCTCCCTAGGGTTGATGGAAGTCACCAACTCGATTGGCACTTACGTAGTCTAGCCTCTCCCCGAGATCAAATCCAGCTTTTTCTCCACCACCGAGGCGGGATTTGCCACCACCAAATATCACTGGCAGCCCGCTGAGCAGGGCCCACCGGGCAGAGCGTGTTGACAGGGGATTTCTTTCGGATTACCTGTATCGTACAAGACATCTCTGTAAAGGAGCGGAGCCTCCCGTGGTATACGATGATCGCAGCGTAAAGCCGATGAGCGCCAGCATGATGCGGGCGAGAATTGCCACAAGAGTGCTGGCCGGACTATACGAGTCTGTACCTTCCCTGATGACTAGCGCGGTCCGCCTGATGGTGGAGTTGCCCGGAAGTTCCCGGGACTCAGGACCGCCCTATCCAATCACCATCGCCGTGAGCCCCGCATGGTGCAGCGGCGTGAAAGGGGCCCGGCTGGTGGGATCACGAAAGATCGACATCGGCTGGCTCAATCCATCGGTGATAGCGACCATGGCCTACCTGGGTAAGGGCCCGTTTCGCCGTTCCTATCCGTTACGAGCGCTGGCGGTTTTCCCTTCTTGGGATCGTCTGGTGCTGGCGGTGGCGGGGAATCTTGGCGTGCGATCGATGGAGGAACTGAAGGCAAAGCGCCCGAAGCTTCGCGTTTCGGTCGCAGATAACGATTGCGTCAACTTCGCGATAAGCGCGATGCTCAGGGCCCATGGGCTGAAGCTTGAGTCCTTCAGCGAATGGGGTGGCTCCGTGGACCCGGTGGTGAGGCCGAGCAACCCCCGGCGCCGGGAGGGAATCGCCTCGGGCGAGATCAACGCGGTGATTGACGAAGGGTTAGATTCCTGGGGTCCGGTGGCGGTTGCGCACGGGATGGTGTTCTTACCGTTTTCGGAGAAGGCGCTGGTCAAACTCGAGCGCTACGGCTTTCGGCGCGCGCCGCTCGCTGGCGGCAGGCTCAAGGGCAACTTCCAGGGGCCAACCGAGGTCGTCGACTTCAGCGGTTGGCCAATCATCACGCATGCGAGCCTTCCGGAGGAGCTCGCCTATCACATCGTCGCCGTCCTGCCCCGTATTCGCGAAGAGCTCCCCTACGACGCTGCTCAGGTTCCACCCATGTCATCTTTTTGCCGCAGCGCCGAGGAGGGCCCGCTAGACATTCCCCTCCATCCAGGCGCCGAGCGGTATTACCGGGAAAAGGGATACCTGTGACATCTCTGTGATCACACTATAGGCCCTTGGCCTCCCCTTGAATCATTGGCCGGACCCAGCCAAGCGGCCGAGGAGGAGTCCTGGCGCAAGGCTCTCTGTGGGGCTCTGACAATGCGACTGGAGCTGGCAGATTTCTCGGTAACCCAAGTTCACTTGGGGAGCGAATTCCGTTACCATGCGGGCGCATTAGTGGTGGATCGCAAAGAGTTGCTTGCCCTCATCCACCAAGATCCGAGGATCAAGGATGCAGCTATCGCCGTAGCCGTGCCCGGAGAGAAAACCCGGATTACTGGAATCCGCGACCTAGTCGAGCCGAGGTTCAAGGTCCGAGGAGATGGCCAGATATTTCCCGGGATCCTGGGTCCTGTGGCCCCCGTCGGCGCGGGGAGAACGCACCGGCTTTCCGGCATGGCGGTGGTGGCCACGGCCGACTACGAAGGAATCATTAGAGCAGGCACCGGGGTTCAAAGAAGCGCCATTCTGGACATGTGGGGTCCGGGGGCCGAAATTTCCCGCTTCAGTTCCCTGGTACAGTTGGTGTTGGTCCTCCGCTTAGTTCCGGGTCTTGCCGAATTAGAGGCCCACACGGCGATCCAGAGAGCTGAGTATGAAGTGGCACGGCGGCTTGCCCAGACCACCGAGCGTCTTGATCCTCAAAAGATCGAGACCTTCGACCTCGCCGCTGAGGACCCGGCTCGGCCCAGAGTTATGCTCATCCAGTGTTGTCTAACCGAGAGCCATCAGGCTCACTCTGGGGTGAGCTACTATGGGCTACCGATTCGGGATTCACTAGCCACTGTGGTCCATCCCAATGAACTTATAGAAGGAGCAGTCACCCCCGACACCACACGATCCGGCAGAGGTTATTACCCCACCACCTGGGATTGGCAGAACCATCCTTTGGTCTTTGGCCTGTACGGGGCGCACGGTAAGACGCTAAATTTCGCCGGTGTGATTCTGGAGCGGATTCGCTTCGAGACCTACCACGGCAAAGAGGTAATCGCCCACAATACTGCCCAGCTAGCCGAAGCCATGGGGGCTGACGGCGTCCTGATAACCTGGTTGGGAGGTGGAAACGCCTTTGTTGATGTGATGCTCACGGTCCAGGCCTGCGAACGGCGCGGGATTAAGACGGTACTGGTAACCTATGAGCTTGGCGGAAAGGACGGAGTGGACCCGCCTCTTCTACACTGTGTCCCGGAAGCCACCGCTTTAGTCAGCACCGGCAGTCGCGATCGCTGGGCAGAGTTGCCGGTCACAGAAAAAATCATCGGACCTTACGAGGAAATCAAGGTCCTCAGCTATCCGGGTGCTCCACGGGTCTCAGCGCGCGGTCCTCTTTCCATCGATGCGAGGGACGGGATTATGGGCGGGGTGGATATCTGGGGTGGCGAATCGTGGACGTGCAACGGCTACTGACGAAATCCCGGCTCCTGCACATACGTGGACCCGGGAATCAGAAGGGGAAACGATACGACGGAATAAAAACTGATCTCAGAAGACGACCAGGTAAATCAAATAGGCAAGAATCAGGACCCCTAGAACCTTGAGCATATTCTTCTCTCTATCGCTCATCTGTTCGACTCTCCCATATGGTGAATGACCGTAAGATAAGCCCAAGCGTAACCGGTGTCAATAAAAATTTCGCCCCCCAAAAGCTTTACGGCTTGAACCAGTAATCACGCTTTCCTTTGAAGATGCGCTTGGGGATCTTTGCGGAGACTAGATTCACGACGTCTACGGCCTCCGCGATAGCGAGGTCCACCGAGATGCTTGCGAGAGCATAAGCGTCGGCCGCGCTGAGCCCTTTCTCGCTCTGGAGGAAGTTCACCGCCTCCGCCACGGCAATCCTGGTCGCTTCGTTAAGATCGACGCTCATTCCCATGGTGATGAAGTGATCGGGCGTCTCCGCCATGGGGGACTTAAAATCCTTCTCCTTGTGAAGAATAAACTGAAAGGTTGGCGCCAGAGAAATCTCTACCGCCCCTCCGTCCACCTCTCCATCACCTTGGACAGCGTGGCCGTCTCCGGAAAAAAACTGGGCCCCTTGGTTAAACACCGGCAGGTAAAGCGTTGCGCCGCGGCACAATTCCTTGACATCCATATTGCCTCCCCAGACTCCCGGCGGCGTAGAGGAGATCATTCCCAGGCTTTTCGACGGCGCCACCGCCATGATGCCCATGAAGGGGTTGACGGGTATCTCAATGTCCGGGGAGAAAATCGCGACGTCCCGATCCGGGTCCAGGCGGATTAATCTCGCAGCAGGTCCTTTGAGCAACTCAGGGAGCACCCCTCTTCCCGGGCCGGTGTTGTTGACGCCGTAGGGGACACGAAACTCTATCTCCAACACCCGCACCTCCAGCATGTCCCCGGGCTCCGCGCCCTCGATGTAGACCGGGCCGGTAAGAACGTGCACACTCGCCCCTTTGGGCCGCCTCATTTTAGAGTAAATTTCTACGGCATCCGGCAACACCTGCTCCGGCGGAATGCCGTAAGCGCCGAAAAAACTCACCGGGTCTCGCTCCGTGAGGAGTCCCTGATGTGATAGCGTTTCGATCCGGACAATCTGCCCCGACTTGATGGTGAGGGCCGGTGGAAGGTTGGCCGCAAGGTATCCCCATAAGACCGTATTGGGGGTGGATTTCAACGTGGCGTCGGGAGTTACCATGACAATCGCGCTTTCTTCTCAGCTCCTGCGCGGAGCACGCGCCGGAGCCCGTGACGAATCCTTGATTGCCGCGCTCGGAAAAACAAGCCCCAGAAGGCGCCGGATTAAAGCACCTTTGGGGCTCGAATCTCTCGCGGCGCAGCCTTTTGTCAGCTCTTCAGGTGTTTGGCGAAGAAGGCCAGAGTCTTCGGCCAGATATCCTTGGCCGAGGCCTCATGATAGCTGGGCCGGTCATCGCAGAAAAAGGCGTGGCCGGCGCCTTTGTACAGATACCATTCGTAATTGACCCGGTTCGCCTTCAGCGCCGCCTCGATCTTCTCTCTGGCCTCTTGGGAAATGCTCTGGTCCTGATCGCCCCAGACACATTGCAGCGGGACCTTGATCTTGTTCGCCATCGTCACCGGCTCAACCGGGCTCTTCTCGCCTCTCTCGCCGCCGGCGATCCCGCCGCCATAATAGACCGATGCCGCCGCCACCGGGCACTGACAGGCGCCCAGCCATGAGACACGGCCTCCGAAGCAGTAGCCGATGATCCCGATCTTGTTCGGGTTGACATCGGCCCTGCCCTTGATGAGCGAGATCGCGCGGTTAAGATCCTCGACGATCTTGGTCTCGTAGAGCGTGGCGCGCGCCGCAAAGGCCGCTTGCAAGTCGCTGTTCGGTATGACCCGTTGCTCCAACCGGTAGTAGAGATCGGGGGCGGCCGCGACGTAGCCCTCTCTGGCGAACCTCTCGGTCAAATCTTTGATGTGCGCGTTGACGCCGAATACCTCCATAATCACCAGGAGAGCCGGTTTCTTGCCGTCTCCCTTCGGAGCGGCCACGAAAAGGTCCATCGACTTTCCTTGCTCCGCGCTCACTGGAACTGTGCTGGTTTGAATTTCCATTGTCAGCCTCCTTTTCTAGTAACACCCAAAAGTTGCGCGACAACCTGTTTCCTCTACTTCGATCCGTGAGGCTCTGTCAAGGGTTGCCTGGCGCTTCGTCAGGAAGTGCCGTTCCTCGGGAGAAAACCTTCCGGCCCGAGGCAATAGGTCAGTGCCTTGAGGGCCACCACACCAACCCCCTTCCAGTGGTCTCTCCAGCGGTCTGGGCCTGCCTTCAACCTCCTCGTCCACGTGCCTCAGTCCTTCAGGCTTCTTCCCTTCAGAGACCCTAGGAAACTCTCAAGCGCAGGGGACCTGTCCCGAAGACAAGGAGACGTCCGGAACTGAAGGAACTCAGAGGCGACGGGCAGAACAGGTTAAGTGGTTGGGGGCAGAAGAGCACTGGCCTATCGGCTCCTGCTGAGGGGCAGGTCCCCTGCGCTTCTACTTGCAACGACACTTTTCGCAGTAGCGCCCCGCTTTCCCTTCACCGCTCGGTCGCCAATCCGATCACGTTCTCAATAATATCCAGGATTCTCGCGGTGCGACGATCCAGCAAGATCACGTGGGGACCGAGAATGACGCGCTGCCAAATATCGGGGATTCGGGGCAGGCGCAGCTCAAGCTCCGCCGGAAACGGCTCCAGCCGTTTTTGCAAGCCCGGAGGAAGCTTGCCTTTTCTTTGGATCTGTCTCTGAAGTCCCGGAGGCAGATCACCTCCCCGCTTGGCCAGGCCGGGTGGAAGCCCACTGTAGCGAGCGACGTAAAATTCGCGGATGATCCGGCGCTCCTCCGGCAAAAACAGAGCTGGCCGACCCTTTTCCCCACCCAGCAAAGCATTCACCCCAAGAGCCCAGAGCCCCACCACGCCGAAAATGAGAGCTGCCGCAGCTTTTCGGTCCATCCAGCTCTTTACCAAGCTCATTGGAAGCCCTCCTTATCGATGGCTCGGATTTTGCGCCCTCAGTCTGCGATCCCCGTAACCTTCACGCTTGCGTGTTTGGACTTGTGCCTGCGGTTCAGATAGATGAGGACGCCGGTGAGCCCTTCGATCACATAGGCATGAGAGGCCAGGCCGGCATCGAAGCTCCTGGCCCCGATCTTCCGGACGATCTCCATAACCCTCTGTTTGGCGGCGGCATCATCGCCGCACACCAAGACATCGCCCAACGACGAGTCGGGATCTTCCAGATCGACAGCCGAGATATTGTGGAGCGCCCCCACGACCGGAGCCTCACTGCCAAGGATCTCCTGCGCCTCCTGGAGGGCAGAGCCGGCCGGAGGGACAAAAGGCCGGCCCTTTCGGAGCGGCACGACGGCATCGATAACGGTCTTGCCGGCAAGCTGACCTTTTAAATCGGCCACCATCGTGGCATGACCTTCGTAAGGAACGGCGATGACCACAAACTCCGCCCCTCGAACCGCGTCCCGATTGGCCTGGCCCTCGATTTTCCCGTGCTGGACTTTCGGTTTGAGCGACTCTACCACAGTTCTTGCCTTTTCCCGATCCCGGGAGCCGATGATGACTTTGACCCCGGGCGCGGCAAGGCGCAGCGCCAGGGCTGTTCCAAGGTTTCCGGTTCCTCCAACGATCGCGATCGCGAATTCCCGTTCCATTTTTCCGATCCTCAATAGAATTTAAAAACTGCGAAAAAGATCCTCTGTCTCCGGGCGCAGCAGCTCCTGGGCCGACCCTTCTCCCGGCTCAGCCTCAAAGCCGCGAACCAGCACCACCGGGATCTCACCTCGTTTTCCCATCGCCAGCTCCGCGGCCGCCGCCAGCTCATCGGCGACCGCTGCCACTGAAGCTCTCAGCTCGTAGCCATGTCGGTCAGTCATCCCGCGATAGTCTTTAACAGGCCTGAAGCCTGCCACGCCGATGGCGACATCCACCGTGCCCAATCGCCAGGGACGTCCGAAGCTGTCGCTGATCATCACCCCGGGTGCCACGCCGCTCAGCCGCCTGATCTCCTCCCGAATCTCCCGTGCCGAACGATCCGGCTCCTGAGGCAAGAGGGCGACCAGGCCTTGACCGACATTGGATAGATCGACGCCGGCGTTGGCGCAGATAAAGCCGTGGTGCGTTTCCACGATGATTGTGCCCCGTCCCATACGAATGATTCGGCGACTCTCGCTCAAGATGACCTCTACGAGGCAGGGGTCTTTCCCCAGTTTTTGGGCCAGCTCCAAGGCCCGCCCCGAAGGTTGAATTTCGTCCAATCGACTGACGCGACCTTCGGTCTTTGAGACAACTTTATGCGCGACAACGAGGATATCCCCTTCGCGTAAGTCAACCTCCTGATGGGAGCAGGCTTTCAAGATCAGCCTACCGAGGCTGTCTCCGGGTCTTACCTCCCCCAACCCCTCAAGCCCGACGATCTCCAAGCGCTTCATGAGCTCCCCGTCCGCTGAGCGTCGGGAAAGCCGTGTCCCAAGCCCATCTGCATGAGCGTGGCGTGGCTCTCGCTTCCCCTCTCTCCGGCTAGAAGAAACCGCTTCAAATCTCCGGGCTCGTCGATATCGAGGGCGATCCTTTCGTTCTCGATCACCCGGGCAGGGAGTCCTTCGGCGGCAACCTGCCGCAAATGGTAGGAGAAGCTATCATACCCAAAGCGGAGCTGGATCACATCCGGAGGCGAAAGGAGCAGGGCGTTGGTTCCCAGATGGTCGTGGGACGGGACGAGAAGAGCCAAGCGGGAAGCGCTATCGGACTCCCGGATACTTTCGACCAGCTCCCCGACATCGCTCGAGCGAACCAACGGAATGTCGGCGGGAAGGACCAGCGTGGCCCGGATGCCTCGCTGTTTCATCTCTGCGAGAGCGAAACGCACCGCCTCGGTCTCGCCCCTCTCTTCTTTCTCGCGGATCACCCGAGCCCCTGACGCGGCCGCGATCTCTGAAACCCGATCGTCCCCGGTGACCACGAACGTGGCCTCCAAGCCCCTTGCCGCAACAACCTGACCCAGCACATCTCGCAACATCGCCTCAGCCAGGAGCTCCCGTTCCCGCACGCCAAGAACCGGAGAAAGGCGCTGCTTTGCATGAAGAAACCCTTTAGCAGGGATGAGAGCGCAAACCTTCGTAAGTTGCATAAACTCCAACCACTATTCCTCTAGCATACGGGCGCGATCAATGCCAAAAGCTCCCGGGCGAGCCGCCTCTTATCGGCGAGGGAGCCCATCAGGATAGAGGTCGCCACGGTCTTGATCCCCAGTTCTTGAATCTGCGGCTCAAGCTCCCTGTCCTCGGGCGCAACCAGAATCGTATCGAGAAAGTCGGCATACGCTTGGGCCACGCCAAAGGCTGAGACCTCCAAGCCCGCGGCGGACATCAATTTCGCCGCCGGCCCGCTCACCGCGGCTCCTTGGATGATCGGACTTACCGCCAGTACCGGCCCCCGCGCTTCGCGCAGAGCCGTCCGCACCCCGGGAACCGCAAGGATAGGGCCTATGCTGGTCACCGGGTTACTCGGGCAGATGACTACGGCCGCCGCTGATCGAATCGCATCAATGACCCCAGGAGCCGGCCGGCTCCTTTCCACACCCGCAAAATCGACCTCTTTGACCTCGTGGAACCAGCGATCCCGGACAAAAAACTCTTGAAACGAGATCTCCCCTTGTGGCGTCACGATCCTGGTCTCGATCCTGTCATCGGACATCGGCAAGATTAACGCCGAGCGCTTTGCGGATTCGGTCGGTTGTGTGAGAGAGACTCAAACCCTCGCGCAGGAGAGCCGATCGCGTAATATGGGTGGCAAGGTCTCTATCACCGAGCTTGAACCAGCTCTCTCCGCCATATTTTTTCAGCCATTCCAAGACCACAAAAGTATCATCCTTGATGCCCCAACCTTTTTCCGTGTCACCCAGCCCGGCCAAAGTATAGGTGATCGTGTCGAGATCGGGCGAGATCTTAAGGCCGTGGAGAACGAAGTCGTCCGCCGTATTGCAGACGATGGCCAGTTCCCGAGGGTCCATTTCCAGGCTCAAGCCTTGGACGAGCTTTGCCCCCCCGGTTCCACCCGTCAGGACGACCAACATGCCCCCACCTCTCGAGACTCCCGGATATCGCCGAAACCGAAAGGCCTCATGCCGATGAGCAGGACACTGCGGTCTGCGCCAGTCCGTCCTCGCTGCACAGTTTTGCTATATAAGACAAGAGGGAAGCGGAGATAAATTTTTCGCCTCGGGAAATGAATTCAGGATAAATCGGAAGCCTCGGTTTGAGCACAAAACCGGCCGCGGCACTTTTCTGGCTCAAAATGGCCAAGGCCGGCCACGGTGCCTCCGGGTTGATATAATCCCTGGTTAAGGGCGAGACCCCTCCCCAATCATTGATTCCCGCCTGGAGATAGAGAGGATAGGTCTCGGGAGCCAAGTTCGGGGGGGCCTGGAGATTCACCTCTCCACCGAGGATCAGGCGCGCCAGCGCGATGGTTTTGAGCATCTCCTCGAGCGAGGGCTCGGGGTGGTCATGCATGGGAATATCCGTTTTCTGCCTAAAATTCTGAATGATGACTTCTTGAATGTGGCCGTAACGCTGATTCAATTCGCGGATGGCAAAGAGCGAAGCGATCCTTTCCTCCCAGCTCTCTCCGATCCCTATAAGAATCCCGGTGGTAAAAGGGATCCGAAGCTTGCCCGCTTCTTCGATGGTCTTAAGACGAAGCGAGGGTTTTTTGTCCGGAGCGGCAAAATGGGCGCCAGAAGGGAGAAGCAGTCGCTCGCTCACATTTTCCAGCATCAGACCCAGACTGACATTGACCTCTTTTAGACGCGCCAGGTCCCTTCTTCCCATGAGCCCAGGGTTGGAGTGTGGCAGCAGGCCTGTTTCCTCCAGAACCAATTTGCATGCGTTGAATAAATAATCGAGAGTGCGGCCGAGTCCCATCTGAGCCAGAAAATGGCGCATCTCGGGGTAGATCGCCTCAGGCTTATCCCCCAAACTAAACAGGACCTCGGTGCAACCGAGCCGCTTACCCTCACGCACCACGCTCAGAACTTCGTCCGGCGTCATCGTTTTCGCCCCGGACTCATCCGGCGCTTTTCGAAAGGTACAGTAACCGCAGAAATCCCGGCACAGATTGGTGAGTGGGATAAAAATCTTGGGAGAGAAAGTAACGACCCTGCCCTTGTGCCGGTCGCGCAGCTCTGCGGCAGCGGCCAGAAGCGCGGCGAACTCCTCACCACGAGCCGAGGCAAGCCGAACGGCTTCCTCTTCGGCCAGCATCTTGCCTTGAAGACAATCCCGGAGAAGTGTCCGCACCATCCCTGCTGAATAGCGTATATGGAAAGCAGGGTCAACTGCGGGCAGAGCGTTCAAAAAGGCCCATCTACTTCGTTGCGCTCGACCGCCTGGCTCACATTCGTGCTCGGCAGATCGATAACGTGCCTAAAAGCCATCAGCAGGCTTGACCCTCCTTCTTTCTTTACAGCTCCAACGCAAAACCGACAGCTTGCTTGATCTTCTCCAGAGTTTCGGCAGGAAGTGAACCGAGTCTCCGCTGCAATCGACTCACGGGAATAGAGCCGATGCCTTGAACATTTGCGACCGATATCTCCTTTAAGAACCTCAGGTTGCCCAGCTGAATTTCGTAACGGCTGCGGCGGTCTTGTGTGGTGAGGGGAATATAAATCACGAGCGCACGGGGCGCTTGAGGATCATCGCGGGAAAGAATAACAACAGGGCGAGTCTTCGCGGCTAGACCCAGGTCCGCAAGCCAGACCTCACCTGGCTTTGGGCTCATCGATAATGTCGAGCACTTCCTGCTCGACCTCGCGGGACCGAGCTAGGTCGAGCGCATCATGGTCGGCTAAGTCAATGATTTCAGCTACAAGCCGCTCGACTTTCTTAGCCGTTTCGGGCGCCCACCGGGTCAGCTTCTGGTCGAGCTTCTTCGCAATCGCAGTCATAATGAAGTTATCTTATCGTTAAATGTCCCCTGCGTCAACGTTGTACGGCACATCGTAGCCTTCTTCGCTCTTTACCTCTTGCCTGTTGCCTTGATCCTTGTCCTTGCCTTTTTACTTTTGACTTTTACGTTTGCTGTCGCCTCTTGTCTTTTTCCTGTTGCCTATTGCCTCTTGCTTGTTTTCTGTTCACTCTCGCCTCTCGCCTTCCGCCTCTTGCCTGTTTTGTAATTTTGCCTTATTTTACGCGCAAATAACTTCGGCTGGGTCGCCCGATCCGGTCACATCTTTGATTTCACATCATCGCCCGGACCGGTGCTCCCCAGCCAGGCTTTTTGTTCGAGGTAATTTTGTGACCAGCATAATTCCAAGCGAGCGAATCGAGCAGTCCATACTATTGATCCGTGGGCACAAAGTTATGCTGGATGCGGCGCTCGCGGGACTCTATGGCGTTAGCGTTGGAAGATTGAACGAGGCTGTCCGACGCAATGTCGATCGCTTTCCTGACGATTTCATGTTCCAACTGACCCGGGAA
>JACPSF010000311.1 GCA_016193385.1 Deltaproteobacteria bacterium
GGAAAGTTCCGATTTGTTGAGCCGATGAGCGGCGAAGAAGAGGTGATCTTTCCTGCGCCCGTGGGAAGGCAGTATCCCATGCATACGATCCACTCCGAAGTCGCCACCCTCCCTTTAACCTATAAAAACAAGGGCATCCGCGAGGT
Organism: Deltaproteobacteria bacterium; assembly: GCA_016193385.1. The sequence continues at coordinate 147 of JACPSF010000311.1, forward strand.
GAGTTTCAAGATTGCCTTCGATCGTGATTTTACCGAAAAGATCCGCTTTCTCCGCGATATCGGCCTTGCAGAGGAAAGACCCGTGAGGCTCAAGGGCGTCGAAGTGGTTCCCCGGGATCTTCTGATCCAGCTCATCCGTGCCCTGCCCAAGCCTGTGACCAGGGGCCCACTCAAAGAGTATGAGGTTATCCGCGTTGTCGTGAAAGGAAAGAAAGACGGCAAGGCTCAAACCTGGGTTGTTGATTGCCACACGCGAGGGATGCCCAAATGGGGCATCGGGCTGGACATCGATACAGGATCTCCTCCGTCCATCGCCGCGCAGATGCTAGCGCGGGGAGAGATCAAAGCGCGAGGGGCTGTTCCTGCAGAAGTGGCGATAGAACCCAAGCTGTTTTTTGCTGAGCTAAAAAGGCGGAGGATGGAGGTCCGTTATCGTAGGATTCATGGCTAGTATGGCTTAGGAGCCGGGTTATTGCTAAAATAACAACAACGTGTGGCCATCCCACATCGTAGGCAAACCCCAGAAGAGTCATGGAGCTGAATGCCAACCTTGAGATCAACCAGGCCACTTACGAGTGGACTGGACGGTTCATAACGACTCTGAAGAAAATTCTCCGGGTTAATCTCAAGCTGCACCAAAGCAAAGACCAGATCCGTGCAGGCGAAATCTTTCTCTTCAACCACTTCGCGCGCTTTGAGACCTTCATTCCCCAGCATCTGATATACCAGGAGACCGGGGTGTTCTGCCGCTCCGTAGCAGCGAGCGATTTCTTTGTCGAAGGATCCCCATTTTCAAACTACCTGTTAAACATCGGTGGTGTACCCAACCACCATCCGAGGCTCCTTCCGTTCATGGCCGAAGAGATCCTGCGGGGCCGAAAGGTAATCATCTTTCCCGAAGGGGGCATGGTCAAGGACCGCCGGGTACTGGATAGCAGAGGCCAGTACAGCGTCTACTCGCCTACCGCCAGAAAGACGCGCAAACAGCACACCGGCGCTGCCATCTTGGCACTCGCACTGGACGCATTCAAGACGGCGATCCTACGCGCCCACGAGAGCGGCAACGCGCGGCGTCTGCGGGCGTGGGTCGAGGCGTTGGGACTGGAAAGCGAGGAGGCGCTGATAGCTGCGGCACGGCGGCCAACCCTTATCGTGCCCGCTAATATTACCTTCTACCCCATTCGAGCAAGCGACAACGTTCTCCACAAGGCAGCGGAGCTCCTCAGCAGAGAACTGAGCCGTGGGCTCTCCGAGGAACTCCTGATCGAGGGGAATATCCTACTCAAGGACACGGACATGGATATACGCCTAGGCGACCCGGTGCGAACCGCCGGATTCTGGAACTGGTGGGAGCGGAAGCTGATCGCCCGTCTGGCTTCCAAGATCGATTCCCTGGACGGGTTCTTTCAGCTAACGCGCGATGGAGAGGGATGGAGTGGGCGCGTCGCAGCGTGGCGCACGCGACGCAAGGCCCTGCAAATCCGGGACGAGTACATGCACCGGATGTACACCGGCGTGACCGTTAACCTCGGTCACCTGGCGTCACGCCTCATCCTGAGGTTCGCGGCTAAAGGACAAACGGAAGTCGATCATGCCACGTTCCACAAGACCCTTTATCTGACGGTTAAAAACGTCCAGAAGGAACCCTTCGTCAGCCTTCATCAAGACCTCCAAAACCCCGAGGCCTACAATGGGCTGGCCGGCGGCGAATGTCATGGACTCAGTGAAATTATGGAGACCGCCGTCTCTATGAATCTCGTCGAGAAGGAAAACGGACGCTACCGCTTTCTCCCCAAGCTCTGCCAGGAGCACGACTTCAACGTTATCCGTCTCGAGAACCTGGTGGCAGTCTATGCCAACGAAGTGGCGCCCATCTCTGGAGTCGCCCGCTCGGTGGAGCAGGCGATCGAGGAGGCTTCCGCGCTGGACGACCAGTCACTGGCGAGGATGCGCTTTGACGACAAACTCAGGGCGCACGCCTGGGACAGGCAATATTTCTCTCAACCTCCCTACGAGGAAACCGACGGGCAGGAGACGGCTACGGAAAGTGGCGAGCCGTTCCTGCTCTTGCCCGAGGGGAGAAAGGAGCTGGGTATAGTCCTGGTGCATGGGTTCTTGGCCTCGCCCGCGGAGGTCCGGCCCTTCGGCGAGAAGCTGCAGGCCCTCGGTTATCCGGTCATCGGGGTACGACTCAAGGGTCACGGCACTTCTCCTTGGGATCTCCGGGAGCGGAGTTGGCACGATTGGCTAGAGTCGGTGCGACAAGGCTATGCGGTCATGTCGGCGTTCGCGCACCGCATATGCTTGATCGGATTCTCAACCGGCGGAGCGCTGTCGCTTCGACTTGCCGCTGACTGCCCGGAGCGACTCGTTGGGGTTGCAGCCATCTCCGTACCCATGAAGTTCCGTGACCGCAACATGATCTTCGTGCCGCTGGTGCACGGCGTGAACGAGCTGGTGCGCTGGGTCTCATCTTTGGAAGGCGTCATGCCGTTTCGGCCAAGGGATTCGGAGCATCCCCACATCAACTACCGCAATGTCCCGATCCGCGGCCTCTATGAACTGCGACAGATGGTGGATGAGCTTGAAGAGCGACTGCCCGATGTTCAGTGTCCGGTGACTCTTATCCAGGGTAGTGATGATCCAGTCGTCGAGCCCAAGAGCGCCGAACTCATCCACATGAGGCTAGGCACGAGCCAAAAAAAACTTTTTATGGTGCCCTCAACGCGGCACGGGATCCTGTATGAAGATATCGGCGATACCCAGGAGAAGGTCATCTCGTTTCTAGCGGCTCTCTCCTCTTCGGACCGGCCCGACCGTGCCGTCATTTCCGACAGCTTGTGGGTAACGGACCGGCTGATCAAAGGAGGCGTCGCCTGGATACGCAGCCTCGTGGCAGCAAGGCACCACAACTAAAGGTAATCGGTCGAGCTCAAATAGAGGAGAGGAGCGTCTCGCAATGAAGAGCGTGGTTATCGCAGGCTATGTTCGCTCTCCGTTCACTCCAGCAAACAAGGGCCAGCTTGCCAAGGTCCGGCCGGACGAGCTGGCGGCTCAAGTGATCAAAGGGCTGGTGAAGAAAACAGGAGTTAAACCGGACGATATAGAAGATGTGGTCCTGGGGTGTGCCTTTCCGGAAGGTGAACAGGGTCTAAACGTTGCTCGAATTGTCGTATTTCTCGCCGAGCTGCCGCTCGCAGTGACGGGTGCCACGGTCAACCGTTTTTGCGGATCATCCATGCAGGCCGTTCATACAGCCGCAGGCGCGATTCAGATGGAGGCGGGCGAGGTGTTCGTCTGCGCGGGCGTCGAGTCTATGACGCGTGTCCCAATGCCGGGTTTTAACCTACTACCCCACCCGGGGCTCTATGACTCTTATCCTGAGGCTTACATCTCGATGGGTCTCACGGCGGAGAACCTTGCGCGCCACTATCAGATATCCCGCGAAGCCCAAGATGAGTTCGCCCTCACAAGCCATCAGAAGGCAGCGGCCTCTGAGGCCGCCGGAAACTTTTCCGGGGAGATCGTCGCGATCGCACACAGGGGCGACACAGTGGATAAGGATGGCTGCATCCGCCCCACCACCAGTAGCGAGGCTCTGGCGAAGCTAGAACCGGCGTTCCATAAGGACGGCACGGTTACGGCAGGAACCTCGGCGCCCCTCACCGACGGGGCCGCCGCTGTGCTGGTCTGTTCCGAGGATTATGCCAGGCGTAAAGGCCTCGAGATCCTCGCTCGCATTAGAAGCATTGCTGTGTCCGGCTGCGCGCCCGAGATGATGGGCATCGGGCCCGTCAGCGCGACGCGTAAAGCACTAGAGCGAGCAAAGCTGACGCTCGACGCTATTGATATCATCGAATTGAACGAAGCCTTCGCCGCACAGACATTGGCGTGCCTTGGAGAACTCAATATCCCGGTTGAAAAGCTAAACCTCGAAGGGGGCGCCTTGGCATTGGGCCACCCGCTCGGGGCATCCGGCGCACGCATCACGGGCAAGGCCGCCTCGTTGCTCAAAAAAAACGGCGCCAACTATGCGCTCGCCACGATGTGCATCGGCGGCGGCCAGGGAATCGCCACCGTGCTTGAGGCGGTCTAGATGAGCGAGATTAAAAAAGCCGCGGTCATCGGGGCCGGCTTGATGGGCGGCGCCATTGCAGCGCACCTGGCGAACGCCGGCGTCTCCGTTGTGCTTATGGACATTGTCCCCCAGGGCGCGAAGAACCGCAACGCCATAGCCGAAGGCGCGCTTGAAAAGCTCCCGAGGACGGAGCCGCCGGCCTTTATGCACAAAAAGGCCGCCCAATTGATCACGCCGGCCAACGTCGAGGACCATCTCGGCCTATTAGGCGGTGTCGATTGGATTATCGAGGCGGTACTGGAGGATTTGAAGACGAAGCGCGATCTCTATCTGCGCATCGAAAAAGTCCGCAGGGAAGGCTCCATCGTCTCCTCCAACACCTCCACCCTAACGCTTGCCAGGCTTGTCGACGGCATGCCGGAGCGCTTTGCCCATGATTTTCTGATCACACACTTCTTCAATCCGCCACGCTACATGCGCCTGCTCGAGCTGGTTGCCGGCCCCAAGACGCGGCCCGAGGCAGTTCAGGCGATCTGGAACTTCGCCGACTCCCGTCTCGGCAAGAGCGTGGTATTTTCGCATGACACACCGGGTTTCATCGCCAACCGCATCGGCGCCTTCTGGCTTGAGTGTGCGGTCGTGGAAGCGGTCGAGCGGGGGCTTAGCATCGAGGAGGCGGACGCCGTCATAGACCGCTCTTTCAACGTTCCAAAGACAGGCGTCTTCGGCCTATTGGACCTAATAGGCCTTGACCTCATGCTGAAGATCGACGCAACTCTTGCGGAGAGCCTACCCGCGAACGATTTCTACCGGCAGATCCGCCGTGACCTGCCACTGCTCAGCCGGATGATCGAGCGTGGCTACACTGGCCGCAAGGGAAAGGGCGGCTTTTACCGCCTGAGAGCCAGCGGCGGAGAAGGTGGCAAGGAGGCAATCGGCCTCACGAGCGGGGAGTACCGCCCGACCGCAAAGCCGGTCCTTGACAGCCTTGAGGCGAGCAACCTTCGTGCGCTCGTCGAGCATCCCGACAGGGGGGGGTGCTACGCCTGGATCGTACTGTCAGAGACTCTCGCTTATGCAGCCGCGCTGGTCCCTGAGATCGCTGACGACGTGGCCGCCGTCGATCGCGCAATGCGACTTGGCTATAACTGGATGCATGGGCCTTTTGAGCTGATCGATCGGCTAGGCGCCGGCTATCTTGCAAAGCGGCTAAAGCAAGACGGTAGGGAAGTGCCTGTCCTGCTCACGAAGGCGGCGGCCGGCGGATTCTACCGAGCAAAGGACGGCCGCCGGCAACACTTCACCGTCGGGAGCGGCTATTCCGACGTAGCGCGCGAGGACGGCAAGCTCTTACTCTCCGACATCAAGTTGGCGAGAAAACCGCTCGCCGAGAACGGGTCGGCCAGTCTTTGGGACGTCGGCGATGGAGTCGTGTGCCTCGAGGTGCACACCAAGATGAACACGATCGACCCCAATGTCTTCGCTATGATCCGCAAGGCGCTTGAGATTGTGCCAAGCGGTTACAAAGCGCTGGTGATCTACAACGAAGGTCAACACTTTTCGGCTGGCGTCAACCTGGCTCTCGCCCTCTTCGCCGCCAACGTCGCTGCCTGGCCAACGATTGAAGATCTGCTGACGCAGGGCCAGGAGATTTTCAAGGCGCTTAAGTACTCTAACTTCCCGGTGGTGGGCGCATCCTCCGGCTTGGCCCTTGGCGGCGGCTGCGAGCTTCTCCTGCACTGCGACGCGGTGCAGGCGCACGCCGAGAGCACCATAGGGCTGGTTGAGACTGCCGTCGGTTTGGTGCCGGCCTGGGGCGGCTGCAAGGAGCTTCTCGCCCGCCTCAGCGCTGATCCGCGTCGCCCCCGTGGGCCTGTGCCTCCTGTGGCCGCGGCATTTGAGACCATCGGCCTCGCCAAGATGTCGAAGTCGGCCTTCGATGCCAAGGAGGCGGGCTTCTTAAGACCCAATGACGGTATCACCTTCAACCGCGACCGGCTCCTCGCTGACGCCAAGACAAAAGCGCTTGAGCTCGCTAAGGGTTACCGGCCGCCTGAGCCGGTCAAGCTTACTCTGCCCGGCCCCGCGGGCA
>JACPSF010000042.1 GCA_016193385.1 Deltaproteobacteria bacterium
CTTAAGATCACCTCTCGTCTGTAATCTTCCATCACCTTGCGATAGGAAATGCCGTCATCCCTTGTCCCGGCGCGGGCAGCCATCATTTGGGAGGGCAGGTCTTCCGGGGTTAGCTTGAGACCTTGCCCCATCACCACGGCTCGCTCGCTCACATTGGCCAGCTCGCGGACGTTGCCCGGCCAATCGTATGCCAGCAATCTTTGCTGGGCCTCCTGACTGATCTCGGTAAAGCTCTTTTTGGTCTCTAAAGAAAAACGCCGCAGAAAGTGAAGCCCCAGAGGAACAATGTCTTCTCTCCTTTCTCGTAATGGGGGAAGAATGATGGGAACGACATTCAGACGATAGTATAGATCTTCCCGGAAGAGGCTTTCTCTGACGGTTCGGTCCAAGTCGCGACTCGTGGCCGCGATGATCCTCACATCCACAGGGATGGCCCTGGTCCCGCCCACCCGCTCAAACTAGCGCTCCTGAAGAAACCTGAGAAGCTTGGTCTGAACCTCCGGGGAACTGTCGCCAACCGCATCCAGCAAAACCGTCCCCCCATGGGCCAGCTCGATCTTTCCCTTTTTAAGCTCATGGGCGCCGGTAAAAGCCCCCTTTTCATGACCGAATAGTTCACTCTCTAAGAGATCCTTCGAGAGACCGACGCAGTTGATGGCGATAAAGTGCTGGTCTCTCCTGTCACCCCAGTTGTGGATCGCGCGGGCCAGGAGCTCCTTGCCGGTGCCGCTTTCACCCAGAAGCAATACGGTGGATTTGCTCGCCGAGACCCTCTTAGCTGCCTCTAAGGCCTGGTTCATCTTGACGCTCGCGCCCGTGACGAGTTGGTGCCGCTGGCTAATTTTTTATAACCAGGGCGACGTGATCGGCATCAAAGGGCTTAGTGATGAAATCACAGGCTCCCTCCTTGATGGCCTCGACCGCCCGTTGGATAGTCCCGTACGCTGTCATCATAACTGCGGGGACGCGATTTTCCTTATGGTGAAGCTCTTTTAGGACTTCAAGCCCGCTCATGTCTGGCATCATGTAATCGAGGAGAATGAGATCCGGCATGAACGAGGCGACCTTTTTAAGTGCCCCTTCTCCGTTCCGGGCGCTTTCCACCATGTAATCGTGGGCAGTCAACTCCCGCTCCAGGAGCTCCAGGTTCAGCGGCTCGTCGTCTACGATCAAAATCTTTTCCCTCGCCATCTGATTTCCTTCTGCCCTTTTAGCCGGATAGATTTATCGGCAGTGTCACTGTAAACTTTGACCCCTCGCCTGGTTCACTCTCGACGCGGATCTCACCACCCAAAAGGCCGACGAGCCTCTTTACGATCGCCAGCCCCAATCCACTGCCACCGTATTTTCTTGTGCCCGAAGGCTCCGCCTGGCGAAACTCTTCGAAGATATAGTCCAGCGCCTCTTTTCTCATGCCGATCCCGGTATCCGAAACGACCAACTTCACCGAGCCATTATCTTTCCAGGCTGAAATGGCGATCTCGCCCTCCTCTGTAAACTTCGCGGCATTGCTAAGAAGATTGATAACGATCTGCTTTAGCTTTTCTCGATCCGTCCTCATCGGCTGGATGTCCGGGGCGATCTTGCTAGTCAAGCGGACCCGGCCGTCGTTCAGCATGGGCTCGATAGTGGACATTGCCGCGTGGATTACCTCTTCCAGCCTTAAGGGCTCGACGAGAATCTCCATGCGGCCGGCTTCGATCTTCGAAAGATCGAGGACACCGTTAATCAGATTGAGCAACTGCTCGGCACTCGCCAGGACCTTCTGGAGATCTCCTTGGTGCAACTCGGGGAGCTGACCTTCGGTGTCGCGTAGAACCAGGCGGGTAAAGCCTATGATAGCATGAAGCGGGGTCCGCAGTTCGTGGGTGACGTTGGCAAAGAACTGGGACTTGTACCTGCTCGCCTCATCGAGCCTTTTGTTCGCCATGACCAGCTCTTGAGTCCTCTCGGCTACCTTCCGCTCCAGGCCCTTATAGGCCTCCTCAAGCGCGGCGGTCATCTTGTTAAACTCCTCTGCGAGGACTTCGATCTCGTCGCCGGTTTTTAGCTGAAGGCGAAGGCTCAGATCGCCGCTGCCGATCCGTTCGACTCCCTCACGCAGACTCTGGAGCGGACGACCGACGCGCCGGGCCACGAACAGGCTTGCGAGCAGCGCCACTCCGAGTCCGATGAGCAGCAGGCTGGAGGTTCTGAGCACGGAGGCGAAGAGCGGCTCGTAGGCCTCTTGCGCCGGTCGCTCGATGAACACCGCCCAACCCAGGTTGGGAATGATGGCGTAAGAGCTGATCACGCTTTGTCCCTGTAAATTGTTTGCTACGAGGGCCCCGGCCTTCGGTAGGTCTGGCGTCGGTTGGAACGCCGCTTTGACCTGTTCGAGATGGGCGATGTTGCGTCCTTGCAGGACCAGACTCAAATCCGGGTGAGCAATTAGGTTGCCGGAACTAGTTGTCGCGTATGCGTAACCGGCCTTTCCAACCTTGATGCCGGAGATGACTTCCCAGATGTATTTCAGATTGACCTCGGCTTGAAGGACGCCGATGACATTGCCGGAGAAGGATTCGATAGGAAAGGCAATAGTCATGTAAGGCTCCAAAATAGGGTGTTCCCTTCTTGGCCTCGTGAAAGGCGGCTGAGGCAGAAAGATCAATACCGGGGTCCCGAGAGATGGCACGAGAGCGGGATAGCGCGGCCTGCGCTTTTCCGTGAGTATCCAGGACGACTGCTTCGTCGATTGCCGGAGATAAATAGAGGAGCCGTTGCAGCTCCAACCTGTAATGCGGTGAAAGACCCTGAGCAGCTATTTCAGGGCTCTTGGTCGCACCCTTGATCGCGGTGGCGACCTCCTGAA
>JACPSF010000312.1 GCA_016193385.1 Deltaproteobacteria bacterium
AATGTCTCACAGCGTCTTGTGGGCAGGAGCCTTCTACATCTTGACCATTCTGTTTATCGGTGGCCCCTTCCCGAACCGGGGGATCTCTGATCCCATCTACAGCCTCTTCGCGATGGAGATCGTAAAGGAGAGGGAGCGCGGGACGACCAACGGGATTATGCATGCCTTTTCGGAGCTTCCAATGGGCATCGGTGCTGCCATGGCAGGCCAGTTTATGGCAGTCGGGGACTGGCAGACGCCCTATGTGATCGGTGGGGCTATTTTTACCCTGGGCTTTGTTCTCTACTACCTGTATTTTGCTCGTATCGATGCACGGGAAGCTGCTCTTCAGCCAGCGACCGCCAGCTGAACCGTGGGCTCGATGCAGGGTTGATTTTGGGCAGAGGTAAGCTGTGACTTTGCTGACAGCTCATAGAATTCTCATCGCGACCGCTGTGGTCTTCTTTTTCGGCTTCTCGCTGTGGGAACTCCGCAACTACTTCAACGCCGGAGACCCGTGGGCCTTGGTCCGTAGCCTCCTCTATCTCTTGGCTTCGGCGGGTTTCGGGGTCTATTTGCGTTCACTTAAGCGCTGGTTGAGGTAGCTCATGGACCCCAAGCCCTTTGTGGTCCCCGTGAGCGAAGAGGAGATCCGCCGCGAGCGGCACAGAGCCAGGGAACTGCGCGCCAGTCAGTGGTGGAAGAGAAAGCGGGCCAAGGGGATCTGCTACCACTGCCGGGGAGAATTTCGGCCCACTGAGCTCACGATGGACCATCTGATCCCCATCATCCGGGGCGGCAAATCTACCAAAGGAAATCTGGTCCCGAGCTGCAAAAAGTGCAATTCGGAGAGGAAATACCGCCTCCCATTCGAACTGGAGCAGGGCTAGCGCGCGAAGTGAATGGGAGCCTCACCTCGCTTCTCCCGCTCTTAGGCCTTCTGGTATCTAGCGCGCGCGGTCCGTTTTGTTTTTCCCTGCTTTGTCCACCTGACAAGAACCTGGCGCAGATAGAGTCGCGATTTCGTTTTCGCCCCCGCCCTCTTGGCGAGATCGTCAATGGAGAAGGAGCGGGGCAGTCCTTTCAGCACGGCATTCCAGTTGACCATCGTGCGTTTTCTGCCCCTTCCCCGGGATTTTACCCTTCCCCGTGGGCCAGCTCCGAGAAACTTAAAAACCCGTAGATGCCTCTTTAATTCGCCCTTTAGAGAAGCGAGTTCGGAAGTCTTTCGAGCGATCTCTCTCTTCAAGCGGTTGAGTTCCCTACTCACGGAGACTTTCAGGTCCATCGGCATAGATTCTCCCCTCTTGTAATTTTAGTCCATCAAGTTCGTAGACTCACTCCTGCCAGCCGTAGCTTCCAATCAGTTTGACGAAATAGCAATCCCCCAGGTAATCCTCCTTCAGGCCTTCGCTCGCTTTGCGGATCCGCACCAGGGTCTGGATCTCTATCTCCCCCATGGGGAGCACCAGGCAACCCCCCGGCTTTACCTGTTCGAGCAGGGGCCGGGGAATGGCTGGAGCGGCGGCCGAGATCACCACCGCGTCGTAGGGTGCGTGGGCCTGCAGTCCCAGAGTTCCATCGCCGGTGAAAACCTGTACGTTTCCATACCCCAGGCTTGCTAGCACGGAACGGGCTCTGGCAGCAAGGCTTTCCAGGCGCTCCATGGAAAAGACCTCGGCGCAGAGTTCGCTGAGCACGGCTGCTTCATAGCCTGACCCCGTGCCGACCTCCAGCACCCGCTCGTCTCCCTTGAGCTGCAGCGCCTCGACCATAAGCGCAACCATGTAGGGCTGGGAGATGGTCTGGTACTCTCCGATCGGCAGCGGTCCGTCCTCGTAGGCCCTACCTCGCAACTCCTCTGGAACAAAGAGATGTCGAGGAACTCTGGCCATGGCCTCCAGCACCCTCGGATCGTTGATCCCGCGTCTGAGGAGCTGTTCCTGCACCATTTGTTGCCGCGCCTTTTCGAAATTGGTGGTCATGACAGTTCGGAGACTCCGTCGCCTCTCTTATCATCGTAATGGAATGAGGAGCCCGCTTCAACGGCAGCTCCGGAGCGCCAGGGAAAGAGTCTTTAGCTTCGTATGGGACGTCGTTTTTGTCCTAGCTTTTCTTTGAGGTCTGCACCTGAAAGGCCGAGATCCGCCTTACAACCTTTGAGCTGCCGCATCTGGCGCACTTAACGCGCGCTTTCATTTTGCGGTCGTATTCCGCGATCGACCAGGTCACCTCAAAAGGCTTCGAGCACTTGTGACAGAAAAATTCGTACGTCGGCATGGTGTTTCCTTCCACTCGTTTTTGCGCCGCAAAGGGGTTGGCGGCTTGGCCGAAACTCGATCATTCTCCTCCCTCCGGTTTCTGCCTGTCAAGCGTTTTGTGGACCGTCCGTTTTGGCGTGGCTGGTAAGCGCCCGGTGCCGGTAAGATGAAACATTTCTCCCGTCATGCTCGGCTTTCTCTAAACAGGACTTAAAATTGCTAAAGTTTTTTTGTAGGCTTGGAAAGGGGTTGCCCGTGGCGGGGTCTAGGCGCAGTAGAAGCTAGGAGGCTCTCATGCAGGAGCTTGAACGGTTTGTCAATGGGCGGGTGATCGTCAGGGTCGGCGATATCACAAAGGAAGATGCGGAAGCGATCGTGAATGCGGCGAACAGCTCGTTGATGGGAGGTGGCGGAGTGGATGGCGCGATCCACCGGGCCGGCGGACCTGAAATTCTAAAAGAATGCAAAGAGATTCGTCAGACCCGGTACCCTGACGGATTGCCGACGGGAGAGGCCGTAATGACGACGGCGGGAAAGATGGTCGCCAAGAACGTCATCCATACGGTCGGTCCCGTCTATGGGCGGGGAGGAAAGGAAAAAGCGGAGCGATTGGCCTCCTGTTACCTAAACAGCCTCAAGCTGGCAGCGGAGAAGGGTTTAAAGACGGTGGCTTTCCCGGCCATCTCCACGGGCGTGTACGGCTATCCGCAGGATGAGGCGGCCCGGGTCTCCTCGCAGGCGATCGAGAAATTTCTCTTCTCTGACTCCTCACTAGAAGAGGTACGGCTGGTCTTTTTTAGCAGCGAGGACGCTAAGATTTTCTTGCAGAACCATTCGTTCTCCGCGTAGGGGTTTTTATCGCTTGTAGAGGCTCTTGATAAATCCCGAATCCTCTAGTTCCTTTACGAAGCGCATATCGACAAAGTCCTTGGCATTTGCTTGAGCTGCTTTTGGATTGGTCAAAGCCAGATCCTGCAATATCGTCTGATATCCCTCCACGGGCGGGTAGGGGGCCTTGGGGGTGTAGCGGGCGTGATAATCCCATGACTCCTCAAGCACCTTGCGGTCGCTCACCCGGGAGTACTTCTGTAAGATTTTCAGTGTCTCCTCTTTGTGGGTTGCGTAAAAGTGGATTGCCTCCACGTAGGCTCTCATATACCTGCGGACGGTGTCCGGGTGCTCCCTGATGAGTCTGGTCGAGGTATAGACGCCGTTTTGCGGAAACGGGATTTGGAGCGCAGCCATATCGATCAGCATCGGGTACCCCAACTTCTCCGACATCGTCTTTCCGGCCTCCGTGACGACCGTGAAGCTCACGATCCCTTTCTGTAGTGCCACCATCCGGTCGATCGAGCCACCGATCACGCGCAACTGGACGTCTTTACCCGGTTCTAGACCCATCTTTTTGAGGCCGACTCTGAGAGCGAACTCCGCCGTCGTCCCTGCGATATGGTTGCCGCCGATCTTCCCCCTCAAGTCCTCGGGCCGTTTGATGCTTGGATGGGACACCAGGTAGTACGGTAAGACATTGATATTGCCTGCAATGGCGACAACGTCCCCGCCAGCAAGGCGCGCGCTTGTAAGGCCCGGTCCACCTCCCTCCCCGATCGGGATCTCTCCTGCCAAGATTGACTGAATCCCGCGGATACTCCCGGAAATGAAAATGACCGTGGCATCCAGGCCGTGTTTTTCAAACAGACGCGCGTCCTTGGCAACCCAGATATGGGCGGATGAGGACGGGGCGACAGAGATGTACGACGTGTTGATCTTTTCGGTGGCGGGCGCAGCCAGCGCGACGGAGGCCCACAGACAAGCAAACCACCAAGCCAGCATGGCCATGAGCCTCAGTTCCTTTCGGTTCAGCTTGCTTCTTCCCATGACGCCCTCCTTTCCGTAAATACACGCCCATGCTAGCACCTTCTCTAAACTGATGGAACAGCGAGCGCAGCGGTTCTTTCATTGACACGTCAAGGATTGGCGTCTGTCTTCTTAGCCGTTGCGCGAGCATGAAGCGCAGGATCGATGATCTGTGGCGGTCGATGGATTGTTTTGTGTAGGATGGGAATCAATATTCGCATGAAGGAGGGCAGACCATGCCTGCAACTATTCCGGATAACTTCAAGGATCTCTTTGGCAAAAAGGCGTTCGCCCATCTGGGCACGGTGATGCCGGACGGCAGCCCCCAGGTCACCCCGGTGTGGTGCGACTTCGATGGCAAGCATATCCGCATCAATTCAGCCAAGGGGCGCGTCAAGGACAAAAACATGCGGCGGAACAAGAGAGTTGCCATAGCAATAATGGACCCGGATAACCCGTACCGCTATCTGGGGGTGCGCGGAGTAGTGGACGAAATCACAGAGCAAGGCGCAGATGCTCACATCGACAGCTTGGCCAAGAAATATCTGGGGCTGGACAAGTACCCCAATCGGCGGCCGGGAGAGGTCCGGGTGCTGTATAAAATCCGACCCGAGCGGGTTTTCTCGATGGGTTAGTTCTTTCCCGCCTGCCTGGTCCTGTCACCGGCAGGCGGGAAAGGAAAAAGTGGGATCAGGCGCCCAGGAGTAGCATCTCAGTCGAAGGCGCTC
>JACPSF010000313.1 GCA_016193385.1 Deltaproteobacteria bacterium
AGCGGCGCGGGCCTGCCGATTTATTGGAACGATATGCCGCACTCGGGAGTGCAGATCAAGCTCGACCGCAGCGGTGGAGTCACGGTCTTCTGCGGCTCCACGGATATCGGGCAGGGATCGGACTCGATTCTAGCTTATGCGATAGCGGAAGAGTTCGGTATAGATCCCGCCGACATCCGGGTGGTCACTGCGGATACCGATCTCACGCCGGTCGACCTGGGAAGCTATTCCAGCCGGGTGACGGTCATGACCGGCAACGCCACGGTTGAGGCCTGCGGCAAGCTTAAAGAGATGCTCCTTGAGGTCGCCAGCGAAGTGCTCGAGGTGCCCGCCGACGATCTCGAGTTCGCCGACGGCCGGGTTCGGAGCCAGAGTCTCCCGGAGCGCGGCATAAGCTTCGTCGAATGCGTTCAGAAGACCGAGGCCAAATTTGGCACCCTTGGCGCGACCGGGAGCTATAAACCGCCAAGACACCCTGCAAACTTTAAAGGCTCCGGGGTCGGCCCGACGCCGGCCTACAGCTTCTCCACCGCCATCGTGGAGCTTCACTGCGACCCTGAGACCGGCGAGATCAAAATCGACAAGGTCTGGATCGCCCACGACTGCGGTCGCGCCTTCAACCCTCTGCTCGTGGAGGGCCAGACGGAAGGCAGCGTCTACATGGCTTTGGGCGAGGTGTTGATGGAAGAGCAGATCTTCCGCAAGAGCGGCCTCCATAAGATCCCTTCCATTCTGGAATACAAGAGCCCGACCACGCTGGAGACGCCGGAGATCGAGACCATCCTCGTGGAGACCAACGATCCGGAAGGTCCGTATGGCGCCAAAGAGGCGGGGCAGGGACCGCTGCTGCCCGTGATTCCCGCTGTCTCCAATGCCGTGTATGACGCCGTGGGGGTAAGAATCCATGAGATTCCGATCACGCCGGACAAAATCTTAAGAGCACTCGACAAAAGGCTCAAGCCGGTTTCGATTCCCGACTATCAATTTCCTCCACCGATCAAGTGGCAGCCGGGGGAAGGCGTGCAAGTACCGCAAAAGAGTTAGGCTATGTTGAGACTACCAGAATTTGGCTACATCCGGCCTCGAACGTTGAAAGAGGCCACAAAGGTGTTAGCGGATTGGGGTTCCGAGGCGATGATGGTGGCGGGGGGAACGGATGTCTATCCGAAGATGAAACGGGGGCAGTTCACCCCGCGCCATCTGGTCTCGCTGAAGACCCTTCGGGAGCTTAAAGGAATTCGCCGGAGCAAGGAAGGAATATGGATCGGGGCCGGGGAGACCTTGACGGCGGTCTCCGGGCACCGGCTGATCCGGAAACATCTTCCGGCCTTATCGGACGCGGCGGAGTCGGTATCCACGCCACAGCTACGAAACATGGGAACCATCGGCGGCAACGTGTTGGTGGACACCCGGTGCAATTACTATGACCAGACGTTTTTTTGGCGGCAAGCTGCGGGTTTTTGCCTGAAGAAGGACGGGCAGATTTGCCTGGTAGCGCCTGGGAGCGACAAGTGCTTGGCAATCTCCTCCTCGGACACGGCGCCCGTGTTGGTGAGTTTGGGGGCGGAAGCGGTTTTGGTAGGGCCGCAAGGGGATCGGCGGGTGAAGTTGGAGGAGGTATATCGGGACGATGGAATAGACTATCTGGGCAAGGGAGTAGGTGAGGTGCTTAAGGGGCTTGTGATTCCCGAGGAGGCTTTGGGATGGCGTAACGCCTATTTGAAGCTTCGGCGTCGGGGATCGTTTGACTTTCCGGTGCTTGGGGTAGCGGCGGTGTTGGGCATAGATGATGGAGGTGAGTGTCGGCACGCGCGGGTGGTGTTGACGGCGGTGGCCTCGGCGCCGAAGGTCGTGGAGGAGGCAGGCCGGTTGCTCGAGGGGCAGAAGGTGACCAAGGAACTGATCGAGGCGGTTTCGGAGGCGGCGGCGAAGGTGGCACATCCGTTGGACAATGCCGACCTGGATTACTGGTACCGCAAGCGCATGGCCAAAGTCTTCACGAAAAGAGCCCTCGCCTCGGTCTCCGGCTGCGAACTGTAAATACGAAATGAGTGGCCGGGCCTCGGGCAAGCCGGCACAACCAGCAGCATGAACCCGTAATTCCAAACGCTTTTGTAAGTTCCCAGCCGTCCTTCCGGCCCTTACAAACTTGCGGGTCGGCGGTGACGCCCAACCGTTCAGTCTCAAGGTAGCCCAGAAGATCCTGACGAAACATTTCATCTCCCAAAGCCAATACGGCACGACGAGCCCGCTAAGAAAGAAAGGCCCCGAAATAACAGGTCCAATCGTCGCCTTGGAGGCACCGACCTTCGGGGTGTCAACCGTTGGGAGGGCTGGTCCGTTAGTAAGATCAGGGGGCGGAATGGATGAGGAACGCGAACGCGGTTTGGATAATCCAACCTCGTACGAAGAGCTTTACTCCGCCCACCGTCAACAGGTTCTCCGAATCTGCCGTGTATTGCTGGCGGATCGCCACGAGGCTGAAGAAGTCGCGCAAGAGGTCTTTTTAAGAATGTTTCGGGCGTACCAATCTCAAGATCACACCCAACCCATGGACTGGAAGCCATGGCTCACACGGGTGAGCGTTAACGCGTGTCACGACCGGCGGCGTACAGGGTGGTGGAAGTGGTGGCGGCTAGCCAACATAGAATACCGGGAAACAGACCACCCGAGCCGAGGACGAACCCCCGAAGAAGAGGTCCTCAGCCGTGAACTGCAACGGCACCTATGGTCGGCATTTCGAAAGCTATCCGCGCGCCAGCAAGAGGTTTTTGCCTTGCGTTACGTGGAGGGTTTTTCCACGGAAGAGGTGGCGGAGACCCTGAGGTTAACCACGGGAAGTGTCAAACGACACCTTTTTCGGGCTGTTCATCAGCTGCGCCGCGCGCTCGGAGATCAATTATGAGCCGATGTCTGAGGGATCGAACGCTCTTGTTACTTTACGAAAGTGAGGGAACCGCCGTACAGCGGGGACACCTCTCGAAATGCGAAGCCTGTGGGGCTCGCTACCAAAGGCTCGCGCGGGATTTGGAGAGGATCGGTCGAGTGCTCCGAGAGGAGCCCCCTCGGGGCGACGTGGTCCGCGGCTCTTACAGGCCCGTTGTTCCGTGGCTCTCCGTCACCGCAGGGCTTGTGGTAGCGCTTGCGTTAGGTTGGGGAGGTTTGTGGACGTGGAATCGGACTCCCCCCGTTCCCACCGACAGGGCCGATAATGAGGAGGTCTGGAGATTTTTGGAAGAGACCTCTACGGCGCTGCTCATGCTGGACACTGCGAGTGGAGCGGAAGACGCGTCCCAGGCTTCGGACTTCCCCTACGTGCCAGCGGCCCTGGGAGAAGAATTGCCCTGCGAGGGAGTAGACCTGTTCTTGGGCTGTGAAGGATGAAGTCTCGGGAAGCATGTAAAGGAGGTCATTTATGAAAAGACTTTGTAAAATTATTGGATTGGGGTTGATGGCGTTAAGCCTGATGCCGGGAGCTGTTTTGGGACAGACGACCCTTCGACGCAGCACGCCGGTTCGTGTGATGCGGGGCAGCCCTGGAATCTTCTCGCCTTGGATTCTCCGAGGGCTCGATCTCACCGCCGAGCAGCAAGCGCACCTGCAAGAGATTAGGGCAGCCCACCAGGCGACTCTTCGGGACCTTTTCAACCAAATACGTACGGTCCGGGGAGAAATTGCGGACAAGCTCTCCGCTGCCGGGGAGGCAACGGCAGAAGATTTTACAGATCAAACCGAGCGCCTCGCGAAGCTTCAGCAGCAACTACTGCGAGAAGGATTGACCGTGGCCCTAAAGGTTCGCGCCGTGTTGACGCCGGATCAGCGTGCAAAAGCTGAGCAGATAAGACAGCGGCTGAAGCAACTTCATGAGGAGATGCGTAGCTTGTACGGCGCCCGGAGGTAGCGCCTTTTTCTGGATTTGGGCGAGGGGTTTGCTGTGGCAGAAAATATCGACCAAGGACGAGACATTGTCTCTCTATTTCAACCTGATACGCTTCTCGTGGATACCTACCTCGAGACGATCCGGGCAAAATTCCATCTGGATCCCGAAAGGGACTTGATGCTGGCCGTCCTCCGGGATGCCGTGGATTCTTTTCAGAGAAACATGTTTTACCGAACGGGAAAAGAGAAGGCGGCATTTCTGGAGGCAGAGGATTGGATGTTCGAAGAGGGGAGCGATTGGGTCTTCTCTTTTGAAAACATTTGCGAAACCTTGGGGATCGATCCCCATTATCTGCGCAAGGGTTTGAATGCCTGGAAACGGCGAAAGCTTCACGAGCATCCCGCAGGCGTCTCGTTCCAGCAGGCATCAAGACAAGACGGATCGACAAGCGGCGTTTCAGGTTCTGCTTTTGGATTGACCGGGCCGTTGGATTGAAGAACGGCACTGGTCACGGGGTAAGGCATGGCCAGGCTGAGCATCACACAAGACGACATGGAGGACCGGTAGCTAAGCGGAAGTAAAGACCAACGCGTTCCCCCGGCTATTCAAGCATAAACCGGGAAGCGCAGCGCCCGCAACGAGGCGCCTCCCTAACAATCCCGCATTTTTTCCAGCCAGCGACCGCCTCGGATTTCCGGGCCGATATCGCCCCGCAGCGGCGCGCTTCTAAGAATCTCTTCGAGGGCAAAATAGGCGAGGAGATAAGCTCCCCTCTGATCATCTCCGGTGACGTCGACGGCGGCATCGGTCAGAGCGGCAATCAGCTCGCCGAGTGTGGTCTCGATTTTTTCTGACTTATTCTCATACATCATTTCAATTACCCTTCCCCCGTTCTCCGCACCCCGACCCCTGACTCCCGACAATTTCCAAGAGGATACGCGTGCAAGCGCCATGCCATCAACAGAAGCTCGTTTTGGCGCTTTATCATTGGCGGAATTTTGCACGATTGCGAAAACTAAAAGGGAATAATTGCAAGAGTTGGAAATAAACGATGCAGGTGACGCGCCTGCCGTAGCTTCGTGACCATTTTTGATTGGCATGATTTGTGCTGCTGCCTCCATTTAAAAGCCCGGCATTCTTAAAGAGGAGAGGGAACTGTGGATAAGATTCACAAGATTCTAGCGCCTACGGACCTTTCTGAGATCTCACAGGCCGGAGTTCGGTATGCTTTAAATCTGGCCCGAGCGGTTGGGGCCGAAGTCACCGTGTATCAAGTGTTAAGCCCCGAAGAGGTCATGCAATATGTGGACAAATTGAAACAAGTCGAGGCGGGAGAGCCCGCGCAGAGATTGCCTTCGCCCATCCTACAGCGGTACGAGGCAGTGCTGGCACGATTCCTAAGCGACAACTTCTCCGACCTTATCCCGTGGCTCAAAGTGCGTGAGAAGGTGGAAGTGGGCAGGCCCGATAAAGCCATAGTTCAGCGCGCCAAAATTGAAGGATCCGATTTGATCGTCATCGCCACCCATGGCAGGTCAGGTCTCGCGCACATCCTGTTGGGAAGTGTTACCGAAAAGGTCGTTCGCACTGCCCCCTGCCCGGTCCTGACCGTGCATCCACGTACAGGGAAGGAAGCGATCACAAAATACGCTACCTCAGCCTGACTCCTCTTTCCAAGTGAAAATATAATTTGACCGCCGCAACCTACGAGCTCAGGTCCCGCTTCATCGCGTCGAACTGCTCTTTGCTGATCTCGCCGCGCGCGTAGCGCTGGCGCAGGATTTCCAGCGCGGAATCCGATCTGGCTTCCCTACTCTGGCCGATGAGCCAGCGGATCAGGACCACCAGACCCACGATGATAAGGCCCCAGAACAAAAACATCATGAACATCATCCCAAAGCCCCAGCCCCACCACATCGGATGCATCCCCCATCCCCACTCGTACGGGCGTTCTTGGGCCAAGGCCACTGCTGGCATTATCGAGAAACTGGCCAGCGCCGCGCGACGCAGCTTTGTTCGCATCATGGGACCGCCTCCTATTCCTTCAACTGTGAAAAGAACGGCCAAATTTTCTCTCGGCAACCGCCGCAAGCCATAAGAGGCCCAAGGCCATCCCCGCTATCAGAATTGCAACCACCCACGGAGGAAGCCCAAATAATCGCGGCAGAGTTTGTATCCCCATATTGCCGCTCCAGGCAAAGTCGTAGATAGCCGGGTAGATTTCAGCAAAGCCGAGGATCCCTACAATGATTCCGATCATGAAAACCAACGCATCCAATTTTCCGCTGGCCGCGCCCACGGCCGAGGTGCCGGGTCAGTAGCCGCCTATAACAAAACCTAGCCCGATGAGCAGGCCTCCAAGGGCCTGGGGCCAGAGGTAAGTGCCGGGGATCGCCAGCATGCCGAGATCCATCTGGCCGGCTGCTCCCAACAACAGCAAACCCACTGCTCCCACTAAGACCGCGGTAAACATGACTCGAAGAAGCGCGAAGTCCTGGAAGTAAAATATAGCGGCCAGCTTTCTTGCGCTGCCGAAGCCGGCCCGTTCGAGAAAAAATCCAAAGAGGAGCCCGGCGACCAACGCGAAAACGAGCCCGATCTCTGGAGTCAAGATCTCATTTGGAATGAGGGGTCCCATCATTGCCATGCCCTCCTGGCGAACCAAGCAAACATGTACCCGCCGAGAAAGAAAGCCACCGTGAAAAGCCAGCTTCCCACAGCCAGCACTGCGCCACCGGAGAGGGCTTGCCCGCTGATGCAGCCCTGGGCCAGGCGCGAGCCGAACCCGACGGCGCCTCCGCCTACGAGCGCGAAGATAAGTCGATCATCGCCCCCAATCTTTGGACCACGCTCGATTTGAAAGCGGAACCGTCTCGCAGTCAGCGCTCCAAGAAAGCCTCCCAGCAATACCCCGAACATTTCGATGACTATCCAGCTCTGAAAAAGCGACCCCAGGTGAAGGTAGCTCCTAAGGTAGGCATTGGCTTCCGCGTGTACAGGGGCTTCGATTTGAAGCATCCTGGCAGAGAGTTGGGTATAAGCCCCCGAGGCGCCGAGACCGTGCCCCATGACGTAATAGGTCAGGACCAGAGTCAGTCCGATGGCAACGCCCGCAAGGTAAGGAGACCAGTAGGGCGAGTTTTCCGTGGAGGGATTTTGTTGGTCCACGAGTCTACGCCTCTGCAACAAGCCCCGGAAGGTTTTCACTCCTGGCGGCCTATTTTGCTTCCTCTTGTGACCAGGCACTGCCAGGAACGGATACCATCAAGATCAAAGCGACCAGAGATGCGCTAACCGTTATCATCATCTTCATCCTGAGCCTTCCTATTTGGTTTAAATATGCCCCGTTTTATCCATCAATTTTACATACCAATCCGGGAGCGCAAAATCCTCGACCCGGTACTCCGGCCGGTAGCCCTTGATGTCCAAAATCGGTGTGCCATCGAAGTAATCGAGCCCTTTTACAAAGAGCCTTCGCCCCTCTCTCTTTACCAGCCGCACAAGAGTAAGCCCGATCGGATTCGGCCGGGTCGGAGAATCCAGCGCAAAGACACCCAGAAGCGGAAGATCTTCCAGCTTGAAGCCTCTCCTCACCAATCCCCTCGGCTTCACCTTGAGCGGCCCGATCTGCTCAGGTCTCAGCTCGTGGAAATAGCAGATGACGAACAGGTGGGAGTAGCCATCGATTCCTTCCAGGGCCTCTTCGAACTCAGGAAAAATCTCCACCTCGCTTTCGATCTCGCCTCCACCTCCCCGGATCTGCTCCTCCGTAGCGTTAGTCCTTACCGCTCCAATGGTTTTCAGGATAATTTCCACGGCTCTCCTCCACGTCTATCCGGCCTCCCCCGGACCGCTTAGATCGTCGCCGACAGCCTCTCCCCTTCTCCTTTCTAAAGGGCGGACTCAGGTACGGGCGGACAAGGCACGGTCGGATTTTGCTCGCAGAAAATTTGCGGGTCGAGCTTCACGGCGCTCTTGATGGAATTCGAAATCAGACAATTCTTTTCGGCCTTTTCCAGGATCCTGGCGGCCCGCTCAAGATCGCGACGCTGGCGGATGGTCAGCCGGGGCCGAAGCAGGACCTCCGTCATCTGGTAGCCAAGCCCCTCAACTTTCTCGAGCGTTCCCTTCGCCTCACAGCTAAAGCTCACAATCTCCAGCTTGGAGTTAGCGGCGATGGCCAGAAACGTAGTCATAAGGCAGGCATTGACAGACGCCACGAAAAGATGCTCCGGAGTCCATATGCCTTCGTGTCCGTGAAACTCAGGCGGGGCAGCCACCTGCATGGTCGGAAGACCCGGCGAGCGCAATTGCCCTTGGCGCGCTTCACTCCACTCAACGTCGGTTGAGAAAAATAGGGGCCCTTCTTTGTCCATGGTCGGTCTCCTTCTACACTTCTCTTTCCCTGGCCAAGAACTCCCGCAATAGGTCTGTGTAGGTAAGGATACCGACGGGCGCGCTTTTCTCATCTACCACCGGCAGCCCGCCGATCTCCCAACGCAGCATCAGCTCCGCCGCTTGCCCGAGTGAGGCATCGGGCTCGATGGAAACGGGGTCAAAGACAGCCGCTTGCCGCACCGAAGTCGACCAGAGCTGGATCGCCTCGTCTTCCCCAGGACCAAATGCGCGAGAAGGACGGATCAACCGGATGTCGCGATCGGAGAGCATGCCGATCAATCGTCCCTGTTCATCGACGACGGGAAGATGACGAAAGTGACCCTTGCGCATCTTATCGATAGCGTCATGGATGCTCTCTTTAGCTCGCACGGTAACCGGATTCCCGGTCATGCGCTGTCTCACCGTGATCGATCTCCTCCCCACCGGAGGATACATCCATTCGTGCAAGGGAAAGGGGAAGTTCTTCACGTACTCACGCTCCAGGCTTTCGTGCTCCACCACCTGCACCCGACCATTGGCGAGGATCTCCTTGACCTCCGCTGGCGCGGAACCCTCTTCTACCCAGAACACCTTGACTCTCTTCTCGACCGCCTCGTGAGCCACTGGCGTGAGATCCATACCCGCCTTGGGGTAAACGAGCAGGATATCCACGTCACCAGGAACGTCTTTAAGGCTCGTAAAGGTCGGCACCCCGAGATACGTCTCGCAGCCGGGAAGCAGGGGAACGATCTCCAGCCCCAGACCGAGTAACTTTTCCGCGGCGACGTAGCTCTGACTCTGCCGGTCCGTGCTCG
>JACPSF010000314.1 GCA_016193385.1 Deltaproteobacteria bacterium
CTCGCCTCTAATGGTTTCCAAAAATGCCTCTACACGGATGCGAAAAGGACCTAACGGATTGGTTGAGTCAAACTCCAATGAAAGGGTGGGGATACCGTTCTCCTCCAGATACTTTTTCAGGCGGGGATTGTCTCCTTCATGAGGGTCGCAGAATTTTTCCTGCATGATGATTGCCCCTTGCGCCCGATAGTCCTTGGCCAGGTTCAGCACGTGCTGAAATCGGGAGTGGGTCGGGTAATCTTTGACAGGGCAAGGGGGGCGATCGAGGTAACGATTCGCGATCGTTGCCAGGCGGTCCCCGTTGGGAACAGACTCATTCCAGAAGTACCGGCTCCCTGCGCACTGCTCGTCTATGACTACTGTGCTGCCAACAGACTCGACCATCTTGAAGAACTCGGCATCGTCATTCTCGCTCCCTACAGCCATGAGGCGAATCCCTGCATCGCGCGGGAGCTTCCGTTCAGGGAGTTCCTTGAGCACAGACTCCAGAACTTGGCTGTGCTCTTCCTTGTCGATGAACTGGCTTGTAACCGCCATGTACATGGCCTCTTCACCGGTCAGAGGTGGGTTGTCGAGCTTGCGGTACTCGTAGACCCTGCGCAGCAGGCGTCGATTCCGATTTAAAGTCTCAATGCCTCGGTCGAGATCCTGCTCCGTGATCGGGTGACCAACATATTCCTCGATAGCCTTTTTAAACTTTTCCACCTCCACCGTGTGATAGGGCCGTGCATGAGGTGTCTGCACGGTATTGGGCATCGGAATGTAATAACTGAACTCTACCGGAAGATGGATTCTCCACGAGTTAAAGGTCTGGCGAAAATGGATACAGGAATGCGCAAGCACAACCCCATCCAAATAATTGAACCTGCCCTTCAACCCCTGGGCCAAGGCATCTCGACAGAAGGGGCAGAACATCCCGAATACATGCGGCTCGGTGACATCCTGAGGTTCGTGACTTCCCAGAATGCGGACAGGAAGCATATTTGCGGCTGCCAGGATTTCCTCAGGCACATAGGTACAGAACGTACCCATGATCTTGCCACCAGTCCGATCCTTCCACTGCTTGGCATAGGTGTGACGGTTTATGTACCACTCTTTAAATTTCTCTATCATCCTTTCTCCCCCCTCCGTCTTTTGGCCAACAGGTTATTCTTATAAGCGCAAAATCGCCCTAACGAGTGTTCGCTCGCAAAATATATGCCATGAACTCTCTCCCCGGAACTGGTTATGGGCACAGAGAAAACCGTAAAATTAGCCTTTATTTTCTCAAAGCTTGCCAGCGAGGAGGTCTCCAAAAACTCGGCTTATCGAAGACCAAAGAAAGGTGTCGCTTGAATACGATTCCTAGAAATAGGAAATTCTAGAACCCGCTTACTAAACATAAGAAGGGCTACAGACCTAGTCATATCTTCCTCGGCCCTTTCAACAACCAGCGCATTGCCCTTTGAAACTGGCGCTGCATGGCGAGCATTTGCTCTCTCATGTGAAGCGCTACCTCGGCCCCTTCGAGGTTCACTCCCATCTCCTTGATCAGAGTGCGGGCCACTCTCACGCGGTCCACCTGATCCAGGGGATAGAGCTTCTGCTTGCGCCAGCTGACCGGGCGGATCAGACGTTCCTCTTCCAGCCGGAGAACAAACTCCTTGTCGACTCCACAGATTTCAACCACTTCGCTAATCCGAAGATACTTCTTCGCCATTTTTCAATATTCCACTACAGACGCAGGTTTTTGCGGACATCTTCCGTATAAGCCGCGTCGATTTTCTCGACAAGATCCTGAGAGACCTTTCCTTTCGGCGCACGGATCATCAGACTCAGGTATAAGTCTCCGGCAGGCCTGGATCCGTACGCCGGAATACCCTTCCCCTTAATTCGCAAGCGCTGGCCGCTTTGAGAGCCGAGTAGAATCTTCACCTTCACAGTACCCGACGGTGTTGGCACTTCGACTGTGGCGCCCCGAACCGCCTCCCCCAGGGTCATCGGCAGGTCCATAGTGAGATCCCTCCCCGACCGCGTAAAAATGGGATGGGGTCGGATCCGTGGCAAGATGTAGAGGTCCCCGGCAGGTGCCCTCGCATACCCCCCTCTCCCTTCCCACGCACCCGGATACGCCTTCCAGGCGCAGCGCCCGGAGGGATGTTCACTTTGATCGTATCAGGCCGCACGACCAGACCTGTTCCGCCACACACTGTGCACGGGTCACCCGGAAGACGGCCAGTTCCCGTGCATCGGGGACAGGTCTGACGGATCTGTATCGGTCCTTGGGCTAGTGACTTTCTTCCGGTGCCGCGGCATTCGGGACAGGTTCTCGGGGCCCTTCCAGGCCTGCTACCAGATCCGCTGCAACTCTCACAGGAGACCGGTCGCTGCAACGTCAGCGTTGTCTGAAAGCCCCGCACGGCGTCGAGGAAGTCAATATCAAGGGCGCTTCGATATCTCCGCCCGGAATGGTCCCCGTGTCCGATGCTCGCCTGCCCGTCCCAAACAAGCCGCCCAGATCGCCAAAGAAATCTCCAAAATCGAAACCGGAAGGACCTCCGGAGCGGCCTGCTTGCTCCTGCCATTGCTGATAGGTTCTCGCCTTTTCTGCGTCGAATCCGGGAGCCAGCCCTGCCGTGCCGAACTCGTCGTAGAGCTTGCGCTTCTCCGGATCGCTGAGGACGTCGTAGGCGACGGAGATTTCCTTGAATTTATTCTCGGATTCCTTGTTGCCCGGGTTGATATCCGGGTGATACTTGCGCGCGAGTTTGCGGTATGCCTTGCGAATCTGCTCCTGGGAGGCGCCTCGGTCGACTCCAAGAATCTGGTAGTAATCCCGGTCGGCCATGGCAGGAGTAGAATAGCGCCGGGGCGCGGAGTTTCAAGAGGGCGGAGGACCTTTGCGCCCCAAATGGGCTCACGAGGAAAGTCTACATCGCCCCCCCCTTCAGGCCGCGCTGGAACGGTCACCTTCCTGGGTGAGTTTTCAATTTCTCCCGGAGCAGCTTGGCGATCCCGGGAAGCAGCGAGAGAAAGATCACAATGGCTATGACGACATGAATTTGCGCAACTCCGGCACCGCTCGATTCTTCTCTGATGCAGATTATCCCTTAATTCCTTAGCATTTCAATATGGGACCTGATCTAATCCATCTATGTTTCCAAACGGTAGTTAGCCGCTATCGCGCGCGATTTGAAGAATATAATTCATCCGTTTGCTCAAGCGAGGCTAGAAGTGATAGGATTAATATGTTCTTTAGAGCTTAGTTTCTACTTACTTATCAAAGCCTCTGAGCTTTAAACGAGCCAGGGGCTTTTTGATTCTTACTTAGGGAGGGTCATATGTCTGAGAGAATAGATCAAGTCAAACTGCAAGACGGAACACTGATTCGGCATAAAGTGGCAGGATACGAAGGACGGATAGAGGGCACCACTGGGATTAAAACCTGCTTCACGTCGGGGGGAGAGGTGCTGGTTAAGAGCAGCAACAAACAGACATTCCAATATCGTGTGGTTGTTAAGGGGGAGTCCCTGCGGCGGATCGCGCCGGCCGAGGATTTAGAAATCCTGGACGGGGTGGTAGAGGTTGTCTGCCCTGTTTGTCACTCCTCTTTCCAGAGCAAACCTGGCCTCGCAGACAAACCCGGGGGCCGCTGTCAATGCGGCGGATGGATTTGCCCATCCTGCTTGGCCTGCCGGGCTACAAGCGAGGAGACGGCCGTGAGGGACCAGTCTCCCTGCCTGAAGCAGCGAAAACGTCTTGCCAGGAGGCTAGCCGTACAGAAAAAAGGCAGGTCGAGTTGACGTAGGGACGGAAACAACGTATATTAAAGTTGGTTCCTACTTCAGTATAGGGCCTTCTGAAAGAGGAAAAGGCAAAGGTTGAAGGTCTAAGAAGCAGTCTCTCCTTGCGAAACGATACCTAAAGGATAAACC
>JACPSF010000315.1 GCA_016193385.1 Deltaproteobacteria bacterium
GTACTCTCCGCCATTCCTTTGCCACCCATTTACTGGAAGACGGCTACGACATCAGGACGGTCCAGGAGCTGTTGGGTCACAGGGACGTCAGCACCACGATGATTTACGCCCATGTTTTGAACCGAGGGGGTAGGGGAGTCCAAAGCCCAGTCGATAGACTCGGATTTGGTGGGGGCGGTTCGCTGTCTGAAGCTGAATAGGCTGACATAGGTGCAGCGTTTGCCGTGGTCCGCATTCTTCAAAATTTCTTGCTAAGTGCCAGCGAAGGCTATAGAATCGCCGCCAGCTTCAAAAACGGCTGGTCGGGATAGCCTGACCAGCTTACATAATTAGTTAGTGGCTAATCTTTAAAAGAGATTGCCAATCTTTCGTCATTTAACCAGGAAGGGCTATGCGCTCGCTCACGCCAGAGGAGAATGCTGAAGTTCGCCGGGAAGTGTGGTGGACCTGGGTAGCGATTACCTTTTTTATAGTCCTTGCCTGGATGGCCTTGCCGAAGGCCCACTCTAGCGGCTCGTCTAGTCTATTGTTGATTGCCACGGCTTTCTTCGCGGTCGTTTTTATAACTTTGATCCGGCACGTGTGGCAGCTCCGAGCCGACTTGAGTGACGGCCGCGCCCACATAATGACAGGTACGGTGGACGCGGTCTGGAGGTCGGGGCGCCGGCCGCTCAGGTTCATGCACGCAGGGGACTACCGTATACGGGTAGGGAACGAGGTCTATCGCATTTCGGAAGACATGTATGACGAAGTGGACGAGGGGGATATGGTTCAGATGGAGTTTTTGCCTCGCTCCCATCTGGTGTTCGCCCTCGAAGTGATCGACACCGGTGAAGGGACAGAGGAGGCCGAAGAGGTGGAAGACGACGAAGATGACGAGGAGG
This sequence comes from Deltaproteobacteria bacterium, assembly GCA_016193385.1. The sequence continues at coordinate 885 of JACPSF010000315.1, forward strand.
AATAAGAGGTGGGAAAAAAAGGGGGATAAGTCCAATTATTGACACGGTTGCCTAACCATATAATGTCCTCTACTATTTTCTCACAGTACTGGAGGATCAATCCATGACGGGTCATCAGCCACCGCCACAACCTTCACTGTTTTATTGGGCCGACTTGCTCTCGCCCTATTCCAAAACTACCGCCGGAATAATGAAGCACGAAGGTAGGGTGGCATTGTTTCTTCTGCCGGGCCGCATGTTCCCGCCCAACCACGTATTCGAAGACGAACGCTTGCAAGCGTCGCTGCGCTGGTTTGTTCGCGCCGTCGGCTCAGCGGACCGTTAGGCCGAAAAGTGTCATTTGACACGATTGCTAATTCGTATTACGTTGTATGACATGAAGACAAGCACCCTGACAATCAGACTCGACAAAGACCTAAACGACCTATTGACCAAGGCGAGTCGTCGGTCAGGAAGAAACCGGAGCGAGGTCGCCCGGGAGGCTCTGCGTCGCCAGCTGCGCATCAGCCAGTTTGAAGCACTGCGGCGCAAGATCATGCCTTTTGCGGAGGCACGCGGTTACCTTACAGACGAGGATGTGTTCGCCGACGTGTCGTGAGGGTTTTCCTGGATACAAATGTCCTGGCCAGTGCAGCGGCAACTCGCGGCCTTTGCGCGGACGTTCTGCGGGAGGTTCTCACTTCACACGAACTTCTGACTTCCGCACAAGTGTTGAGCGAACTGGAGCTTGTCTTGAGGACCAAATTCGGTGTGGCTCAGGAATTGATTGATGACTTCATCTCGCTTATGCGGCAAGATACGGTGCTTGCGGAGCTCGGCCGACTTCCCACGGTCGAAATCCAAGATCAGGATGACCTACCTATTCTGTCTGCTGCGATATCGGCTGGAGCCGCCGTGTTCGTGACAGGTACAAGGAGATCCTGGATATAGGTCAAATCCAGAATCTAGCGATTCTTTCCCCAAGACAGTTCTGGGACAAGCTGAAGGCCCAACCACGGCGTGGAGCCGGGCGCGGAAAGTCGCGCCGATCACGCTAAAGGTTAGCCCTTGGATGATTGTCGCGTTTGGAATCCTCCTTCCAGTTCTAGGCGCTTCGCTTTGGGCTTATCTTCGCTTTCGGCCTGCCGGGGTCGAGGTTTCCAGGCTTCGCCGATTCGACGCTTTTGTCGTTGGGTCCGCCGTGGTGCTGTGCGTCGCCGTTGCGGCTTATCTCCGCAACGACATGGCCGGCGGACCGGACTCCGCCTGGTGGCCCGTGGTCGCGACAATTTACTGGCTGGTGCTATTCCCGGTTTGTCTTGCAGTCGGCGGCGCAATCCGCCACGCAATCTTTTCGCGTTCGCGAGCGGGCACCGGTTGACGTTGCCGCCAAACGTATCCCTTGACTCCAAGACGTACACGGGCTAGCCTAATGGATGTCTGGCTCCAAAAAGAGGCTGAAATGACAACTGAATCACCCGAAATCGCCCCACAAACGGCTCAAGGACAGGAACTCAAGCTCACTGACAACGCGATCGCCCAGGCGAAATCCATCCTGGCGCGGGAGAACCTGGAAGGACACGGGCTCAGGGTGGCCGTGGTGACGAGCGGCTGCTCCGGCTACTCCTATCACATGGACTTCGAAAAAGAGGCAAAGGCCGGCGACACGGTCCTGGAGATGGACGGGCTGAAGATCTATCTGGACGCCGCCAGCAAGAAATATTTACAGGGCACGGTCATCGACTACGTGAGCTCCGTGCAAGGGGCCGGC
>JACPSF010000316.1 GCA_016193385.1 Deltaproteobacteria bacterium
CACTCCCTGCAGGTGGCGCGGGACATTTACAAAGTGGCGCTCGACCCCGTGACGCTGGAGATCGACTGGGTGGAGACCCGCCGGCTGCGCGCAGGGTGAGGCAGGGTTAGGGTGAGGGTGCCGATCAAGGTCGCTGCTCAATCGGAGAGCCTTTGATGATCGCACAAACATTCGGCGGCTCCGTGGACCCCACCACCCTCCGCGCCACGCCTAGGACGGGGTTCGTGAGAAGGGGTGGACTTCGCGTTCTGCAACGAGATGAAGATCGACTACTCGCGGCGATGTCGACACCGCGATCCGCAAGCGCACCTTCGAACGGACGACGAGCGCGGGCAACGTGACGCCCGGCTTTCTGAATTTTCTTCTGGCTGCCGGTATGGCCGATGGATTTCGCTGCACCCACCCGACCTCAGCACATAGCGCAACAACTGAAGCCGGCTGTTCGCCGTTGCCTGATCTAACTTAACTGCGGAAGGAAAACCCTATGGCCATTCGTTTCAGCTTGCACGGCTCGCTAAGAAACTTTTCCCGCGAGGTTCAAAGAGCGAAAAAGGCGGTAGTTTGACTATGAGAAATGGCCTAGTTCGGAGGTGCGGGAGTTCCGCTTGACTGAGGAACTGAAGCTGTGGTTGCGGCTGGCTGGGCAGTTTGTAGCGATTGGTCCAGTGAATCGCTATGCATCTATGCCTATTCTTATATCTTGGAAAAAGAGCGGCTACTTTTCCATTTTTTAGAGAAAACTGACCTTCTATTAACCAGAGGTGCTGCCCCAAAAGACGTGAAATCTATAAATGCCGATACTTAGGAAACCGATGAGGTCAACTATGCGTGGCATGGGAATTGCTGAATGCGCCTTGGTCTAGAGTCGTGGAAAGAAATTCCGAAGCAAGGGCCGTTGAACTTGACAGGAGGTGAGCTGTGAAACGGTGGCGATTCCTCACGGCCAGTATCTTAGCGCTACTTGTCCTGACGCCATCGAGCCACATGGTGTCGGCCGCCGCTGTAGACGAGCTCGTGGCAGCGGCGAAGAAAGAGGGGACTCTCGACTGGTACGCGCCGTCCAATTTGACTCCCCCGGGAGCTCAGGCGCTGAGTGATGCGTTCAACAAAAAGTACAATCTCAACATTAGGCTGAATTATAACCCCGGAGAATCCTTCACCAGAGATGTGGGCAAGGTCGTCGGCCACGCCGCTGCCGGAGTACCACCGGAGTGGGACCTGATGGTGGTCCACGACGCCGCCCATGCCACGTTGTGGCTTCGGAAGCTTCACAAGCTGTTCGACTACAAAAAACTGGGCATCGATCCGGAACTGATCCACTACGACAGGATCCACTACGACAGTGGCGCGATCTCCTTTTCGAACCAGTTTGCTCTGCCTGCTTATAACAAGAAAATGTTGCCTGCCAAAGATGTGCCGAAGAAGTGGGAGGACCTTCTGGATCCCAAGTGGAAGGGAGGCAAGCTGGGCATGTCCACGGCAACCCACCACCTTGCCCGGCTCGCGACTGCGTGGGGTGAGGAGAAAACCACTAAGTTCGTGCAAGGCCTGGCCAAGCAGGAGCCGATCCTGGGAACGCTTGGAGCGTTAACCACCCGGCTACAAATCGGTGAGATCCTTGTTGCCATCACGCTCATTGATGCCTTCGTCCGCAGAGGGAGTGAGAAAGGCTCGGCCGTCGTCTTCGCCGAGGGAGTCGAGCCGGTGATCTCGCCTTCCTATTTGGCTGGCGCGCTTAAAGGCGTTAACCACCCCAATGCAGCGCACCTCTTCGCTGCTTTCCTCACAACTCCGGAGGCGCAGCAGATCTGGGAGAAGTTCCCCGGGGAGAGCTCTGCCTTTGTTCCCGGGACAAGGGCTTACGAGTATGCAAAGGGCAAGAAGGTGGTGTACATGACACAGGAGCATGCCGAGATCGTGGACAGGCTCACGAGGGAGTACGGCAAGATCCTCGGCTTCAGTAAATAACCAGGGAGCATGATCGGTTCCAAAGATCACACAGCCCCAATTCGTTTCCAGACATATCCGTGGCGCTACTTTTTTCACAGATAGCAAGTGAGGCCGATAGAGAGGAGGAGCGATGGGCGTAAGGATGATTTTGTGCGCCAAGCAAGTGCTTGATCCCGAGACGCCTTTGTCTGCTTTCAAGGTTGACCGCGAAACCAAGCGGGCGGTTCCTCCGCCCGGCGCGGACCCCGTGGTCAATGGCTTCGATGAAAACGCCATGGAGGCCGCCCTACAGATCAAAGAGTCCGCGGGCGGCACGATCACCGTTGTCTCTATGGGGCGGTCGTTTGTCACCGACGTCATCACGAAGCCCCTGGCCATGGGCGCGGACGATCTGTTCCTGCTGCAAGACGACGCTTTTGACACCACCGACTCCTTTGTGGTCGCAAGTGTCCTGGCAGCGGCTATCGGCAAGATCGGCGCTTTCGACCTTGTCCTCTGCGGGCGGCAGGCCTCGGACTGGGACAACGCGCAGGTGCCTTTGGGACTGGCAGAACTCCTCGGCATTCCTTGTCTAAACCTTGCCAAAAAGGTTGAGGTGGTTAACGGATGCGCGCGGATCGAAAGGATCACGACGGACGGACATGACGTGTTAGAAGCGCCGTTGCCGGCGTTGATCACGGTGACGAATGAGCTGGGCGAGCCGCGCATTCCCACGATCAAAGGGCTTATGGATGCGGCAAGAAAGAAGCCCACGGTGTGGGGCATCAGCGATCTGGGGCTAGCTCTTTCCAGCTTGGCCAAGACGGAAGTGGTGGATCTTTTTATTCCGGCCAGGGAAAAGCGGTGCGAGCTGATCGCCGGCGAGGATGACGCCGACGCCGGACGGAAGCTCGCTCTGAAGTTGAGGGAAGCGAAGATCATTTGAAGGGTGGTGCTACTATGGCGGACGAAACGGGTGTGCTGGTTGCCGGGGAGATCCGAGACGGGCGCCTGGACCCGACAACCAGGGAACTGCTGAACGTTGGTGGCACGTTAGCCAAGAGTCTTGGGCAATCCCTCCAGGCGGTGCTGCTCGGGTCCGACCTGGCAAACGCTGGCGCGGAGGCTATCGCCTGCGGGGCCGCGCGGGTTCTCCTCGCCGAGCACCCGCTTCTCGGGGAGGGTCATCTCGACGCGCGTGTTGCGGCGCTTCAGCAGGTGTGCCAGCAAGCGAAGCCTGCCATCGTCCTCATTGCACGAAATGAAGTCGGCAGAGAGCTGGGGCCTCGGTTGGCGTTTCGATTGGGCGTCGGCTTGGCTCAGGACGCCGTGGCCTTGAGCGTTGACGGTGGCAGCAAACGGTTACTGGCCACGCGCCCGGTCTATGGAGGAAACGCCATGGCGGTTGTGACCATGATGTGCAAGCCGCAAATCGCCACGGTCCGCCCAAAGGCATTCGCAGCCGCGGAAAAAAATGAAACTCTTCAAGGAGAGGTGGTTCGGGTCCCGGTCGAGATTCCGGCTTCCGTGGTGAAGACACGGGTGGTTCAGAAGGTCGTGGAGCAGAGGGCCGGGGTCAATCTGGAAGGGGCGCGGGTGGTGGTGGCGGGGGGCCGCGGCTTGGGTGGACCGGAGCCATTCAAGGAACTCGAAGGACTTGCCCAACTGTTGGGCGGCGCGGTCGGCGCATCGCGCCCGGCGTGCGACGCTGGCTGGATTGACCACAGTTACCAGGTTGGTCTTACCGGGAAAATCATCACTCCAGACCTCTACATCGCCGTGGGTATCTCGGGAGCGAGCCAGCACATCTCCGGCTGTTCCGGAGCCAAGGTGATCGTAGCCATCAACAACGACCCGGAGGCGAATATTTTCAAGGAGGCGCGCTACGGCGCGGCCGGGGATTGGAGAAAAATCCTGCCTGCGTTCACCGAGGCGGTGCGGGAGTTGCTGAAGTAGCTGCGGCCATCCGGTATCGAACTCCCTTAAAGACGCGTAGGGATATTATCAGCCTGGATTGGAGAGGAGACAGCAATGATTGATTTCGATTTGACCGACGAGCAGAAAGCCCTGCAGAAAATGGCCAGGGACTTTGCCGAGAAAGAGATCCGGCCCATCGCCGAGAAACTGGACCGCTCGGAGAACCTGTTGAAGGACTTTCCATGGGACATGGTCAAGAAGGCGTCGAGGCTGGGACTGCGCACCATTGGCCTGCCGAAAGAGTATGGAGGGCCGGAATTCGATTTGCGCACCTGGCTCGTACTGATCGAGGAACTCAGCTACCCCGATGTTTCCTGCGCGAAGATTTTAACCCAGTGCTGGAAAGGCGCGCGCCGGATCGGCCAGCAGGCAACCAAGGAGCAAAAGGACCGGTTTCTGCCGGCATTTCGCGACGATGATACCTATCTCCTCGGCGGGGCCCGGACCGAGCCTGGCTCCGGCTCCGACAACCATCTACCGTACGAAGCCCCCGATGCCGGAGTCAAGCTCACGGCCAAGCGCGAGGGAAACTACTACGTCCTCAACGGTCGCAAGCATTTCATCTCCAACAGTCCCGTGGCCAAGCTCTTGCTGGTGACCGCGCGGACAGACATGACCAAGGGCGGTGACGCAGGGTGCAGCAACTTTTTAGTTCCGACGGACACGCCGGGCTTCAAGGTGGCCTCCGTCCACGACAAGGTGGGCTTTCGCATCTACCTTCAAGGAGAGCTCGACTTCGACAACGTCAAGGTGCCGGTGGAAAACTTGTTCGGAGGCCAGGAAGGGAGGTCTGGTGCGGAGGGCGTTGCGAGCAAAGTGGAGCTGGCCGGCCATGCCATGACTCTAAGCCGCGCCGCGCTGGACGCGGCTATAAAGTACGCGAACGAAAGGATCCAGGGAGGCCGGCCGATCATCCAGCATCAAGCCGTGGCCATGATGATTGCCGAGATGTACCAGACCCTTCAAGCTGGCAGAACCATGCTCTGGCGCCTGGCCTGGATGGGGGATACGGGTCAGGTTGATCCTGCCTTCATGCATTCAACCAAGGTCTTTTGCACGGAAGCTGCGCTCAAGATTTGCCTTACAGCGATGGAGGTTTTTGGCGGCAGCGGGGTGATGCGGGAACTTCCGGCCCAGAAGTTTGTGCGCGACGCGATGGTGTTTCAGCACATGGACGGCACAGATAGAGCGGGTGAGGAGCTAAGTGAGCGCTATGGGAGCGAGCAGCGATAAGGACCCGATGGCCAGAAGCGAGTGTTGGAATGTTCGGCTGGTGGCGCACCATGACCTCAACGGTCATGGCGATGGCATGCAGCTCTTGAAAGTAGGCCGGTATGTGTACATCGCCCATCTGGGAACTTCCCCCATGGCGCTCACCATCGTGGATGCTGGGGATCCGGAAGCTCCGCGCGTGGTGCGCCAGATGCCCCATCCCCCCAACACGCATGCTCATAAGGTGCAGATTGCCGGGGACGTGCTGATCCAGAATCAGGAGCTGCCGTACTTTGGCAAGAGGGAACCCGATGCGCAGAATGAGGCCGGGATCCGCGTCTATGAGATTTCCGATCCCACCAATCCCAAGGAGACCGGCTATCTACGGGTAGAGGGAAAGGGCGTCCATCGCATGTGGTTCAGCGATGGCAAATACGAGCACGTGTCATCTTCGATGCCCGGCTTTAAAGACCGCGTCTATCTGATTGCGGATCTTTCCGACCCGGCAAACCCGCGCCAGGCGGGGGTTTGGTGGATTCCGGGAACTCGGGAAGGTGAAGAGGAAGCCCCGGGCTGGGTCCCCTTTGCGGGAGAACATTTTTACGTTCATGGGATCATCCCCCATCAGAACCGCGCGTATGTGGCCATGGTGGATGCCGGGATGGCGATCCTCGATATTTCCAATATCGGCTCGCCAAAGTTCATCAGCCGCCTCGACTGGGGGCCGCCCTACGGCGGGTATACCCACACGACCTTGCCCCTTCCCGGGAGGAAACTCGTGGTCGCGACCGACGAATCGGTGAAAAACGAATGCCAGGAGGGGGAGAAACGGGTTTGGGTCATCGACATCCGCGAGGAGAGAAATCCTGTAACGATCAGCACGTTTCCTGTGCCCCAGGGAGATTTCTGCAAGCGGGGTTTGCGCTTCGGACCGCATAACGTCCACGAGAACCGCCCCGGCTCGTTCCACAGCGAAAACCTCATCTTCGTTACCTATTATAACGCCGGGTTGCGGATTGTGGACCTGAGAAATCCCTATCGTCCCGAGGAGGTCGGCTTCTTCATTCCGCCGCCTCCCGAAGGCCAGCAAGCCCCCATGTTCAACGATCTTTTCGTCGACAGCGATGGACTGATTTACGTCACCGATCGGATCAAGGGGGGACTCTACATCCTCGAGTACACGGGGCCGAAGATTGCGTAGCCATATCCCGCACGCGCTCGGCGGTTCCTCGTCTTTACCAGGAGGCAGGTCATGAAACGACTGGGATCCTTTGTCGCGAGTATTTCGGTTCTGTTGGGTCTGGTCATAGGGGCTCATCCGGCTCTGGCGGCCCCCATAGACGAACTGCTCGCCGCGGCCAAGAAAGAAAATGTCTTGGAACTCCTTGCCCCTTCCTCCTTGACGCCCCTGGGCGCGCAAGCGCTTAGTGAGGCGTTCAATCAAAAATATGGCCTGAATACCCGCGTGAACTTCCACGCTTCAAGCAACATGGTCGGCGATATCGGGAAAGTGGTCGGCTTTGCGGCCGCGGGGGTCACTCCCGAGTGGGACCTTATGCTGGTGACCGACTCCCATCACGGCACTCTCTGGCTCAGAAAGCTCCACACGCCGTATAACTACAAATCTCTGGGCATCGACGCGAGAGCGATTCACTACGACAGCGGCGCCATCTCGTTTGCCCACCAGATCGTTCTGCCTGCCTATAAGAAGGGGACCCTGTCGGCGCAGGATGTTCCGAAAAGGTGGGAGGACCTTCTGGGCCCCAAGTGGAAAGGGGGGAAGTTGGGCATGTCCACGGCGACACACCACCTGGCCCGCCTCGCGGCCGGGCCATGGGGTGAGAAAAAAACCACGGAGTTTGTAAAGGCGTTGGCCACGCAGCAGCTTTTTCTAGGGACGCTCGCGGAGCTTTCCACCCGCCTCCAGTTGGGTGAGATCCTGATCGCGGTCACGTTC
>JACPSF010000410.1 GCA_016193385.1 Deltaproteobacteria bacterium
CAACTTTTATGCCCGGAATAGGCCCAGCATTGGTCAACACTTCAACGAAAGGCACGCCACTTCGCGTTTTTTGCCTTATGGTCTCATCAAACATGATAACTCCGGAAATGTAATCGCCAATCCCTTTGGTGGTAAACAGCATCTCGCGGTAGGCGCGACGGTTTTCTTCAGTGGATTCGAGCTTGATGCCCTCGAAGCGGCGCTTGATGGTGCCGGCACTTTCATCGGCCGCCAAGATCCCTTTGCCTTTCGGGACCAGCGATCGGGCTACGGATTCGAGTTCACCTCTGGCCATGGTTCAGTACCTCCTTCCCAAACAAAGATCTTTATCAAAGTCATCGGCGGCTTCCAAGCACCGCGTCCTTCAGGCGCCCTTCGGTACCCGGTAGAAGCGCCGTGCATTGCCGGCCAGAATGGCCGCCTTGTCATCTTCCGTCAGACCCTGATATTCCTGAACCTCCTCGATTTCGTGCATGATGTCCTCGGGACCGATCTCATGGGGGAAATCGCTGGCAAAAAGAAAATGGCTGTTCCCGACCCGCCGGACCTGGTAATCCAGCCCCTCCTCGCCCCCTTCACACCCGACGAAAACGTTGTCTCTCTTCAAATAGTCGCTCGGCTTTTGCTCCATAGAGGGCCCTTTATATCGTCCCCGCATGTTGAGCTCGCCGAAGTAGTGGTGCGATCGGTCCATACGGTCCATCCAAAACGTAACCCAGGCGGCACCGCCTTCGAGAAAGCCGACCCGCAGCCGCGGAAATTCGTCGAACACCCCGTGATACACCATCCCCGAAAAGGCGATGAGCAAGGAAAGGGGATGGCCCATCCCATGAATCGGAACGAATGTCTCGAAGGTATCGAGCCCCATCCCGTGATGGCAACCGCCATGAACTGCGAGCGCGCAGCCCAATTTCTCCGCCTCCGCATATACGGGCCAATAGGCGCGATGGCCCAGATCGAACGGCAGCCCGCGGGAGGGCAGCATCGCGCCGGGCATGCCGAGCTCTTTTACCGCGCGGCGCAACTCAAGAACCGCCTCGCTGACATCCTGCATGGGAAGGAGCGCCATCCCCTTGAGCCGCGGGCTGCGCTTCATGTAGCGGTCATGAATCCAGTTGTTATAAGCCCGCGCCACCGCGCACGCCCAATCGGGATGGGAGATGTTTCCCATGGCCAGCCCGATCGTCGGATAGAGGAAAGCGTACTCGAACTTGGCCACGTCCAGAAATTCAAGCCATTGCTCGGGCCCGACGCGTTTGCCTCCACCGAAGGCCCTCTCGCTCCGTTTGAAAGTAGCCAGGTGGTGAAAGTCCAGCGAGGGAAACACGCTACCCAGGACATTACGTATAGGGCCGATGATCCCCCCGTTGGTCCTGCCGCCGCGGTAGGGCTCCTCCAAGTAGTCAAGGAGGGTCTCATCCTCGATCACATGGCCATCGGCGTCGATAAGTGGCATCGCCATAAAAACCTCCAATCTCCCTCACCTCAACCCTTACGACGAACGCAAATCTTGCGCAAGCTCTATTAAATGACCGTCGGGGTCCCTGAGGTACGCCGTCCGTTGCCCCCAGGGTCGAGTCGTCGGCGGCATCGCCGGCGTGGCACCTGAGGCCACCAATTCCTGAAGGGCTTTGTCGACATCCGCAACTTTGAAACCGATCTCGAATCCAGGCGCATCCTCCGCGGGCTTCGCAAGCGGTGCGCCCAAAGTCTGTCCCATGCCCTTTCTCGTATAAAGCCCAAAGCGCGTGCCTCCGGTCGCAAATTGCGCGTACTCGCCAGAACGGTGGCTCAACGGAAGTCCTAAAACCTCTCGATAGAATTTCACGGCTCGGTCCAGATCCTCAACGATAAGGATGACGTAATCGAGAGCTGCCAGATTCATTGCTTGCCTCCCGCGGCCGATCCCGCCCCTAGACTCCTGGGCCGCACCTGCGATCAGAAAAACCGGAGGGGGTTGCCAGAGCTTTTCACAAACCCTGACGCTTCTCAAGGACGAGAGTGCCCTTCGATTTGCATCGGCAGAAAAATATCAGAGAACGGGAAGGGTGTTGAAAAACCCTGTTCTCAGGCCGGTCAAAAAGGTCCCTGTCTGCGTGCGGGCACCTGCCGGCGCCCCGGCAGGCGGGCGCACAGGCAGAGCGGAGGCGTACTGACGTAGTTCGTTGGGCTAATGGGCGACCCCTTTTCTTCTGTTACCGCATCATGTTGATGAACTGCAGGGGGATCTCAAGGTTGGCACTCCTCAGCATCTTGATGATGGCTTGAAGATCATCGATGTTTTTACCGCTAACCCGCACTTGAGCTTCCTGGATTGTTGCCTGAACTTTCAAATTTTCGCTCTTGATCATCTTGACGATTTTTCGGGCCATGTCGCCCTCCACACCCTCTTTGATGGCCAGTTCCCTCTGGATCATTCCATGAGAAGCCATCTGAATCTCTTTGGGATCCAAACTTTTCACATCAACTTTACGTTTAACCAAACTTCCGATTAATGTCTCCTGAACAGCCTTCAACTTCATCTCATCTTCGGTCACGATATGAATCCTTTTCTCCTTCTTGTCCAGAGTGATTGAAGTTTTCGACTGGCGAAAATCATAACGATTGAGAATCTCTTTTCTCGCTATATTTATTGCATTATCGACTTCTTGGAGATCGACACGGCTCACAATATCAAAAGATGCCATAAAAAAAGAAAGTGGGGTCAAGTCCGCTCTTGGCTCATCCTTAACCCTGTCGTCTTCGCTCGCACCGGCCCTTATGTTCCTTCTTCTACTTCCCGCACTACTCCACAAAGCAGAAAGCCCGGCTGGGGAGAGCCAGTCCAAGCAATGATGCAGAATCAAAGACGTGACCGGATCGGATGACCCAGCCGAAGTCAGTCTCACGTAAAATAGGGCGAAATGATTAAGAAGGCAACAGGCGATAGGCGCAAATCAGAGACTTTTAAACCTACTTTTTCTTGAGCAGAGCCAACGTCTCTTTAAAGGCCCAACAGTTTTTCAATCCTTTCTTGATCAAAACCTAGCACCGCCTCACCGTCGATCAATGTGACCGGCGTGCTCTGGTAGCCCATGGCAAGGAGTTCTTTAAGCGCCGCCTGATCCTCACGCACGTTCTTATCGACAAAAGCAATTCCCTTTTGAGAAAGAAACTCTTTCTCCCGATTGCAGGGCCCTCAGCCCGGCTGGCTGAAGATAACGACCGTTTTAGCCATCTCGCTCTCCTCTCTTGAGACTGATCGTCGCGGCCCAGCGAAGTGTGCCGGCGACTAAACGAGGCTAAACGAAAGAGTACCCACCCCCGGACCGAGAGTCAATCCCTTGAGAAACGCTGGTCAAGCTAAGAGGGGTCTTACCTATCTAAGAATTAGTTTCAACTTGGCCGCGAGCCCGGCCCGCAGGACGGGCGCTACTTGACTCCTGCCCCAGTGGATCCATAGCTTCTTTGTCAACGCTGTTTCGCTGGCCTGCTTCTTGTCGAAGAAGAGGACGTTGTCAGGAACGACGATCGCCGCGCGACCGTTGATCTTGAGCAAAGTCTTGACGTGCTGGAGAAAGTTGAGCTGCTTGCTCGATGTCGTGGCCCAGAAATCGTCTCGCTCATAGGTCTCTCTTTCTTTGACGGCTTTACCATCATCGGCCACGATCGTGATGCTGCTCTTCTTCCCGAAAGGCGGATTCGTTAAGACAAGTTCAAACCGCTCGCCGGGGTCCGCGGCCAACGAATCTGTTACGACAATCGGCTCGTACTCCTGGCCTGCTTGCGCGCCGCCTGCCTGTGCGACGGCAGACAGGTCTCCTTGGCACTTGGGGCAGGTTAGCGGGTCTGTTTCATAGACTTTTCTTTGGTAGCGCGTTTTTTCATCCCCACCTTAGCCCGGATTTTCGGGGAGAACCACTCCAATAGGGTAGCCCCTAACGGGAAACCGAGTGCATTGCTGACATTACTCGCAACCTTGGAGGTCCTTTCCTCGGGACTGGCGGTTTAGGGATAAAACCCTAAGAACCCAAAAATAACGAAGAGCGCTATTCCGATTCCACGATATGCCTTTCGACCGCTCGCCGTTTCGCCATCGGGCATCCCCTTCCGGGCGACCCACAAGATCACCGCAACAACTGCTGAGAACAAAACGTAAGCTCCCACCAAGCCGGGCCCGCGATCTGTTGGGATCGGTTTTCCTAGAAACATCAATAATGTTAGGTACAGGGGTCCCGTGAAGAATTGGCCGACCACGCCCACCAGGATGAAGGCTTTCACATAGTCGAACATTCTTGCTCCTTCTCACTGAGATAGGCCTCTAAAAAACCTCGGATCACTCTAAAGCTGAGGAGGCGAGAGATCTTTCTTGAGTTCTTTATAAATCATCCTTGCCACGACCTCGTTTCCCTGATCGTTGAGGTGGCCAGCCGCCCCCGGATAGTTGAGTTCCGCTTTCGGTATGAACAGATTGACAGTGTCTTCGTATGGCAAGGATCGAAAGTGGCTCAGGAGATCGATGAGCGGAATGTCGAGGGCCCGCGATGTTCTTTCCACGAATTGGATCCATTCTGCCGGGCCATTGTCTAAAAGGTCAGATGGGTGAGGCAGATACACAAGGATGAGCTTGCTCGAATGTTTTTCATTGAGATACTTAAGCTCTTCAAATATCTTGACCAGGACGTTACGAGTCTCTTCATTTTTATCCTTGAACGTGCGGTTAGTCGTGTCACTTCGCGAAGCCCGGTCGCTCCGGAGAGCTCGCCTTAGGAATTCGCTGGTACGTAGCCTGTCAAAATGATGACGCCTTGCCAGGAGCCAAGTGAATCCGTAAGAGGCCATCGGCACCGGCACGTTTCTCACGACAAGTTTTCCCTCTTCTATTTTTATCACGGGTTTCCCGTATCCCGCGAACTTGCTGGCTTGCATTCTAAAGAAGTCAGTCGTGATAAACGCTAGGAGGTGTACATCATGTTCGAGTTTGCCACTATCGCGTTTGAACCAGAGATACACCTGATCCACTCCATAACCGCCCTGTCCCATATTGACAGTTTCAAGACGTGGGTCGAGAGATGTAAGGCGCTGACACCACGTATGATCATTGTCGACGCCATAGCCGAGCGTAAACGAATTGCCTGCACAGATAACGCGGCTCTTCCCGTTTGGAACCGTAGCGCTAAAATCGTGATTGTTTCGAAACCCCTGGCTATTCGTTCGTAGATAGACTCCCGACCCATACATATCCGGTATGTGTATGTTGGGAATATGGGCCCACCCCAGGTCGGGATCGTATCGTGTATGCAGTCTCTCCGCTGAAGGAAGCGTGGTCGTGATGTCGTAAACAAGAAGGAAGTAGCTCGCCAGGCCCTCAATGACAACGAGGAGGAGGACAAGTACTAAAATATTACCGGCAATGATTCGAGTCCATTGCTTCATCTTGAGAGGAACATATTTTAGCATGAGCAAATAGGAACTTCCTTTTGAGTCTCAGCCGCCGAGAGGCCGGAGACAGCCCCCGCTGCGACAATAAAAAAAGTCCTTTAAGGTACCCGACAGGCTCTAACAGGCTGCGGAAAAAGTGATTTTCATGCTTCGAGAGCCTCAGCATGAACGGAAATTCGTCAATGTTTTCAACACCTGCTCCGTTCGCCCTGAGCGTGTCGAAGGGTGAACGGAGGCTTTTTCAGCAACCTGCTAAGGGACAGCAAACGGCTTGAGCCGCCCTTTTGGGAGGGGACAGTATCCGATACCGACGTGTTATGTCAATCTCAGCTTGGTCTGAAGCCAGGGCTGGACAAATGGTGATTCACCGGCTTCAGAATCCCATCCCCTTCAGCTCCTCAACCATCTTCTGCTGATGCGTCGCAGGCCAGTAAATGCGGTGGCACATGGGACAGACGGAGAACTTCTCGTGCGTGGAAAAGACGTACGGAGGCACCCTTTCGCGCACGGCTTCCTTCGCGATGGGCTGAAGCGGCTCATTGCACTCCACGCACCGGGTAAACGCATCCTTGAGCGGATCCAAACCGCAGGCACGGATCACCTGCTTGAGCTGCTCGCGAAAGCGATCGCTCTCAATCCAAAGGTACTCGGGGGGCTTCTTACCGCCGATCCGGCGATCCCGCGTGAGAATGACCCGGCCCTCCCTGCGCGCGGCGCGAACCAGGCCGTACCCCGACAGGTGCGAGCCATAGGTAACATCCTGGCCGATGACTCGAAGCCATCGAGCCAACCTTCCCAACATCTTGTCGGCGACAAATTTCATTGGGCGCAAAGAAGGGCCAAAGTTTGAAAAGGGACGCCGCTTCCTTTACACTGGAGGGAGTTTTTTATTTCTATGTTTGTGATGCGATCCTTTAAGGTTGCTATTGTCCTGTTCTGGTGCCTCATGAACGTCCTCCTCTTCAGGCGCCAGCTCGGGGCGCCGCCCGCTGCCGTCCGCCTTCAGACGGTCTCCACGATCACAGAGCCCATGGAGGAGTGGTGGGGTATTTATTTTCACGGCGAAAAGATCGGCTACGCGGCGCAGAGCATCACCCCTGAAACCGACGGTTATCGCGTGCGGGACTTTTCGCTCCTGCACCTCAATCTCCTCGGAACTACACAGACCGTCAAGACCCGGCTTGAGATGGCCGCATCTTCGGACTGGGCCCTCAAGCAGTTCGAATTCGCGCTGGAGTCCCGCGATATCCGCTTTAAGGCCCGGGGGAAAGTCTCTCCGGGAAAACTCGCGTTAGAGGTGGACTCCGGGGGCCACCAAACTCAAAAAACAGTCCCTCTGAACCAGACCCCCTACCTGCCCGCGGGCCTCAAGCCCTACATCGTAACGCAGAATTTCGAACCAGGAAAGGAGCATCTCTTTTTGACCTTCGATCCCTCGACCCTGTCCCAACAGATCACCACCGTCATCGTCGAGGGCAGAGAACGGATCTCGATCCGAGGTGAGACCCATCCCGCCATTCGCATACGCCAACGTTTCAGGGGTGTATCGGTGGTCTCATGGGTCGACGCCAGAGGAAGAACCCTGAAAGAGGAGAGCCCCGCCGGACTCGCGCTGGTCAAGGAGCCGCCCGAAGAGGCCCAGGCTCTGTCCGGCACCAAATCCCTCTCGCTTGACCTGATCAGCCAAACCGCAGTCCCGCTGAATACCCCCATCACGGATCCAGAGCAAAAACAATTCCTCAAGCTCAAACTTTCAGGCTTCGATCCCAGCTATTTTTCGTTGGACGGGGGCCGGCAGCGCCTGAGCCACGATCTCCTGGAGGTGCGGCGCGAAGACTTAAACCGGCTGAGCACTTACAGGATTCCCATCCAGGGGCCGCGGTTCGCCTCCTATCTTCAATCGACTCCGTTCTTGCAAAGCGACCATCCCGAGGTCCGCGCCGTAGTTCAAAGGGTGCTAAGGGAGGAAACCGACGCGTTGAAAGCCGTCGCGCGGCTGAGGGAATGGGTCTTCAGCCAGCTCGCCAAAGAGCCAACGGTGAGCATCCCTAACGCCCTGGAGGTCCTACAAACCCGCAGAGGAGACTGCAACGAGCACACGGTGCTCTTCAACGCCATGGCGCGGGCGGCGGGGATCCCGGCCAAGACCGTGGTCGGCGTCGTTTACCTCCGTGGAGCGTTTTACTACCATGCCTGGTCCGAAGTCTGGCTCGGCGAGTGGGTCTCGGTAGATCCGGTCCTCAACCAGTCTCCGGCGGACGTCACGCACATCAAATTCCTCGAGGGCGAGATCGACCGGCAGATCGACATTCTCCAGCTCATCGGCAAACTCAAGATCGAAGTTGTGGACGCGGGATAGAATTTTGGATTTTAGATTTGGGATTTCGGATTTTTGGATTGCGAATCTTGCCTCTAATCTAAAATCGAAAATCCAAAATCAAAAATGAGATGATCCA
>JACPSF010000043.1 GCA_016193385.1 Deltaproteobacteria bacterium
AGTAATATGTCCCCCGAATTATGTCCCCGATTTTAATCAGGAAGTAGAGTTCCACGAGCGGAACGACGGTGAAAAGAAGAAAAAGCCGAATAAGCACGCCAATTCTGTTTACTTTCCTTTTTTCTTGCAACTCACGGCAACACCGGCGCGGCTTTGCGGATGGATGCTGGTTTCAAATTCAGGCAGGCTTTTCATATATTGATAATATTCATCTGTGCCGCTCAGGCGATACCGTCCCCGGTAGGCCGCTCTCGGCTCCTCAACATTGTGCGCCGTAATACAGCCTCCACGTTCAACTTTGGGGATTAAGGCTTTGGCGTAATTGGTGTACCAATCTTTATCGGCATCAATAAAAACGAAATCAAAGGGTCCCGCAAGCTCGTTCACTAAGCGATGGGCATCGGCGAGCCGGGTATCGATGTACTCGCTGAGACCCGCTTCCTTGAAATTGGCCAATGCCTGCCTGTAGCGCCCCTCATCAATTTCGATGGTGATCAGTTTACCTCCCGTTTTGCTAAGCGCCCATGCGATCCAGATCGCGGAATGTCCCGTCGAGGTCCCCACCTCCAGCGCTTTTTTGTATTTATTCTGGACGATTATTTCATAGAGAATCTTTCCGTCCGCCTCCGGAACGTTAAGATCCCGCCATCGGTTTCTCATTTTGTCCAAGAATGTCTTCACTTTCGCGTCGATGATTCCTTCCTTTTCCGCGGCTTGTAAGTAGCAGGGTATCGCAAATACAAAAAGGACGGCCAAAAACCCTAAAATGGCTACGCGCGAATATTTTGTCATCATGCGACAAGGCGGGTCAGGCATACTTCAGGCCCACGGTCGGGTGCAGTGGCTTTATTATGGGGCTCCACCCTCTCATTTGGGGTGTCGGGTCGCATCGACCGCGACCGCTAGCAACACCAAGGAGACGGCGACCAGCAAAGCAGCGACAAGGATTTCCATAGCTAAAGCTCCCGTAAACTTTCGATTTGCCGCTTGATACGGCGGTGCAGGATCACGATTCCCAGGGTAATCGCCACAACCGCGAAACAGCCACCTAGTACCAGGCTCAGGTTGGCGCTCCCGACGTTGGAGAGAAGCCAACCAAACAAACTGATATCCGTGACAACCAAGATCCCGAGCCAAAACTTGAGGTATGCAATTTGCTCCTTGGCGATATCGAGTTCTGACATCAACCCTCCAGGCTGGCTCTTTAACAAGTATACACCAAACCATTTCCAATGCCACCTAACGCGGCTGTAGACAAATCCCAACTACCAAAAAAGTGTCCAAATTGGGGGTACCTAAACCGCACCTCGATCCGAGATCGTCGCTTAAACGCCAAATACGGAAGTCGTAATATTTTTTCACCATGCGAGAAGGCGGGGCAGGCATGCTTCGCCTCTTCTGATCCAAGGACCTCCAGTAGCTCCGGTAAAACCGCTATCCTCGCTGCTTTCATGGCTGCTGAATTCTAGCAGCCTGGCCTCGATAAGCCAATCCAGAATTTGTCGTAAACTTTGTCACACGACTCAGGGCAGCTTTTTTTATTTTGTCTGTCCGCTTCCCAACGAATGCAGCGCCGCTTTGAAGAAGCGATCGTCGATGAATTGTTCGGGCTTGAAATTCGGCCGCTCTTTCAAGAGGACAATTTCAATTTCAGCCCGCTTCATCACTCCCTCCGGATCCAAAGCCGGAATGAAAGCATCGCGCATGAGGTCATACAGATTTGCAGCGATATCCCGCTGCTCCAGCAGGCCGTGGCGCATGATGATATCGATGCTCCCGTCGCGGTTGGCGCGGATCCAGTAAAGCGCCTTGACCACGGCCTTGGTCATCCTTTCCGCCAAGTCTGGCTCCTCCTGAATCAGCTTTGCGGTCGTAAGCACAGCGCTGAACGGAACGTCTTTAAAAACGTCCCCCATATAGACCAGCCGTTTGAATCCGGCGTTAAGCAGTGGCTGGTCGGTCGGCGGCGCCAAAAGGGCGGCAGCCACACCGCCCTGCTGCAGCGCGATAATTTTGCCCGCATTGTCCGGGATGCTGATGTACTCGGAATAGTTCGGCGGCAGGCCCTGTTTGGCAAAGAGAGCCTGGAGCAGACTGTAAGTGGAGCCGCCGAAGGTGACTGCGATCTTCGCACCTTTGAGATCCTCCAGGCGCTTAATCTCAGGGCGCGTGATGAGGCCGAAAGGGATCTGGTTGAAGATCTGCACCAGAATGCGAAGCTGCTCGCCGCGAAACATCGTCTGCATCGCCGGGCCGAAAGCGGAGGAGAAGTGAACGCTTCCCGATACCAAGGCCTGGACGTTGACCGCGTTGCCTCGCAGCACGACGATCTGCGTATTGGGAATGCCCATCTCCTCGTAGAGACCCCTGTACTTCGCCACCGCGTAAGCGAGGTGCTGGATATTTCCCGGACCCGGCAACGAAACGTAGACGGGTTTGGTATACTGGGCCCTCACAGGGGTGGAGAGAGATAAAGCGACCAGCAACACAACGATACTCATTTTGTTCTTCATGACACGTCTCTCCCTTCGCACCTCCCGACCAACCTTTTGATTCGCCGGCTCCTCGATCCGACGTCGTCGTTTAAACGCGAAATAGGGGGTCGTTTTTTTCGGGACTTTCTTACTGTACACTTTCCCATAGCCTCAACATGCCGCTCAGCCGGCGCCATTGAGCGATCGGTCTGACGCGAGTGGTTACGTGTCAAATCTGTTCAGGGCTTTCCCTCTCTCCAGATGATCGTTCCTGTCGAGAACCGCTTCTCGGCTTTAGTCATTTGACCGTTATCTTTTGCCAGGTTCCAAAGCATGTGAAACACATCCCTATAAAAGCCTTCAACAAGGAGATTCCACTGCCTTCCCGACCCCGAGAGTCCTGGAGATAGCCAAGCTGGCCGGTTTGGCGAGCTTTCGATCTCCTGAAGCTGCGCATCCTGCAACCCCGTTACTTCCCCATGGTCGTTCTTTAGAATCATTCGTGTGATGTTGATTTGATAATGCGTTTTGCCGTGTACCCCCAAGGCATGGGCAAAAGGATTGCTCTCTCCGGGCAACCAAGGATAAAACTCTTCAAGAAGGAGCTTGAAAGCATCGCCTGTGCCGATCCAGTGTTTTTTCCCTTTGTTATCTGTTGTAGTGGGGTTGGCCGGGATAAACAGTGAAACGGAAATCCCGCTGATCAGATTGCATAGGGTTGCTAAGGCAGCAAAGTTGCAGGCATGATCGATGCCAAGAGCTGGCAGGGGCAACCTCATCATTGACCGAATGTCGCCAAACTGCATGGAGAGATGATCTTTAACAAACGACTGGACATCCGTATAGGTTTTGAATTCGGGCATGTCCGCAGGGAGCATTAGTCACCGTGAAATCGTCTGGGAGCAGCGTAAGTTAAAACTCAGCCGTTCCTATTAAGTGATCGTTCTGAAGCGCATGTTAGCCTGGGATCATTCCTCGGGTACTAGGAAGTAAACCGGCCTCAGAGGCAGTAAGCGGCGATATTCCTCCGGAATCTCGTCGTAATGCTCCACCCAGAGGTCAAAGAGGCGTTTAAGGTCAACTAACATGACCCGCCGGTTTTCCTGGCGGCGCGCCTCGTCTTCTGCATCGCGAGTGAACCCCCCTGTTGAGACAAATAGTCCCACGTCGCCTTCGCCAAGGATCTTATTCCATCGATTGTCGTTTTCTCCGTTTTCCGCTTCACCTGAACTTTTATCCGCGGACCTTTGATTCCCAACGGGTCAGTGTGGGCGATGATGTCGATGCCCCTGTCAGGCCCTGGAGGAGATATCCAAGCGATGTGGTAGCCCATCCCACGCAAAAGACCAGCGACAAGGTTCTGGAAGTCATAGGGGTTCATTTGGGTGAGGTGTTCCTCGATCTCGGACCACGCAGACTCCTCAGCCTCTTCTAGAGTTGTTGCTGCACCCGGAGAGTCGCCTTCCACCTCGACTTCTTCCTCCTCTGGCTGTTCCCGACGCCACTTCCGGTAGAGTCGGTCAGCCTCTTTTGCGAACTGCTCGGGGTCAGAGAACCGTTCATAAGCCTTTCGACCTTCGTCCGTGAGGGACCAGTTGCCGCGGTCTTTGATCAGCCAGCCGGCCTTGACGGGACCGATCGTGGAAAACCGGACAATCTTTTCGTAGCGCCGAGTATCAGGTCGCGTGGGATAGGTTGTCTGTTCGAACGCGGTGGGTGGAACTAGCCGTTGTAGTTGTTCGAGGATCGTCTTGGCGGGCAGACCATCGGGATGAGTAAGCAGAATCTTGAAAACACCTCGAACTAGCTCCCCACGACGCCGAGGCGTGATCTCAGGCATAATAGCTCCTCTGGTTATCACCCGCACGCAGACAGGTTGGACTTAACCGCTGCGGAGGAATTTACTGCGTGCTATGGGGATTGTAAAGGGCAAAAGTCAGCGGAGAGAGTAAGCCAGTGTGCAGGGCGACAGTGGGCCAAGGGGCGGTCTTGAGCCGGTCAGCAGGCAGAAATCCCTCCGGGCAGCCGGTGGAATCCGGGGACACAATATGGATTCTTGCAGTGTCTTTTAGCCGGCGGTGCTAGCCTTGCCGAACTCGGAGTTAAGAATATGTCCCCCGAATCCACTCACCGATTGCCGCCTAAATGTGGCTGTTCGGCTTCTGTTGAAACTGCAAGCGGGGCGCAGTGGGTTTGTAAGGTGGCTTCCTTTTACGCTCACGCACCGCCTGCCGTCAACGCCCGCTTTGCCGCTTCTGGCAGCTCGATTGGTACAAACATGGATGCGGGGTAGAGATAGCCGTCGGGCTCTGACTTATCCTCGTCAATGACGCGCAGCAAGCTGTGCGCTTCCGCCTCTGCGTCTGGAAGCGTGCGGTAAGCCTTGCCCACCAGCAGGCTGGCAGGGTTGCTATCGTTGTTGATGCAGATCACAAAAGCGCTCATCGGAGTACCCTCTTGATTTTGAAATCCTTTCGGCCGACCCCATGCGCTTCAAACCAGGAATCCGGGGACACAGTACGGATACTTGCAGTGTCTTTTAGGGAGTGGTGCTGGCCTTGCCGGACTCGGAATTAGGAGTATGTCCCCTTTTTGCGGATCTCGGTTTTGGCGGTCTCCCAATCCACAAATTGAGCTTTTCCCTCGGCGATTCGCTGGCGCCGCTCATCGAGGACGTCTTTGTGCCAGGTGGGTGACTCAAAGGCTTCTGGAGAACGGGCGATATCCTCCCAAAGCGCCTCCATGACAGCAAGCTTCTCTTGGAGGGTCATCTCTTTTAAAGGTAGGTTAATGGACATAAGCGAAGTATACCCCAAGCCCGGACAGATTCAAATCCCATCCGCTAACCGTTAAGTGAGCCGTTTAGGCGGCGACAAACGTCGGCGGCCTATCTCCCAAGACGGCTCCACTTATCGAACATGAATCGGTCGGAATATCCCTCACTTACCCCAACCTGTCAAGACTCTTCTGGCCGACCAACGCTGCTGGCTTTTGGTGAATCCGGGGAATCCGGAGGCACAATACGGATTCTTGCATTCTCTTTTAGCCGGCGGTGCTGGCCTTGCCGGACTCAGAAGTAAGAATATGTCCCCCGAACTACTCCCAGCCGCGCGCGGTATTCCGCGTCGGTCTGAAGCCCCAACTTAGACAGGTAGTCCTATCTAGTCCAGTCGGTTACCGTATCGAGCCCATATTTCATTATGTATAGCATGAATACCCAAACTAGACCTTGAGTGGAGATATTGCATAGCGTAACCAAAACAAGCGGGTTCTTCAGGGCAATAGCTCGTATCGTGAATGAGGAGTTGCCCTCTCGTTTCACACGGCTGATCCCGGCAAGAGTAATAATTAAAACAACTAAACAGGTTATTAGCACTGGGATGCCAAAGAATATTAAGGTTAAGAAAAGGGACAGGTCTGCTTGGGCCAAATGGGAACCTCGAAGAAATGGGATAGTCGCTGCTTCCCGAATAATAGCGAGATTATAGAGAGTTGCAATAAATATTGCCGCCCATAGAGCCGGTTGTTTCCAAGAAATCCGCATTTCCCGGTGCCTTGTTCGGCGAGGATCAGGCGGCGGGGAGGGGACCGGCTACGACGAGCTTCTTTCTGGCCGAATCCACCGTGAGATTCAGTCCTTCAAGGGTACGGGCTCCCAGGAGGAGAAGATCGCCGGGCTCAGCGAAGACGACTTCGTCGATTGTGAAGTTCTTTCCAACCCTCAGAATGGCGAAGCCGACACTACGGGTTACAACCTCTCCATTGGCCAGTACGAAGCGTAGATCCTTTTTCTCCCTCTTGACTCCAATCTGCTCCAGTTTAGTCTCCGGGATCCAGGTGTACTCACTTCCAGTGTCGACAAGGACCTTCTGGAGCCGGACGAACTTCGACCGGTCTACGTGGTTCTCGACCTTACAGTCCGTATGAAATGTGCCCATGTGTTTATGCTACCACGGTGTTCTAAAACTTCAATTGTATTCGCCGAACGTATAGCGTTTTATCCCTTGCCTACGAGGAAGAAAATTTCGACAGTATCCCCGGAGGGGCATTGGGAATAAAGCGGCTAACTCTCCCGGCCGCTCATGACCGTCGCCTTGGCTTCAGACTCGCTTAGATCCCAGCGTACCACTCGTAGCCCTGATCTTCCCAGTAGCCGCCCTTACCCCGGGCGATCTCTCTGGTGGAAGCAACGTATTCTATGCGCTGAATGTACTTGGCCATTTTGTAGCCGAGTTGAGTCTCTACCCTCAGTCGAAGCGGCGCGCCGTGCTCGATCGGGAGCGGTCGCTCATTCATTTCGTAGGCAAGAATAGTTTGAGGATGGCTCGCATCGCGGAGATCGATGCTTTCGTAGTAGTGATTCCCCTCCTGATCTGTGTCCATGCAGTAGAAAACCACGTACTGTGCCGAAGACTCGGGTTGGACCCTCTTGGAAATCTCGGATAACGGCACGCCCTTCCATTTGGCGATGGCGCTCCATCCCTCCACGCAGTCATGGCGGGTAATCTGGGTCCGCCCCGGGATCGCTTTGAGCTCCTCCAGAGAAAATTGGCCGGGCTTTTTCACCACGCCACCGACCTCGAGCCGCCAGAAGGACCAGCTGCTCATAGCGTCCATGACGTATTGCCCCGTGAAGGGAGGAGGATTGCCGTTGGGCTTGAAGTAACGGGAGATATCCTTTTCGCTGAACTCCTGCGCCAGTTTGTTTTTTCCCGTGAGGGAACGGAGCAGCCGGCGATTGCTCCCTTCGACCGACTCGAGCAGGGAGAGGACCTTCTGGTTTTGGTGGAGCTGGTTGAAGACGTTCTCGCATCCGGAAAGGAGCAGGAGACCGGCGCCGTTGAGCGCGCCGAGCAGGATTTTCCTGCGCGACATTCCCGAACTATTTTTCTTCATGGCTCGGATCCTCCGTTTGGGGCTGTGCTTCTGGACTTTCGCCGGAAACCTCGACCGGTGCCGCGATCGGCTCTGGAGCCGGCTCAGGCGGCGCGGCTTCGGGCTGCGGTGGCGCCGGCTCGGGCTCCGGGGATGTCGCCTTGACGGCGTACCACCCCGTGAGCATCGACCGCATGTTGTTGACGACCCCCGTGGTCGCCACCATCACGATGTGGCCGAGCGTGAACAGGGCGAAAAGAAACGTGACGATAAAATGAAACGCGCGCGCTGACTGCCGGCCGCCAAACATCGCGGGCAGCCAATTGAAAGCGACGTCGAGCTGGGGAGACATGGCGAAGCCGGAAACGATGATGAGGGGAACCAGGACGAAAAGCACTCCGGTGTAGGCAAGCTTCTGCAAGGGATTGTAGTCTCCCTCCTGGGGTGATTCGCGCCGCAGCCGAAGATAGTAGAGCGCCATGGGCAACAGTTTCGTCGCGTCTTTGAGGCTAAAGAGAAATTTGCGCAGATGGCCGCGCGCGAGACTGTAGGCGAGATAGGCGAGGCCGTTTAGGGCGAAGACCCAGGCGAAAAAGAAGTGCCATCTTCTGCCGCCGGCAAGCCAGAAGTAGCCAGGGACGGTAAGCCAGCTCGGAAAGGCCCGCGGGAAAGGACCCATCTCGGTTTCCTGAACGCCAAGAAGCCCCGTGGTTTCCACCTTCCACCCGTAAAACTGCGTGTACCCCCGGACCACCCCGTCGTCGTTCGTGGCGTAGATAGAGAAGAAGGCCTCGTCGGGCTCCGCTTTGCTCCCCCAGTGGAGATTGGGATAAGCGTTGAAGATCTGCAGGCCGCTCATGAAGAGAATCAGAAGCGCGAGCGCATTGACCCAATGGGTCAAGCGGGTGATGCGGTTGTGACGATAAATCAGAGAGTCGGTCTGCATCGATCTCGGCGTCATCCTAGACTGACGCGGGCTGAAACTCAAGGCGGCTTAGGCGCCATACTGCTGGATCAGCTTGGCTATCAATCCGGTCCAGCCGGTTTGATGACTGGCTCCTATCCCGGCGCCGTTGTCGCCGTGGAAATATTCATGAAAGGGGATGAGATCCCGCCAGTGGGGATCGGCCTGAAATTTCTCCGCTGCGCCGAAGACCGGCCTGCGTTCATCCGGCCCGCGCAAAAAGATCCGCATCAGCCGCCGCGAGATTTCGCCGGCAACCTCCCATAGATTAACCATCCGGCC
Source organism: Deltaproteobacteria bacterium (assembly GCA_016193385.1). The sequence continues at coordinate 8,596 of JACPSF010000043.1, forward strand.
GGAACCCGTCGGGCACTCCACCTTGTAACTATCGCCCAAATAGAAATAAAATTTCTGCAAGGACTCGATGAGCAGGAAATTGACCGGGAACCAGATCGGTCCGCGCCAGTTAGAGTTGCCGCCGAAGAGGCCGGTGGTGGACTCGGCCGGCTCGTAGTCTACTCGGTGGTCGCTCCCGTCAACCGCGAGCGTATACGGGTGAGCGAGATGATGGCGGGAGAGGGCGCGAATGCCGTAAGGGGAAAAGAACTCCTCTTCGTCCAGCATGTAACGCAACACCCGACGGAGCCGGTCGCGGTTGACCAGCGAGAGAAAACGGCGCACATGGAGGTCCGCTGTCGTCTCGGTTTCCACGTACTCGCTCAGCTCCGGCCGGTTCTCGATAAACCACTGCATCCGGCGCTTGAATCCCGGCAGCTTATCGACGATATCGGAATCGAGCGTCTCCACAGCGAAGAGGGGAATAAGGCCGACCATGGACCGGATCTTTATGGGAAAGTGGCTCCCGTGTGGGAGATGGAGGACATCGTAGTAGAAGCCGTCTTCGGGATTCCAAAGGGCGATTCCTGCGCCCCCGAGGTTATTCATGGCCCGGCAGATATAGACGAAGTGCTCGAAGAACTTGCTGGCCACGTCTTCGTAAGATGGGTTTTCTCTGGCTAGTTCCAGTGCTATCGCGAGCATGTTTAAACAGTACATTCCCATCCAACTCGTGGCGTCGGATTGCTCGACGAAGCCTCCGGTGGGGAGCGGCGCGCTGCGGTCGAATACGCCAATGTTATCGAGTCCCAAAAATCCTCCCTGGAAGACGTTCCTGCCTTCCGCATCCTTTCGATTGACCCACCACGTGAAATTGAGCAGGAGCTTGTGGAACACGCGCTCGAGAAATTCGCGGTCGCCCAGGCCCCGGCGCTTCTTCTCGACCTTGTAGACGCGCCAGGCCGCCCAGGCATGCACCGGCGGGTTGACGTCGCCGAAAGCCCATTCGTAAGCGGGCAGTTGCCCGTTCGGGTGCATATACCATTCCCTCAGGAGAAGGATGAGCTGTTCCTTAGCAAAATCGGAATCCACCAGCGCCAAAGGGATGCAGTGGAAGGCCAGATCCCAGGCAGCGTACCAGGGGTATTCCCATTTGTCCGGCATCGAAATGACGTCGGCGTTATAGAGATGCGTCCATTCTCGATTGCGGCCATGCCATCTTTCCCGCGGGGGCTCCGGCCCTGCCGGATCTCCGTTGAGCCACCGGCTGACCTCGTAGTGGTAGAACTGTTTGTTCCAGAGAAGGCCCGCCAACGCCTGGCGCATGACCTTTCGGCAATCCGGTGAGATCCCTCGCGGGGTGATCGACTCATAGAACTCCTCGACCTCGCCCATGCGTTTGGAGAAGATTTGCTCAAAGTCCGTGCCTAAGGGCGCAGCGCCGGAGTGGGGCGCTTCCGAGTCCGACAAGCGCAGGCGCAAGGTCACTGCCTGGCCTGAGCCCAGAGTTAAACGGTAATGGGCGGCTGCCTTGGTGCCCCGTTTTTCGGGGTTTACGGCCTCTTTCCTGTCGCGAACGACGTAATCGTCGATACCGTCCTTAACGTAGGGTGAGATGTTGTCAGCGCCGTAGAGTCTGAGGGTGTTGGTCTCATTCTCGGTAAAGAGGAGTTCAGGCAGACCCTCGCAACAGAGCCACCGCCGGCCGTAGTAGTGATGGTGAAACTCGATGATTTTCAGTCCCTCAACCGTCTCGACCTGGAAGGCGCGCGGGCGTCGCGCATCGAGGCCCCAGGACCAAGTATTGCGGAACCAGACCGTGGGCAAAAGATGGAGCACGGCCGCTTCGGGGCCACGATTCACCGCCTGAATCCGAATCAGGATCTCTTCCGGTTCGGCTTTCGCATACTCGACGAAAATATCGAAGTACCGATCCTCGTCGAACACGCCTGTCTCGATCAGCTCAAACTCGGGCTGGTTCCGGCCGCGCCGGCGGTTTTCCTCGACCAACTTGGAATAAGGGAATTCTAGTTGGGGGTACTTGTAGAGATACTTCATGTAGGAGTGGGTGGGAGTCGAGTCGAGATAGAAGTAGTACTCCTTTACGTCCTCGCCATGATTGCCTTGGCTGCCGGCGAGTCCAAAGAGGCGCTCTTTGAGAATCGGATCGCGGCCGTTCCAGAGCCCGAGGGCAAAGCAGATATACTGGTGGCGGTCAGAGATGCCTGCCAGGCCATCCTCTCCCCAGCGGTAGGCCCGACTCCGGGCGTGATCGTGAGAGAGATAATCCCAGGCCGAGCCGAACGGGCTGTAATCCTCGCGCACCGTGCCCCACTGTCGCTCCGAAAGATAAGGTCCCCAGCGCTTCCAGTTTTTGATTCTCTGCCGATCTTCCTCTAGCCGCCTTGCCTCGGCATTAAGTGGCGCATGCGAATCCATGAGCTGACCTCACAATCCGTTAGGATGAGGGTTATTCTTCCGCGAGGCAGAATTTGTTCGGCCTCCTTGAGCCTTCCAGTAGCGCGGCAAAGACCTCAGCCTTGTACCAGTGCCAGCGAGGCGGCGCCGAAGTTCACGCTGAAGCGGCGGCACCAGATGCTCACGGAGCGATACTTGTTCAAGTCTATCTCGGCGGAGATCTCGTAGTTCTGGTCGCCTTTGTTGCCCTTCATCGCTCCGAGGTCTAGAAATCCCGCCTTCTGTACCGTTTCGTTATCCTTGGCATCGGGAGCAGCCACGAGATAGACGCGGACGTCCGGACCGTTGGAAGTTTCGAATTCGGTGAGCCTGAGCACCCGCTTGCCGTCGGAAAGCCGGTAGAGGGTCGCGACACCCTTGGTTGCGTGTGCGAGGCTATAAAACCGTCCCATGCTTAAAACCGGCGGTTGGAGGCCCGTCGAGGCGACCTTCGCCCCGGGAAATTCTTCGCTGACGGTCTTATTGATAAAAAGCAGTTCAGGCCGGAATAGATACCAGGCTACGGCGACTCCAGCTACGACGACCGCGGCAAGGATGAGATTGCGCCGCCTCATTTGAAAAACCTCCTTCCTTCATCGGATCTTTTCTCGGAAACTTCAGTTAATCCTCAGTTACTTAGAGCGATGACATTCTTGATCCCCGGCGCTTGGCCGAGCAGCAGTTGGCGGTAACTTTCCATGGGAAAGCGACCGGTGATCAGGGATTCGAGCGCGGCTGGCCAGCGGCTCTTGAAAGTTCCGATGTCACGGATAGCGGCCTCGAACGCGTCCCTTCCTGCATTCACCGTTCCAAAGACCACCTGATTTTTGAGCACCAGGTTCCTCATGATGAGGTCAGTGTCGACCTCGATGGGAGCCTTTCTTCCGGGCACGCCTGTAAAGACAAAGATGCCGTTGGTCCCGAGATACTTCATCGTCTCGAAGGATAGGCTGGAGGCCCCCGTCGCTTCATAGACGAGGTCGAGGTTGACGACCTGCCGGGCCAGTTTTTCGATGGGCGCGCTCTGCGACGAGACGTATGTCGCGCCGAAAGACTCCACGAGAGAGGACTTCGGGTTGGGTGGGAGCTCACGGGAATAAACGTAGGTTTCGAATCCTGAGGCGACCAGGGTCATGGCACCCAGCAAACCGACAGGGCCGGCCCCCAGCACGATCGCTCGGTGGCGGTAGGCTTTCTCCTGTCTTGGGGCGGTCGGGCAGGACCAGGGTAAGCGCTGCTGCACCTGCCAGACCTGAGTTAGGGCCTTTTCGGCGATGGTCAGCGGTTCGACTAGAACCGCCACGTCATGCAACTCTCGGGGAACCGGGTTCATATATTTTTCGTCGTCCACGACAAACTCGGTCATGAACCCGTGCTCGCCGTTTATCCCGCGCTCTTTGAAGTCTCCGGTAAAGCAGAAGTCCTGGCGGCCCGAGCGACAGGCCACGCAGGTGTCATGGGGGCAGGGGCGGCGGACCATCGGCACGACGAGGTCTCCCATTTTGACTCGGGTGACGGCCGCGCCGATCTCGATTGCCTCGCCAAGCGATTCGTGGCCGATGACCAGGTAGTCACTGCCCTTTGGGGGAGTGCCGTACTGAAAGGCGCTGATTTCCTTGTCTGTGCCGCAGACGCCGATCTCGAGCATCCGGAGCTTGACCTGGGTCGGGGTTGTGATCATCGGTGCCGGGTGGTCGATCTCTCGAACTTCGTGTTTTTCCGGAAAGACGGCAACGGCCTTCATACGCCCTCCTCTTTTCGGTCGAGCCGCGGACAGCGATCGCCGGGGATGTCTGCCGGGGTCGTCGCTTCCCACCACCTCGATCGCCGCTCATAATTGGTCTCATGATTGTCTGGCGGAAGCAAGGAAGATCTTCTCCCACTGCATAAAACGGAATTCAGGCTTCCTGAGTTCCAATGAAGCGGGCAAGAGGGGCGTGAGTTTATGATTCCAGCGGCTTCAGCTCTCCTAGCATCGTGGGGATTAGCTCGCTTACGGTGGGATGGATGTGCACGGCCCGCTGGATCGTCGTGTAGGGCTTTTTCGCGTACATCATGTCTAAAATCGAATGAATTGCCTCGTCGCCTTCGACTCCGAGGATCGCCGCGCCGAGGATCTCCTTGGTCTCCGCATCAACGAGGGCTTTCATGAACCCCTGGGTTTCCCCTTTCTCCACGGCGCGGCCGACACGCGTCATTGACCTCTTGCCGAGTAGAGCCTTTCGCTTCGAATCTCGAACCTGAGTCTCGGTCATCCCGGCACGCCCCAACGGAGGATCTATGTATAGGGCATAAGCGAGAATCCGATCACTCACCCGGCGCGGGTCATTATCCAACAGGTTCGCGGCCACAATCTCATAATCGTTGTATGAGGTGTGGGTAAAGGCGCCTTTTCCGTTGCAATCTCCCAGGGCCCACACGCCGGGAACACTGGTGCGAAGCTGGTCATCGACCTTGAGATAGCCTCGCCCGTCGACGTCGATACCGGCTTTCTCCAAACAGAGGTCGTCTGTGTTGGGTTGCCGACCGACAGCGAGAAGGATATGAGAACCGGTCGCCTCCCTGGCATCGCTCTCGCAATCCAACTTGACGAGAACTTGGTCGCCCCGTCGCTCTCCGCTCAAACACTCTGCCTTGAGGCGGACGTGAATCCCCTCGCTTTCTAGGATTCCTTTGACAGCTTCTGAAATATCTTCGTCTTCCCTTTCGATCAGGCGCGGCCCCCGTTGGACGATCGTCACCTCGCTGCCGAAACGCCGATACATTTGACCGAACTCTAAGCCGACGTAGCTGCCGCCGATAACAATGAGGTGTTGGGGCAGAAAATCCACTTCCATCATGCTCGAGTTGGTCAGATAGTCCACCTTCTCGAAGCCGGGAGGCACGATAGCCCGCGTGCCGACATTGATAAATATTTTATCGGCCTCCAGGCGCTCTTCTTTTACCTTGATCGCCCGGGGACCTTCGAAACTAGCGTGGCCTTGATAGACCGTTAAATTCTTGGTGCCTCTAAGCCACTTCTCCACTCCTTGGTTGGATCGCCGTACGACCGCATCCTTTCGCGCTTTGACCTTTTTCATATCCACGCTGATTCGGCCGTCTGTAATCACGCCGAAGTCTGAGGCGCGCTTTGCGATGTAGGCCGCCCGGGCGCTCGCTACCAACGTCTTGGTGGGGATGCAGCCGTTATTGACGCAAGTACCGCCGAAGCGGCCGCGCTCGATGATGGCGACTTTCATGCCGGCTCCCGCCAGCCTGACGGCGAGCGGCGGCCCGGACTGCCCGGTGCCGATAACGACAGCGTCGTATTTTGTCGCCATGCGATCTCCCTCGCTCCGTTAGTCTTCCGACTCAGTACGAGACATCTGACACTTCGTCGCGCCTGTGGAATAGAGGAGCTGCCGCGTCCCCATTCCACGACATTGAGGTAGAGCTCGAAAATCCGTTGCTTTGGCAGGGCCTGTTCGAGCTCCCACGCGATCGCGATCTCTCGGACTTTGCGCAGCGGGTTCTTGGAGGGGTCGAGATACAGGTTTCTGGCCAGTTGCATGGTGATCGTGCTTCCGCCCCGTTTGAGTTTTCCCTCCTCCCAGTCCCGCTTCAGCGCTTCTTTGAGCTCGAAGAAATCGATACCCTTGTGGCTAAAGAAGGAACTGTCCTCGCTCAGCAGTATGGCCTTCTTCAGGTGCTCAGAGACGGTCGCATAGGAGACCCAGATTTGCTGGTGTCTCGGGTTGAGGCCTCGCTTGCGGTAATCTTCATCGCGCAATTTCATGAGGGCGGTGGTTCTGGGGTTCTTACGCCTGAGGACAGAGACCTCGGGCAGGCGAGAATACTCATAGGCGGCGAGGGCGATCAGGATCGACAAGACCGAGAACAAGAGAAGAAAGACGTTTCGGAAAAATTTCCTCATGGTCGACCGAAAAGCCTCACCGCCTTGAGAGTCAGGGAGGAGAGGGGGTAGCGGGGCAATGCGGCGATGGGGACCCAGCGCCAGTGGGTGGAGGGAAGCCGAGGTTTTTTCTTGGCGACTAGACAATAGACGGGTGCGCGGATCCGGCGGTGGGTGATGCTGTGACGGATCTCCCCGATGCGGGAGAGGAAATTTACATGGCCGTTCAGCTCGTCGAGGTGCCGCTTCAGGGCCGATTTCGGGCCCTCTCCCTTCTTGCTCTCTCCACCGGGGAGCTCCCAAAGCCCATCCAGAATTCCGCCTTCCGGTCTGCGCCGGATTAGCAACCTCCCATCTCTCTGGATCAACGCGAGGGGCCAGTCGACGTGTACCGGCTGTGATTTTCGGCGCGGCGCGCCGTGGAGACGGAGCTCTCCGGAGCTTCGCGCTACGCATGAGCGCGCCAGAGGACATCGGGGACAGTTCGGATCCCGGCTTCGGCAGACAGTGGCTCCGAGTTCCATGAGCGCCTGATTGAGGTGGCCCGGTCGCGGGCCGGAAACCAATTCCCGCGCGATCTTCTGAAGGTTCCGCTCCTTTCGGACGTTCAATGCCCGACCCAGCACGCGCCGGGCATTGCCATCCAGGGCCGGGTAAGGCTGGTCGAAGGCGATGCTCATCAACGCCCCTGCGGTATAGGGACCGATCCCGGGAAGATTTCTTAGCCTACGGTAATCCCGCGGGATATTCCCTCCATGCTCTTTTAGGATGAGCCGCGCTGCCCGAATGAAGTTTTCCGCCCGGCGGTAGTAACCGAGCCCGGACCACAGAGCTAAAACCTTTTGCCTCCGGGTCTGAGCCAGATCTTTTAGCTTGGGAAAGGCTTTGAGAAAGCGACTGTAATAGGGGAGGACCGTCTTTACCTGGGTCTGTTGGAGCATAGTTTCCGCAACCCAGATGGCGTAAGGGTCGCGCGTGCGCCTCCAGGGCAGGGCGCGGCGGTTTTGGCCGTACCAGCGGAGCAATTTTTGTCGGATAGACTTTAGGGGCTTAACCGGCATGAATGACGAATCGTCTCATTTCAGTTATAAAGGGTAGCTTAGTTGAAATCTGAAGAGAAAGGAAATCGCTGGAACCGTGTTGGCTGTTATCTTAAGCCTTTCCGCTGCTTTTTGCTACGCCTCTGCTAATATCTTCGCCCAAAGAGGGCTGCATCGCGTGCCGACCCCATGGGGGGCTTGGATCACTCTGGCGGTCAACAGCATCTTTTTGTGGCTCTGTTATTTCTTTTTTACTCCTGGCGCTGCGATTTTGATTCGCGCTAATTTGATTTTTGTCTTCATCGGGCTCTTTGTGCCCGGGTTGGCTCGCATGCTGAACTTCCGCGGCATCCAGACTATGGGCAGCAACGTGACCTCCACGGTCCTTAACGCGGCACCGCTGTTCGCCACGCTTCTGGCCGTCGTTTTCCTCGGAGAGCGGCCGGGCCTCCCGGTGCTCTGTGGTATGGGCCTGATCGTGGGGGGGTTGATGACGATCTCTTGGGGAGGGGGGAAGGAGTCTTGGAGCCGATGGGAGCTCCTTTATCCTCTGCTCGCTGCGCTGTTCTTTGCCGGCAAGGACGTTTTGGCCCGCTGGGGGATTCTCATCACCGGTCAGCCGATCCTGGCTGTGGCGATCGCCTCCGTTACGGGGACCCTGGAGGTGTATGCGATCATTCGCTGGATTCAAGGGGTGCGTTTCGTAATGCCCCCGCGGCCGGTCCTAATGTGGTTCGGCGTCTCGGGTCTTTTCACCGGCGCGTCGTTCTTGCTCCAGTATACGGCCCTGTTCATGGAGCGTGTCTCCATAGTGACACCCCTGGTGAATACCTATACGGTCTTCGTTTTCTTTTTGACCCCCTTCATGGCGCGGGGGATCGAAACCATCACTCTGCGTAAAGTGGTCGGCGCGGTGGGGGTCGCAGCCGGAGTGGCTTTGATCTCTATTGGAAAGGGTTAACCCGAGGCCGGCCTCGCCGCGGCGGTATGGCGCGGCCACGTCAGGGAAGTCGCTTATTCTAAATCGCCGTGTCGGGCGTGTTGGGCAGACCAATGAGAGCCCAAATCACAATGACAGCCAATCCGACCGCCTCGGGAAGAGAGTGGTCGATGTGACTCAGCGTTCCGGCCAGAATGCCTCCCAGCGAAGCTCCGAGAAACCCGGCAAAATTATAAAAGCCGGTAGCGGTGCCGCGCCCTTCCGGAGGCAGGCGTTGAGTCAGAAAAGACGGCAGCAGAGGCTGGAACATCGTGTAGCCAAGAAAGAAGGCTGCACCGCTGACGTAAAGTCCCCATTTCTGCAGCGCACTGAAAAGGTAACTGGCGTAGCCAACGAGGATGGATAGCCAGCCGACGCGAACAACGCCCCAAAGTCGGCCCCTTCTTTCCGCATAGCGCACGTAAGGGAAGACGAAAAGCAGGCTGGGGATAAAAATGATCAGGTAGACTTCCCATAACTGGGACCTTTCCACGCCTAGGTCAGTCCAGCTCAAAGGGTAAGTGAAAAAAAACAGGTTGAGCGCAAAGGAAAGGACAAAGCCTGCCAAGTAAATCAGGCGCAGCTCGGGATTTCGCAAGATCAGCTTGACACTTGTCACGGATTTTTTTGCCTGGGAACGCGCGACGCTCGGGAAGAACCATCCGGCGGTGAGGGTTGCCAGGGCCCCCAGGGCGGCGAGCAGGTAGAAAAGCCCGCTGAAACCGATCTGGGCCGCAAGAAGTGGCCCAGCGAGCAGGCCGAGCATGAACGCGGATCCGATGGCTATGCCGGTTACCGCGAAGGCCTGAGCCCGAATGTTCGGGTGAGTCATATCGGCTAAGGTGGCGATAGCAACCGAAGCGACGGCACCACTGCCTTGCACGGCTCGGGCGATGATCAGTTGAGCGATGTTCTTGGCCACGGCGCAGCTAAGGCTTCCCAACGTGAACAGCGTCAGGCCAAGCAGCAGCAGGGGCTTCCGCCCCCAGCGGTCGCTGGCCCAGCCCATGGGAATCTGCAAAAGACTCTGCGTGAGCGCATAGCTACCGAAAGCGACGCCAGCAAGCGGAAGGTTAGCTCCCGGGTAGTGACTCGCGTAGACGCTGAAGATAGGCAGGAGTAGGAAAATCCCTAATAGCCGCAGCGCGACGACGAGGCTGACGATGATAACGGCCCCCGCTTCAGTTCGGGAGAACGTATGTTTAACTTCGGTCACTTCTATCCTACATTGCGGACAATTTTCTCTTGTTGGGCGGAGCAGATACGGGCCGAGATGTTTTCTGAAGCCTCCGTCTGTATGCGACAAGGTACATGAGTCGATCCGGCTAATCAATGTGCGGCCGTCTTTTCCTTCTCCCCTGCCTTGGGGTCGAGAGCGCGGACTGGGGCCGCGGCAAATATTTTTCTTGTCAAAGACCCAAATCGCTGTAAAATTGGGCAGCTTTCTCAGCGTCGTCCGACCTCAAAAGTTTTCTGAAAGTGGGTGAAATCTCGCAATGGACCGTCTTTCAGAAATTGCCTTGTCGGCAGTTTCCCATGGTCTTAAGACAGTAGAAAATCACGAAAAGGGGCTAATATGATTCGCTTTCAGATTGTGGAGCGTACGGGGGCTCATCTCTACCGGCGATTGATCGAGGCGATGCGGTCAGGGGACCTGCGGACATTCTACTTAACGGGACGCGGCCGTAAAGTCTCTCACGTCAATCCCACTTACGCGGGGTGGATGAACTGGTCACACACCGATGGAGTGATCACATGCGAGGTGATCAGCCCGAGAAAGCCGGGCAGCGAGTGGCGGTTCTTCAGTGCATTCGTAGGGAGGCTGGCAGATCGGTTTGCGGAAATGATCCATTGCGTTAACGTTCAGTTTAGTGATTCGATCCCGGCGATCGGGGCCAGGGCTGGGCGGAAGCGGGCCCGGCGAAAGCGTTGAGCGTCAAGCCAGTTCGCGAGTGATTTATCCACGCTGAAGGCGATCTCGGAATGGCTCCAGCCACGGGTCATTCTCGGTGAGGCGTAGAAAATTCGCCTCTACGGTCTCGCGGATGGCGTCCGGCTCAGATCCCCTCAGCCCAGCGATCGTGTGAACCACCTCCGCGAGCGCCTGCGGCATGCCGATCTCGCCGTTCAGCCATTTAAGCCCGCCCGGGTTGTCTGTCTCGGTGAGCAATTGTGCCTCGGGCAGCTTTTGCGCAAGGGTCCGGATGTGCGCGGAGAAAATGACCTCGACCCCGACGGTAAAGTAAGCGCCGTAGTCCACTAAGGCACGAAAGAGATCCAGGGGTCCCGAATACCAATGGACGATCGCCCGTCGGGTACCGTAGCGTTCCAGCAGATCCAGGATCTCCTTCTCCGCCCCTTTGGTGTGCAGGTTGACGATCTTGTTCTGCTCTCCGGCCGCAGCCAAAAAATACTCCAGCACCTTTACCTGGTCCGGGTACTGTGCCGAGTCCTTCACCCAGTGAAAGTCGAGGCCGATTTCGCCAATCGCGGGGCTTTGTTCGATGGCGTCGCTGAGCTCACCGAGGTGGCCGGCATACTGCGGGGCGTTTTTCGGATGTACGCCAAAGGTCGGGAGGCGCTCATACGAGGCGAGATCCATCGAAGTGCCGATGGTGAAAATTCGCTGCTGCCGGATCTCTCTCAGCGCGGATTCCAGTGCATCGCCGTACCGGTCCAAGTGCGCATGCGCATCGATCAGCATCGACGCCTCACGGGCTTGTGGCTCCGAGTCTAACAGGCTGCGGAAAAAGTGTTTTTCATGCTTCGAGAGTCTCATGCTTCGACGGGCTCAGCAGAACGGAAAATCGCGAATAATTTCAAGGGCTGCTCCGTTCGCCCTGAGTTCGTCGAAGGGTGAACGGAGCGTTTTTCCGCGGCCTGCTAAACCTTGGTCATTCCGCCCGGCGGTGGCTGGTTGGTACCCGGGATCCACTCGGCATCTTTGCGCGGGCCGTAGCCCTTGATAAAGAACTTGGCCCTGCCCAGGTTCTCAATTTCGATTTCCAGAATGTCGCCGTCGTTGATCGGGCCGAGGCCCTCATGATAGGTTCCTGTGGCGATGATATCTCCGGGCTGGAGGCGGACAAATCGCGAGAGCCAGGCGATCTGCGCGGGAATCTTATGGGCCATGTACTTGGTGCTGTAATTCTGCCGCATCTGTCCGTTCACCCAGGATCTCACCATCAGATCGTGGGGGTCCGAAATTTCGTCCCGGGTCGTGATCCAGGGCCCGCACGGTGCGTAGGTGTCTTGTCCCTTGGGCAAAAACTGGGTGCGCCGGTTCATGCCGCGGGCCGAGATATCAAAGAACGGAACGTAGCCGAAAACGTAGTTCATGGCCTCTGCTTCGGTCACGTTTTTTGCTTGCTTGCCGATGACGAAGGCCAGCTCCGCCTCGGGTTGATAGACGACGACCGGCGGGATGTCCAGGAGCTCGACGGTGCCTTCGGGGCCGACCAGCTCCGGCGCTTTGTAGAAAAACTCGCGCGGCAGGTTATCCACGCTTCGATCGGGTCGATCGAGGTAATTGACAAATGCCGCCAGGCACTTACCGGGCCGTGGGACGGGCGCGAGCAGCTTGAGGCCGCTTAGCGGGACCCCGCTCTCGCGCGCCAGGATCTTTTCGAACCTGCGCCGGTACCTGCGGAAATTTTCGATGATCTCTTCCATGACCCTTTCGGGCCCCTTGGCTTTGCGCGACGTGATGGCCTCACTGACATCCACCACGGAATCCTCATCTTTCAGCACGCCGATCCGGTCTTCATTGAAGCGAAGGATCTTCAATTTCCCTACCTCCCGCTCTTTGGAATAGGCCATAATTGCGGGAGTAGCCGGTAAAAGTCAAATTCGGACGGCAGTTGAAAAAGGCACGAGGCGAGAGCCGGGAGGCGTGAGTCCCCTCCCGCCTGTTGCCTTCCGCCTTCTTCTGTGGCTGTTGCCTGCTGTGTGTCGACTGGTGTAATGGGGACTCTGGAGGCTGGTTATGCTTTTGATTAACAACCAAGAGGTCGCCGAGCTCTTTGACATGAAAAGTTGCCTGGAGGCCCTGGAGACCGGTTATGCGGATCTGCTCAAGGGCGACGCCGTCTACAGGCCGCGGCTCGATGTGTGGGTACCCTGTGAACGCCCGGACGGGTATTACCGTTGGGGCACGATGGAAGGGGCAAGCCGCGAGATCGGAGTTTTCGCCATCCGGATGAAGTCGGACATCGTGCATTGGCCCGACGGAAAGACCGAGGAGAAATATTGCACCCGGCCCGGCACCTACTGCGGGCTGATTATGGTTTTCAGTGTGCGCAACGGCGAGCCTTTGGCAATTATCAATGATGGACTGCTCCAGCACCTGCGCGTCGGAGGGTGCGCCGGGCTCGGCGCCAAATATCTCGCGCGGCCCGATGCGTCGGTCGTTGGGATTTTTGGATCCGGCGGCATGGCCGGAAGCTACCTGGAGGCCTTTAACGAGGTGCGAAAGATTCGTAAAGTCAAAGTCTACAGTCCGACCCGGGCTCATCGGGAGGCGTATGCCGCCGAGATGAGCCGAAAGCTGGGTTTGTCCGTGGAGGCGGTCGACTCGCCTGAGGCCGTGGTGCGCGGCTCGCACATCGTCGCCGCCTGTACGGATTCGACCCGGGTCGTGTTTGATGAGCCGGAGTGGCTTGAGGAAGGGGCCCACATCACCTGTGTGCGCGCTTGTGAAATCGGACCTGAGGTGGTCAAGCGATGTGATCTCTCGATCAAGCTGGGAAGGAACACCGTTGAGACCATGGACGAGGGAATGGTCCGGCTCCACGGAAACGTCGGCTATATCGCCGGCCAGCCCGAAGAGAGGTCGCGGATCCCCAATCCCGAGGTGGACAACTACACCGGGGGCTTTTTCAAGTATTTCATGGATGTCAGGGCAGGAAAGATTCCGGGGCGAACCAGTCCGAAGGAGGTCACCTTCTTCATCAATGCGGGAACACAGGGGCTTCAGTTCGCCGCCTGCGCCGGGAGGGGTTATCACTAGGCC
>JACPSF010000411.1 GCA_016193385.1 Deltaproteobacteria bacterium
CAGCAACTGGCCAATCAAGTCCTGGCCGGAAGCGGGCGAGGACGGGATGCTTGGCTACAGCAGTGTGAAGTTCCGCCACCACGCTCAGCCGTTCCCGCGGCGCCCTGCCGCACGGCCTACGCGCCACGACCTCTTTGAGCTCTTCCCTGTCGCAGCTCATACCAGATCGGTCGTGCCGTTGGTAAATAGTGGTGACCTGAAAAAATGGGGCATCGATCACAAGATCGAAATGATTATTCACACTCCCGGGAACCAGCTGGCCGGAGGGTTTGCCGACTTGGAGTCGGTGGTGAACTTCTACAAGGGTGTTGATCTGGTTGTGGGCTTTGCAATAGAACTCAATGAGACTCATGAAATGGACGACATCGTGCTGCCTATGCCAACCTACCTGGAGGAGAACCTACTCAATATACCCGACAGCGTGGCAGGGGAATGGGTGGGGTTCCGCCAAATTCAGCAACAGGTGGTGGCGATGCCCGAGGAGATGCGACGCCCTTCCGAGGTGCTGACGGAAATCTACGACCGGGTTGGGATCCTGGACGAAGTCTACCATGTGTTCAACCTTACCCTTGGTCTCAAGCCTCCCTACCTCCTGGAGCCGGGCAAGCGGTACGTCGAGGAGGAGATCCTCGATCGCGAAGCAAAGAGTTTGCATGGGCAGGATTTTGGCTGGGAGTGGTTCAAAGAGCATGGGATTATGGTCTGGGGTCGGGATGTGGATGAACGTTACCCGGGTCGGTTTATCAAAGCACGAGTGCCTGTCTACCTGGAGCATTTCGTCCAGCGGCGTGAGGAGCTTGACGGGGTTCTTAGAGAGATGCGCCTTGATTGGGACACCTCGGACTACGATCCGCTGCCAGAGTGGATGTCCTGCAAAGCCTTTGAACAGATACAGCGAGGAGAGATCGATGCCATCGGGGTCCATTACAAGCTCCCCTATACGTATGGAGCGCAGGGCAACGCTAACCCCTGGATCAACGAGCTGTGCGATAAGCTCCCACACTCTTACGGGGTGCTTATCAACACGAGGCTGGCCCAGAAGAAAGGGATTAAGGATGGAGATGTCATCTGGCTGGAATCGCCGGTGAAAAAGGTGAAGGCGGTGGCCCGTGTGACCCAGATGGTGCATCCGGAGGTGGTCGGAATCGCAGGGCACGCCGGCCACTGGGCAGCGGGCAAACCTCTCTCTAAAGGCAAAGGTGTCAATTTCAACGGGTTGCTGCCCTATGATGTGGACCACATTGATTTGTTGAGTACGGCCAACGATTTTTGCGCGCCGGTGAAGGTGCGTAAGGTGGAGGGCTGAGGGAATACTTTCCAGCACTGAGCCAAAGCGCCCTAATGTGATACTGGAAGGGGGAGTCGATCTATGCCGGCAGTGAGAGTCGTCTTGCGGGGCGAGTTCAAGAGGTTGGCAGGAGGAAAAGGGGAGCTGACCATAGACCTGCCGGAGGGGGGCACTGCGCAAATGCTTTTGGAGCGCGTCGCGCCTCTGTGCGGGAGCGCGTTTGCTGCCAAGGTGCTCACGCACGACGGCAGAATCATGCACGGCGTCTCAATCTTTCTCAACGGTCGGGAACTCGACACGGGCGGCACTTTGCCCAGCAGGACAGTTGTTCCAGGTGGTCAGGTGGAGATCATGCGCCTGTCCGCTTCCTGATCGGGGCTCACCGTCTGAGGAACGTGAAAGGAGACGGAATATGAGGTTCAGAGTTGCCGTAATTGGAATTGCAGGGATAATGACTGCGGCTTTCTTTTTGGCCTTCAGTCCAAAGGTAATGGCTGCGGATCAGGTGAAGTTCAGGATGGATTGGATCCTCGAAGGGAAACACGTGCCGTTCTACGTCGCCCGCGATAGGGGATTTTTCGAGAAGCGCGGTTTGGATGTGGCCATTCTCGAGGGCCGCGGATCGCTCCAGTCGGCCATGATGGTCGACGCGAGGGGACTTCCTGACGGCAGTTCAAGTGATGTCCAAGGGCGGGAAGAACCGGGCCATCGCGGTGGGCATGAGAGACAATGTCGGCAGCTTCGTCTTCTTGAAGAGCTCTGGAATCAAAACACCCAAGGACCTAGAGGGCAAGCGCTTCGGCACCAATCCGGGAGATTTCGGCCTCGTCCTGCTGCCCGCGGTGGCGGCGGTTGCGAAGATTGACGTGAAGAAAATCGTCATTAAGACGATGGAGCCAGCCGTGCGCACGCCAGCTCTTTTTGAAGGGAAGATCGACTTCTTTCTCGGATCGAAAGGGGCGACCCTCCATGTGGTGGAGGTGCTGGGGAAAAGACACGGAAAGGAAGTTGGTTACCTGTCCTTTAAAGACATGGGACTGAAAACCTACGGCCACGTGCTGCAGGCGCACGAAGACCTGATCAAGAAAAATCCTGATCAGGTCCGGAGATTCGTCGCTGCGGTATTCGAGGCGTGGGCCTGGTCGATCAAAAACCCGCGGGAGGCTCTGGACGTTTTCCTCAAGGCCAATCCCCAGGTGGACCGCGAGATTTCCCAGGCCCAGATTGAGGCGAGCTTCGACAACACCCAGGATGCTAAGACCAAAGAACATGGGATGGGCTATTTCGAAGAGGCAAAGGTGAAAGCTTCGGTGGAAGTAGCGAACAAGTACCTCGAGCTTTCTCCATCTGTCGACTACAAGATCACCTATACGAATGAATTCGTGAGCAATACCCCTCGAATGTAGAGAGCATCTTTGGCCAGCGTTATTCAGTACGACAAGGTCCGGAAAACCTACAATTCCGGCCACGATGAGGTAGTCGCTCTTCAAGAGGTATCGTTCAGCGTCGGCGAGGGAGAGTTTGTTACCGTCGTCGGACGAAGCGGGTGCGGTGTGGCCGATCTTGATCGATCTCTGTAACCAGTCCCCCGATTAGATTGTCTTCTTGACACGACGGCGCTTATTCGATAGCTAAGAGCTGGCTCGGAAAGCCTTTCTTTGTCGGAGGGCATTTGAACGAAGAGGCTTACGGTGGGACTCCTTTTGGAGGCATCAAGTGGTCGGTGCTTTTTTTCCTCTGCCTCCTCGTTCTGTGGCAGCTCGTCGTCCCGTTCTTGAGAGTGCCCAGTTACCTTCTGCCTACACCAGCTCAGATCGTGGAGGAATTCGGGAAAAGGGGCGGTCTGCTCATGTCCCAGTTCCTTCCGACATTCTACGAAACGGTCCTCGGCTTCCTCCTGGGTGTTATCGTTGGGGTCAGCGCGGGCCTCGGCATTGTTTACTCCAGGTTTCTTTGGCTGACCATTTATCCTTCTCTCGTCGTGGTCGGTTCGATTCCGAGAGTCGCAATTGCCCCTTTGATCCTGATCTGGTTGGGAATCGACAGCCTCTGGTCCAAGGTGACCATCGCCTTTCTCGTCGCCTTCTTCCCTATGGTCATCAACTCGATCGTGGGATTTTCTCAGGTTGAGACCGAAATGCTCGATTTGGCCAAGACGATGGGAATGGGCCGTTGGATGGAGTTTAGAAAAATCCGTCTTCCGAATTCCATTCCGTATCTCTTTGCCGGGTTCAAGGCTTCCATCGCCCTCGCGGTGATCGGCGCCGTCGTGGCCGAGTTTGTTGCCGGCCAGAAGGGTTTAGGCTACCTGATCGTCGTCGCGAATAACGATCTGAACGCACCGCTTATCTTCGCTTCGATTATCGTTCTTTCCGCCATGTCGCTCGGTCTTTTCGGGATCATCGTGGGATTGGAAAAACTGCTCATGCCCTGGCGGCGCGGCATTCAGCCAAGTGAGCTTTAAGAGACGGTCGCGGATGATCAAAACGTGAAAGGAGAAGGAATATGAGATTCAGAATCGCCGTAATCGGCCTTGCAGGAATATTGACTGCGGCTTTCATTTTGGCCTTCGGGCCAAAGGTGATGGCTGCGGACCAGGTGAAGTTTCGGATGGACTGGATCATAGGAGGGCAATACGTGCCTTTCTATGTCGCCCGGGACAAGGGATTTTTTCAAAAGCATGGTCTGGACGTGACCCTTATGGAGGGCCGCGGCTCGCTCCAGTCGGCCACGATGGTCGACGCGAAGCAGGTGGATTACAGCTTTGGGGACTTCGTGACGGCAGTTCAAGTGATGTCCAAAGGGGGCAAGAAT
>JACPSF010000412.1 GCA_016193385.1 Deltaproteobacteria bacterium
AGAGCAGTTGTCGATGCGGACGCGGTCTCATAGCCCTGGCGGATCGGACGGGGAACCACAGCGAGTGGAGAAGAGAATCCACGAGTGGGAGAAACAGTATCCAGACACTTGGATCCTGCTTGAAGTGACGGAAGAATCCGACGGGGAACCCGTGCGTGGGAAGCTAATTGCCGCGGCGCGCGATCCCGGTGAGCTGCACGAGACTTGGACACGGCATCGCACAAAGGGGATCCTCACGATGCTTACCTACGGTCCGCCTTCGGAGCCTTCGCCGGCAGTGGTGGTGAGTGCCGCGTAACTGGGCATCCTTCGCTCCTTTTTCCCTTCCCGTAGTTGCCGTACGCATTGGAGGCACCATCGTTCGAGCGTTGGTGGACACCGGAGCCTCACAGAGTTTGAGCGATCCACACCTCGTAAAACAGCTTGGCCTTTCTGACGAAGGATCCGGCTCGATCATCGGCATCGCGACCCCACCTATCCAGGTCCGTCTTGTTTCTATTACCGGTCTGTCTATCGGTCAGTGTTCTCTGAGACCTTTCAAGGCGGGAGTCGTCGACCTCACCGGTCTTCGCATCGGCGCGCAGCTTGTCCTCGGCGTCAATGCCTTCAGTGGTTATCGCCTCCAGTTCGATTTTGCAGAAGGAAAACTCTATCTTTTGTCATAACGTTCCGCGATTTGTCGCCCCTGTCTTTTGCCTAACTGTTGCCTATCGCCTACCGCCTAACGCCTGTTCGTCTTGCCTGTGGCCTTCTTCCTGTCTTTCTTCCTATAGCCTACCGCCTACTGCCTGTTGCCTTCTTGATAATTTTGCCTTATTTTACGCGCAACTAACTTCGGCTGGGTCTCCCAATCCGGTCACATCTTTGCCTCTACATGATTGCCCAGACTGGCATTCGCTTTGCGGACGGACAAAAGACAAGGTTGTCTACATTGAAGGGCCTGTCCCAACACCTTGTAGAGAGGCCAGGCCATCAGCGGTTGGTTATTGCAACGAAGCACCAGACGGTTAGGGTCTGAAAATGTCCCTACTATCCAAGCCAATAAATAATATTACGTGGGAAGACGTAGAGGCATTCTGCCAGGAAAGGACCCCTGAAGGCGCCGTCCTAGATTACAAGGAAGACTTTCCAAATAACCTGGAGAGATCTCTCGCAGCGATGGCGAACACTCTGGGGGGCTTGGTCCTAATAGGTATCGAGGAGGATAAGGAAAATAGGCCAATAATTCCTGTTAAAGGGATTGAGTTTAAAAGAGGTTTAGCGGAGCGAGTTACAAACATTATTCTCAGCAACATCACTCCCCCTTTTATTCCGGAGATCGCGGTCCCATCGGATGCAACGAAGGAGCGTGCTCTGGTCGTCATAAGGATTGCTCAAAGCCATCAGACGCCCCATGCGATCGCGGCTAACACGCAAGTATATCTCCGGACCGGCAATCGCAACAAGCCGGAAGAGTTGGCGACCATCCCACAGATCGAGTGGCTTATGGACGGGCGGAGAAAATCGGAGGAGTTCAGAGCGCATTTATACAAACAGGCAGAGGTCAGATTAACAGCATTGCGTCCTGATAGCCTTGCAGCACGCCAAAAGGCGCGTGAAGCGACTGCCATTGCCGAGGACGACCGGCTGATGCTCTCGCTGTGTCCCGTATATCCCAAGGACCGCCTGATGGATCCACCCGCGATGTACGGTATTTATCGAGGTTCAGAAGTAGACATCTATAAGGGGTACGACTCAATTTTTCCCCCGGTCCAGGGGGGCGATGGGAGGATTGTCCAAGACGGTTTCGTCCGGCAGCGCGTCACCGATGATGGTGGTATTTTTCATGTGGAACTCAATTCGTTTGGCCTTTACTTCTACAGGCAGTCAATCGTAAACGTTTACCCGGACAATCCACGGAAGGTAATTTACAGTGGCGAAATATCCCGTCGACTTGATGAATTTTTGGAGTCGAGCAGTAAGTATTACCGACAGCTAGGATATCGGGGCACGCTTGAGTTTCGGATGGTCCTGAACGGCGTAAAGGGGTGTGTACTTCGGGAGTTTGATAGAAACTCATACTCCTTCGATCTAAACAGCCCGGACAACGAAATAAGGTTTTTGACTACGGTGACGGCTGCATCGTTGAGCGAAGAAAAGCCCCGGCTAGTTTTGGGAGCGGCACAGCAGGTAGCGTGGGCATTTAACTGGAGCCTGACGCCTGAGCATCTGGATAGGTACTACAAAGAGAAGAGGCGCGAATCTGTGTTGTTTCCGGTAGCGGAATAAAAATGTCTGCTCAGCAGGGTCTGCGTCTAGGGGTCAGGCTCTCTATTCTAAACAATCTTGCCTGAGCCGCGGAGAAAAAGGCGATTGGGGGTCTGTAACCCAACGAACCACGTCAGTACACCTTCCCTCTGGCTGTCCTGAGCGAAGTCGAAGGGCCGGTTTCGCGGACACCTCCCATCCGGGACCTTCCCCTTCCCCTCTTGCCGCCCTGCGGCGGTTCGATCTAATATGTGCCGTCGGTGACAAGGAGGCCGCTATGATTTCAGCCATCGTTTTGTTGACTGCGGAACGGGACAAGATCAACAAGGTCGCGGAGGCGATCGCCGATGTGGAAGGAGTGAGCGAAGTCTATTCGGTCGCGGGCCGCTACGATCTCGCCGCCATCGTGAGGGTCAAGGACAACGACGATCTCGCCAATGTGGTCACGGAGCGGATCCGCAAAGTAGCGGGAATCACCTCGTCGGAGACGTTGATAGCGTTCCGGGTCTACTCCCGGCACGACCTCGAGCGGATGTTCTCCATCGGCATGCAGTGAGCGTAAACGGGACTACTTTTAGCCTGTGATCTGGTCTGTCGCGTTGGGGGTTTTGGGGATTTTTGCGGCGTGGGGCGCGCTGGCCTCTGTGGAAAAGAGGGCCGCTGACTCAAAGCCGCATCACTTCTGGCTGATCGGGCTCGCCGGTCTGTTTCCGGCCTGGCTTATCGCCTTTCTCATGTTGCTTCAGCCGGCGACCCAGGGGAGCGCCGAGG
>JACPSF010000413.1 GCA_016193385.1 Deltaproteobacteria bacterium
AATCAATTTTCGGCCAGCCTTCATTTCAATATACCTGCATTGATAGACAATTCAGTTCAATCCTAGTCGCTCGCTTCGCTCATCTGATCACCTTATCCGCCCTTACCAGCACTTCGGGCGGAATGGTCAATTTGATTTGCTTCGCCGTCTTAAGATTGATCACCAGCTCAAACTTCATCGGTTGCTCCACAGGCAAGTCGGTGGGCTCGGCTCCCTTCAAAATTCTGTCTACGTAAAATGCGACGCGCCGGTAGCTGTCCGCGAGGTGTGTCCCGTAGGACATGAGGCCACCGGCCTCTACAGGTTCTCTGTTGATGTACATCGACGGTAACCGGCTCTTTAAGGTAAAGCCGACGATCCGTTTTTGGTTAGCACTCATTAGCGGGCTGCTACTTCCGGGCACGTAGAGTCCATCCGGGCGCTGCTTGTTTAGCGTGGCGAATACCTTCTCGAAATCGTCCGCAGCTCGTACCTCCCAAGGCTGAATAGTCAACCCCAGCGCGCGCGCCGCGACTGGGAGAACCTTTTTCACCTCGATTACAATGAACCGAAGGGCCGGATCGTAGAGAACCGCGACACTGGCAATTTTGGGAACGGCTTGTTTGAGCAGCTCCAGCCGCTTCCCGCCTAGTTCTACGGCAAGGTTTGTAAGGCCGGTGACGTTGCCGCCGGGACGGGCAAGGCTATCAATGACGCCTGCCTCGACAGGATCGAACACAGCGCCCACCATAACAATGGGAATCGTCTTGGTCGCATTCTTGGCCGCCAGAATTAGCCTGCCCCCTCCTGCTACCACGATGATATCAACCTTGAGACGCACCAGCTCGGCCGCAAGCTCAGGGTACCGATTGGCCTTCCCCTCCGCATATCGGTACTCGGTGGCGATGTTCTGACCTTCTATGTAGCCAAGCTCGCGGAGAGCCTGCCGAATACCCTCGGACCGGGCGGACTCGCTAGTGCGGTTGCCCGGCGAAAGGTACCCTATCCGCGGCACTTTCCCCGGCGGCTGCGCCTCGGCCAGATGGACAAAAGCGAAGACGAAGGTAGCTATTGCAATGCCAAGAACCCTCTTGCTCATAGGACTTCCTCCTCTTGTTTCATGTTGACGAGCTAAACATGGCCTGGTAACGTAGATTTCCAAGGGGAAAAAGTGGATGCCCAAACGCCGACGGAAGAATGCTTCTAGCATAGAATTTGATTTCTTTATACGCGCGGACCTTTCACGCTTTGCCGGCCAGTACATCGCCATCATAGGCCAGAAAATCGTGGCCTCTGGATCGAACGCACAAACGGTCTGGAGACAGGCCAAGCGGCGGTTCCCTTCTTCGACCCCAACCATCGGGAAGCTACCTCGCGTAGAGACCCTAGTGCTTTGTCTCCTATGGAGGTAGAGTTCGCGTTCCGCAGAGAGAGTAGCGACCTCTTTGGCTCCATTCGGCGTCCCGTTGCCCGTGTCATCGTTATTCACCGACGTCGGCGTGTGCCCCAGTTGTTCTATGTCGATTCGGGCGCTGACGTTACCCTCATTCCAAAGTCCGTCGGAGACCTCCTGGGCTTGACGCTGGCCTCCCCACAAGAGATCCAAGAGATCAAAGGGATCGGGGAACGGGGAGTTCCCATTGTCATTCGCCGTCTTCAGCTCCAGGTCGGCTCCAAGGTATTTCCCGCCAGAGTCGCTTGGTGTCTTCTTGAGGAAGTCCCCCTACTCCTCGGACGGTTGGATTGCTTCCGCCTCTTCAAGATTACATTCAGTCACGATCGAGCCACCGTCTTTCAGTGGTAAGGCGGTCTTGCCTCCGGCATTACCCAATTTAGAACCAGAATTCCAAAATCATTTGATTACTCTATCCGCCCTCGCCAACACATTGGGCGGAATCGTCAGACCGATTTGCTTGGCGGTTTTGAGATTAATCACGAACTCAAACTTCATCGGCTGCTCGACTGGCAGATCTGCAGGCTTTCTTCCTTTGAGGATTTTGTCTACGTAGGTTGCCGCCCGCCTGAAGTTCTCAACATCGTCGGCTGAATAGGACATGAGGCCCCCGGCCTCCACAAACCGCCTGAAACCATACATTGCTGGTAGACGCATCTTGGCCGCAAGGTCCACTATCAATTTTCGGTGAGCATTGGTGACCGCGGTCGTCGGCACAAGGACTGCATCAGCACGTCCCTTGCTAGCGGCTTGGAACGCAGTCTCAATATCTTTGGGACTTCGCACCTCTAGGGATTGAAGCTGCACCGCCAACGTCTGGGCCGCGGCCTCCACCGCTTTCACGGTGACGCTCGCGGTAGTAGGATCCGACAGGACGGCGACCCGAGTAACCCGGGGGATAGTCTCCTTAAGTAGTTCCAGCCTTTTCCCGCTTAACTCCGGGCTGAGCTGCGTGAGCCCAGTGATGTTCCCGCCCGGCCGCGCCAGGCTGCTGACCAATCCCTCGCCAACAGGATCCCCAATAACTGTCATGACGATGGGAATTGTCGCGGTCGCTTCTTTTGCAGCGCGGGTTGGCGTCCGGCCGCCAGTAACAATCACTTCAACCTTTAGGCGGACCAGCTCGGCAACTAAGCTGGGAAGCCGGTCGTCTTTTCCCTCTGCGAATCGATAATCAATGAGAATATTCTTTCCCTCGATATGGCCTAACTCCTGCAGCCCTCGCCGGAATGCCTCAATCCTGGCTGAGTAAAAGGAAGGTGAGGATCCTGCTAGAAAACCGACCCGGCGGACTTCCCCCGTCTGCTGCGCCTCGGCCAATGAAATAGTAGACAGTACAACAGCAATCAGTAGCCAGATAACGATTTTTCTGTTCATGGTTTTCCCTCACCCTGACCCTCTCCCAGCGGGAGAGGGAATTACAGAAAAACAATCGAAAATCGG
>JACPSF010000414.1 GCA_016193385.1 Deltaproteobacteria bacterium
GCCTGGGTGGAGGCCTCCGGAGGGATCACTCTGGCGACGGTCCGCGAGGTGGCCGAAACGGGTGTTGACTTTATTTCGGTGGGAGCCCTGACTCACTCCGCTCCGGCAGTCGACTTCAATATGAAGATTGCCTCCCTTGACGAACGGAATGAATGATCGAGTGCGAGGAGCCTCTGATCCGTTGCAGCCTGACGCGCTGCGGAAGCGCTTGGCGGCGGGCCGGTTTGGAAAACGGATTTTCTACCTGTCGGAGACCGGTTCCACGAACGTTTTTGCCTACCGGCGCGCTCAGGAGGGTGGTGCGGAGGGCGAGATCGTGATCGCAGAGACCCAGACTCACGGCAAGGGCAGGCTCGGGCGCCAGTGGATCTCACCTCCCTATATGAATCTCTACATGTCGGTGATCCTGCGGCCCACCCTGGCGCCGGCCGACACACCGCAAATCACGCTCGCGTCGGCCGTGGCCTTGGCCGAGACCGTTGAGTCCTTTGCCTCCTTTCGGCCGGAGATCAAGTGGCCGAACGATATTTTGGTCGAAAGGAAAAAGCTCGCGGGGATTCTCACCGAATCCTGCTCCAATCGCAGCCGGGTGCTGTTCGTGATTGTCGGGATCGGGGTCAATCTCAACTTTCCCCTCGAATCGATGCCTGAACGGATCCGGGAACGGGCAACGTCGCTGTGGATGTTGACCCGGAAATCCGTTGATCGCACCGCTTTTGCGGGCCAATTGATTCAGAACCTGGATCGGTGCTATGGGGATCTTGCGGAAAAGGGATTTGCCTTTACGGCCCAACGCTGGGAAAGCTATTTCAGGCTCAAAGGCGAAACGGTCCGCGTGGAGCTGCCGGACCAGCCTATCTGCGGAAAAGCTCTCGGCGTCGACACCGACGGGGCTTTACTTGTGGAAGAGGAGGGGGGAAGGATTCGGCGGGTTGTGGCGGGGGATGTGAATCCCATAGAACCATGACGGGGGCCTATGCTGCTGGCCATCGATATCGGCAATACCAACATCGTCTTAGGAGTCTATCAAAAGCGCAAGCTCCTGACCCACTGGCGTCTGTTGACGCAGGCGGAACGAACTGCCGACGAGTATGGCGTGTTGATCTCCCAGCTCGCTTCTGCCAAGGGGATCGGGGCGACCGCGATCGATGCCATTATTGTCTCTTGCGTGGTGCCGCCCATGTTGGGCATGGCGCAAGAGCTGGGAGAGACGTTTTTCGGGCTTCATCCTCTGGTGGTAGGACCGGGCGTGAAAACCGGCATGCCGATTCTTTATGATAGCCCCAAGGAGGTGGGGGCGGACCGGATCTGCAACGGAGTGGCCGCCTACGAGAAGTACCGCGATGCGTGCATCGTGGTCGATTTCGGCACGGCAACCACTTTTGACTTCATCTCGAAAAAGGGCGAGTACCTGGGAGGGGCCATAGCGCCAGGACTGCTCATCTCGGTCGAGGCGCTGTTTCAAAGAGCTTCAAAACTGCCCCGAGTAGAGATCGTGAGGCCCAAGGAGGTCGTGGGCAAGAGCCCGGTTCAGTCCATTCAGTCGGGGATTTTTTACGGTTACGTCGGGTTGGTCGAAGGGATTGTCCAACGAATCCAGAAGGAGAACCAGGTGCGTGCCAGGGTGGTCGCCACCGGAGGATTGGCGCCGTTGATCGCGCCGGAATGTTCGGTTATCGAAGAGGTTAACGAGTTTCTCACCCTGGATGGGCTGCGAATCATCTACGATAGAAACGCTATCCAGGAGTCGAAGAAGCGAGCACAGGACTGAAGCAGGCACCCTGTAGGAGGCTGTCATTCGATGATTGAGATAGAGAAGCTGCGCAATGTCGGGCTGTTGGGTCAGGGCGGGACGGGAAAAACTTCCCTCGGGGAGGCCATGCTCTTTGCGGCCGGCGTTACCCAGCGCCCGGGTCGCGTGGAGGAGGGAACTTCGGTTTTGGCGTTTGAGCCCGAAGAGATCAAGCGTCAAATTTCCATCTCGGTGGCGTTTCACTCGCTCGCGTGGAAGAAATCCCATATGTATCTCATCGACACCCCCGGGTATTCCACCTTTTTGGCGGAAACGATCCAATGCATGCGCGCCTTTGGCGGTGCGGTATTCCTGCTCAGCCCGTCAGCGGGACTCAGGGTGGAGACCGAGCGGCTGTGGACCAGGGCCAACGAGTCGAACCTGAGCCGGCTGATCTTCGTCAGTAAAATGGAGCGTGAGAAATCCAACGTGGAGGAGGCCATCGAGGCTATCTTGGGTGCCCTTCAGGCAAAAGGCATCTACTTGCAACTGCCCATCGGCGCCGAGGAAGGATTTAAAGGGGTCGTCGATCTCGTGCTCATGAAGGCGCTTATTTTCACCGGGGACGGCGGCAAGTTCTCTCAAGCGGAGATCCCGGACGAACTCAAAACAGCCGCCGAGCAGAAGCGGGTCCAACTGTTGGAAAGCGTAGCCGAGACCGACGACGCCCTGCTGGAGAAGTACCTCGACGGCCAGGAGCTTTCCCTGGAAGAGGTCAAACAGGGCATTCGCGGCGGAGTTTTGAAAGGCAAGTTGTTTCCCATTCTTTTCGGCTCGGCATTCCGGCAAATCGGGATACCCCAGCTTTTGGACGCCGTCGTCGAATATCTCCCGTCTGGGTCGGACTTGGGTGAGGCAGAAGGGAAAAACCCGGTCACCCGCGAGGCGGAGAAGCGACCGCCGGACCGAGCCGCTCCCTTCTCGGCTTACGTGTTCAAAACCATCATCGATCCCTTTGCCGGCAAACTCTCAGTCATGCGGGTTCTTTCCGGAAAGATCGCCACCGATATGACCGTCTACAATCCCAACAAAGACGCAAAGGAAAAGATCGGCCAGATATTCCGGCTGGAAGGAAAGAAACAAGAGCCCCTGCGCGAGGCCGGCGCCGGCGAAATCGTCGCGGCGGCGAAATTGAAGGATGTCTCATCGGGGGAGACCCTCTGCGACGAGCGGGCCCCCATCCAGTACGATGGCTTGGTACACTTCTCCCCGCTCATTTCCTTCGCTTTGGAACCGAAGAGTAAGGCCGATGAGGAAAAAGTGCCGCAGGCGCTGCAGAAAATGATGGAAGAGGATCCCACAATCGAAATGCATCGCGATCAACAGACACGAGAATTTATCCTCTCCGGCATGGGCCAGCTTCATATTGAAGTTTTGGTTGAGAAATTAAAGCGTAAGTATGGAGCTGAAGTGGAACTTAAGGCTCCCAAAGTGCCCTATAAAGAGACCATCAAGGCTGCGGCGAGCTCCCAAGGCAAATACAAAAAGCAATCTGGGGGAAGGGGTCAGTACGGAGATACCTGGATCAAGATCGAGCCGCTGGCGCGGGGGAAGGGGTTCGAGTTTGTCGACGATATCGTGGGCGGCGCCATCCCGAGAAATTACATCCCCGCAGTGGAAAAGGGGATCAGAGAGGCGATGGCGGAGGGGTATCTAGCGCGTTATACGATGGTGGATGTCAGGGTGACACTCTATGATGGCTCCTACCATGATGTGGACTCCTCGGATATGGCCTTCAAGATCGCGGGCTCGATGGGATTTAAGAGCGCGGTGGAAAAGGCCAAGCCGGTGATCCTTGAGCCGGTCATGTTGATGGAGATCGCGGTGCCGGATGAGTGCATGGGGGATGTCATTGGCGACTTGACCAGCAGGCGCGGACGGGTGCTCGGGATGGAGTCAAAGGGTCACTCGCAAACCATCAAGGCCCAGGTGCCCATGGCCGAGGTATTGAAATATGCCCAGGATCTCCACTCGATGACCAGCGGCCGGGGCGGTTTCCACATGGAGTTTTTGCGCTATGAGGAAGTCCCCCCACATCTATCGGAAAGAATCATCAAAGAGGCCAAAGCGGCCGCCGAAGCGCAACACAAAGCGTAAAGCCGTGCTCGTGCTCGACGATCGTGCTCGCTGAGGAATGCGAGCCTCGGAGCGGAACTACGAACACGAGCCGCGAACAGGGATCGCGATCCGATGGAAAAGTCATTCGATGAGTTTAACGCCTCGCTGCTCTACTGTCAGAAGTGCCGCGAGGCGATGCCGGTGCGGGCCCGGCTTCTTTTGATCCTCCCGGACGGAGAGCTACACGATTATGTCTGCCAGGGGTGCGGAAGCTCGGTGGGATCCAAAAAAGACCGGAGCCCGCCCCGCGGTGGCCTCATTACGGCGCGATAGATGATCCTGCTGAAGAGGCCCTCCATGGAGTCGGCTCGTCATTTTGTTTTTCACCTTCGCGCGACCACGGAGCTTCACCTCCCACCCTATAAAGGTTAAAGGCTTTTTGTTTTTGCCGCTTGACGATCATCATAAATTTGGCCTATTTTACGCGAAGCTAGCTTCGGCCGGGTCATCCGATCCGGTCACATCTTTGATTCCGCATCATCGCCCGGACTGGATTTTCCTAGCTTGGTCGTTTTCGTTTGGGGGACTACGTTTCTTTGGCGCATGCTGAAAACAAATATCAAAACACCAGACCTCAGATTAGAACTTCGCCCTAAATTGTTGAGTCGTAGACCCTTGTTAGTCCTTTATGACCTATGCACTGTGGATCGTTCAGGGGCTGCTGGCGCTCATCTTTCTGTTCACCGGTGGAATGAAGCTGATCCTGCCGCTCGAGGAGCTGACGGGGCCGATACCGCTGCCGGGCCTGTTCATGCGGTTCATCGGCGTGGCCGAGGTGGTCGGCGCGATCGGCCTGATCCTCCCCGGGCTCCTGGGCATTCGGCCGGGCCTGACGCCGCTGGCCGCCGCCGGGCTGGTGATCATCATGGTCGGCGCGACGGTGCTCACGTTGGCGGGCGGTGATGGCGCGATGGCGATGATCTCGCTGGTGGTGGGGCTTCTCTCGGCGTTCGTCGCTTACGGCCGTTGGCGCCTGGCGCCGCATAGCAGGGGGAAGAAAAGGGGCGTCAGGCTGCGTGACTAAGATGATAAGGAGGAGCTTGAACATGTCTGATGAGGTACTGAACGGTAGCTGTCTGTGCGGGGCGGTTCGCTACCGCGTCCGGGCGCCATTTATCCGATTCGCGCACTGCCACTGCTCCCGCTGCCGGAAGGCCACGGGGAGCGGGCACGCGACGAACCTCGTGGTCGCGCCGGCGAATCTCGAGTGGACCCAGGGCCGGGATCAGGTACACAGGTTCGATCTTCCGAGCGCCAAGAGCTTCGCCACGGCAGTCTGCCGCACGTGCGGCTCGCCCGTGCCGCGCCTCAGCCGCGACGGACAGCGCGTCATCGTACCCGCGGGATCGCTTGATGACGTGCCCAGCATCCGGCCGACGGCGCGCGGCTACTGGGATTCCCGCGCTCCGTGGAGCTGCTCGGGCGACGACTTGCCGCGCTTTCCGGAGTCCATAGGATAAGCGGCGAACACATATCTCACCCATCCGTCGAAATTTTGCGGCTGATTTACCAGCCGTGATATACTGGTGCTCCGTTATGAGCTCGCGGATACCCCAAGGATGGAACAAGACCCTTGACAACCTCCTCTAAGGAGGAGAAGCGGGGCGACCCCTTTTCTCTACCGTACCAGTCGCGAGCGCCGTACAGGCCCGCCGCAAAACACCACGTTCGGCGTTTTGCCATGCGATCGTGCGATACGGGGCTTGATGCATGAAAGAACCCTGATCGTAACTAGGCGGCCGTAACCGCATGGAGAGGAATCGCCATGGCAGTGCAGATGGTGGAGTTTCAATTCATCACGGGTTTGAAGCGGGCGATCTTTCGCAACCCCCGCTTGCGCGGCAGTTGGGACGGCAATGGCCGGTATTCGGATGACTGGACGGAATCTCCGATGCGGGAGGAAGTCGGGGAAGACGGGTGCCCGATCTTTAAGGCCTCGATCTCGCTTGACCTTGCCGACCAGGACAGGGCATTCAAGTGGGGCGTGGCCCTCGACGGGCCGCAGGGCAGTAATTTCTGGGGCATTCCGGCCGAAGCACAGGACGTCAATTCCGTTGAGCGCCATCGACAGTTTCGACTCAATCGTGGGGGAGGCGCGCCCCAAGTCGAACGCTACTACTTCACTTACGGGCGTTACTTAGGAGCCAACAAACACTTCGCGGCAGGAAGCGCCGCAGCCGGCCTGCGTTTTGCCGTTTGGGCGCCCAACGCGCAAAGTGTGAAAGTGGTTTTCGGAAGGCCGGCCAACGGCTACATTGCCAATGACGGCACCGGGGTTGATCCCGCACAGCCGGTGGTCGCTCTTTCCCGCTCGACTGACGGCATTTGGGAAGGCGGGCCACAGGGGGATTTTGAAACCTTCAAAAGCCTACCTTACATGTATCGTATCGTGAACGCTCAAGGGCAGACCGTCTATCGCACCGATATTTTTTCCCGCAGCCAAATCGGCAAGGGCGCCATCAATCCCGTTAAGGCCACTTGGCCGGGAACGGTGGACACCTTGGACGGCACCGTGAGTTGCAGCGTGGTGATTGATCCCGATGTGGTGCGCCGCGGTTTCGAATCCACGTCTCCGGGAGAAGAGCCGGATCTCATCCCGGCGGAGGAATTCTGGGCTACGGAATTCACGCTCGGTCTGCCGGTTCCCACCCGCCTCGAAGACCTCGTCATTTACGAGTTGCACGTCGGCTCATTGGGATTCGGCAGAGTCGGCCCCGGCGATTTGAGTGACGCGCTGGCCTTCCTGGATCATTTAGTTGATGTGGGCCTAAACGCCGTCGAACTGCTGCCTATGGCGGAGTTTTCAGGCAATATCGCTTGGGGCTATGGCGACAGTCACCACTTTTGTGTCGAATCCAGTGCTGGGGGCCGCGACAAATACCGCCATTTCGTGCGCGAGTGCCACCGGCGGGGCATCGCAATCATTCAGGACGTGGTCTACAATCATTATGACAATGAGGTGGAGCGCGCCCAGTGGGAATACGACTCGACCGCTCCTGAAGAGAACATTTATTACTGGTATGAAGGGCGCTCTTCTGATTACAGGTTTTCGGATGGTGGCTATCTCGACAACGGCTCTTCCGGATACACGCCGCGCTTCTGGGAAGAAATTGTGCGTCAGCAGTTCATCGGCAGTGCCGCCTTCCTGATCGAGGAAATGCACGTCGATGGGCTGCGCGTGGACCTAACTCAGGCGATTCACCGCGATAACGCGCTCCACGCGGATGGGCGGTCGATGGGCAACGCCAATATCTTTGGACAGAAGTTCCTGCGACAATGGAGCCGCACGCTGCGGATGATCCGGCCCACGGTGATGCTCATTGCGGAGGACCACACCGGGTGGGACGCCGTGACCAAACTGCCGGCTCAAGGCGGGTTGGGCTTTGATGCGACATGGGAAGTGGCCTTCTACCACAATTTGATCGGCGACTCCGACATGGCCGGGGACAGAGCGCGTCTCTTGAAACGAGCTGGATCCGGCGGGAATGAGGTGCTCCAGATGGACTGGTTCTCCGGCGCTCTCTACGGCAGCCAATACAGACGGGTCGTCTTCCACAAATCCCACGACGAAGCCGGCAATGCCGGTGGCACTGCTCGGACTATGGTCACAGCGGTCAACGGCGCTCCGCTTGTTGATGCGACACGCATTGCCGCGGAGGCACGTTCTCGCGTGTGCTTTGGCTTGTCCTTGCTCTCGGCGGGAACGCCAATGTTCTTCATGGGCGAAGAGATCGGAGCGCAGAAGCGTTATACGTTCAATAACTTTCTATCGAACCGCGAAGACATTCTCGGTGAGAGGACCGGGAACGGCAAGGCGCTCTTTCGCTTTTATCAAGATCTCATCAGTCTCAGCCGCCGACTGCGCTCGATCCGTAGCCACAACATTGACATCCTCCACCAGTCGAACCCCAATCGCGTCATTGCCTTTAAGCGGTGGAGCGGAGACGAGGAAGTCATTATCGTCGCGAGTCTCAACAACAGCTCCTTCGCTAACGGTTACGTCATTGGGAAGGATTTGCTAGCCATTCCCAACGCCGGGTGGAAAGAGGTCTTCAACAGCGATGCTGCCATCTATGGTGGCCAGAACATGGGTAGTTGGGGTGCCATTATCCCTTCCAACCAAGGTCGTCTCAACGTGGTGATCCCCGCCAGCGGATTTGTGGTGTTCGTGAAGCAATGACGCCGAACCACCTACGAGGCCCCCGGTTGTCAAGGGCACAGAACTCCGTTGACGAAAAAATCTTCGTCTTAGCGGCGGCATCGCCCCAGAGGTAACGCTGCTCTGAAAATCGGTGTCAGGAAATCGGCGGAATCGGGAATCGTGAGGAAACCGCGAGAACAGGCTGTCCGACTCGTTGTTGTACCGGACGCGCAGCAGCGGCGCGCCGGTGAACTCTGCGTTGGAGGGGGAAAGAGGTGAACAAACCGATGGGAACCAAAGCTTCGATAGTAGCCGGACTTCTCCTGACTTTTGCGACGATGGCGTATGGCGACGAGATTCACGTCGCCGCCGAGAAAGGAGACCTAAAAAAAGTCCGATCCCTCATTGCGGCTAATCCTTCGCTGGTGAACGTGGAGGGACACCAGAATGCAACGCCTCTGCACTGGGCAGCGGCCAAGGGTCACAATGAGATTGCGGATTTTCTTATCTCCAAAAAGGCAAACCTCGAGGCGAAAGACAGATATGGATTCACGCCGCTCTTAACCGCGGCCCAGAATGGGCAGAAAGAGGTGGTGGAGCTACTGCTGCGTCACAAGGCGAATATTGAGGCGAAGGAAAATACCGGAAAGACGTCGTTGCACTGGGCTGCTTCATTCAATCACAAGGCGGTAGTCGAGGTCTTGTTGATCAACAAAGCGGACGTCAACCCACGAGACAAGCACAACGAAACTCCGCTGAGGAAAGCCATCCAACAGGGCTACAAGGACGTCGCCAAGGTGCTGCAGCAGTATGGAGCAAAGCAGTAGCCCTTTAACCCACGGTGGAGTTGACACGCTGAAGCGTGCCCCTCCGGGATGTCCGGGGACAGTATACGGCAATTGACGGGTAATATGAGGCGGAGGCAGAGGGACTCCGAGGAATATCTCATGCGGGAGCCGCTGGGGTCTACCAACAATGTTGATTGACGGATGTGGTGCCTTAACTATAGTGAAGGAAAAAAGAAAATTACCATAATCCCCCTATCCTCCCTCAAATCCCCCTTTCTCCCCCTTTGGTAAAGGGGGATCGAGGAGGATTTAGGAGAGCGAGGGGGGATTTGATGTCAATTTATTTAGATCGAGGAGGATTTAGGAGAGCGAGGGGGGATTTGATGTCAATTTATTTAATTCCGTCACTATAGGAAGGGACATGGACACGCTGTGCTCTTTGATCTTTCCCCAAGAAATTCTTTGAAGCTTGACAAAGGATTCCGCCGATGTATAGTCGGGCCGCTCCGAAGTGCCGAACCGCGGCACGGCCACACACCAAACGCCGTAATGATTCCACGTGCGGTGCCGTGCTTCAGGCTCAAAACCGTTCCGGTGTAATAACTTACGGGGGTAGAATTGCCATGCTGAGGTTCCGAGTTGTGGCTCTCTCTATACTGCTCTCCCCCTTTCTGGGGGCGTACCAGGCGGCTCTCCCGCCAGCTACGGGGCCAGTTTCTACAACGTCCGGCGCCCAGGCGCTGGCTGCCG
>JACPSF010000360.1 GCA_016193385.1 Deltaproteobacteria bacterium
CTCGATGAGCTGCCCGTTGAAAAGCTCGTTTTGCGGCCGACCACCGTGGCCAGGATCGTGAAGGGCGAAGGGGAAGAGATCACCAGGGCCGATGTGGGGAAGGCGCTCGATTCCGCCCGACCGCTCAAGGGAGATGCGTTTCTGATCGCGACGGGTTGGGGCGATAGACCTTATCACGAGTTCGAAGGAGGCTCTTATGTTCTCCAAAGCCCTCGTTTTTCGCTGGGAGCCGCAAAATATTTAGGCGAAAGGATGAAGGAGAACCAAAGTGATTTGCTGTTGGCCGACACGGCGCTAGTAGGTTGGCCGGGCAAGTGTATCGTTCCGGAATGGTGCTCCATGCTCCCGACTCCCGCGGTCGAGTCCGGCGAGGCTCGCATGTATTTACACCTCTACAACGCCGAGAAATCGAAAGAGGATTTTGCGGTGGAAATAGAGTTGGCTCGGTTCGGTATTATGACGGTACGGAAGCTGATCCGCTGCGGCCGGATCGAAAAAGAGAGGATCAAGGTTATTGTGGCTCCTTTGAAGATCGTGCGGGGAGTGGCTTCAACCTGCAGAGTCGTAGCTGTGGAGGATTGAACATGAGACTTATCGATTTAACGATGCCCATTTGGGAGGGAGCGGGGTATGGGGAAATTTTGCCTTTCACAAATTCCTCCGTGCGGTTTCTGGAGTACATGTTTTATGATACGCACGGTATGCGGATGACGAGAATGAAGCTTGACGGGGAGACCGGTAGCCCATTCATGGTTCCCCACCAGCGTATGCCTTTTGACGCGACCCCCCTGCAACCTGACCCAAAGTTTTCCTGGACGCTGGACGAAATACCCCTTGAAAGGCTTGTTTTGAGGGACACCGTAGTCCTGGATATAAGCGTCGAAGAAGCTCACGAAATTACGCCCGCTGAGATGGAGAATGCCATCAACCGCGCTGATTACCGAGAAGGCGACGAGGTGCTGCTCCGGACCGGATGGGGAACACGGGAGAAGGCTTACGAACTCGGGATCGACTACTACAAGAGAACTCCATGCATCCACTACGACGCCGGCGCCCTATTAGCGACGAAAATGGAAGAGATGGGCAGCTCTATTTTTATGACGGATTGCGGACTGGTAAATCCACCCAGGGTGCAGGGTCATAATTGGTCCCGCGGCGACACCCCTTTGGTTCCTCTACCGAAGCCTTGGCCGTCCGCTGAAGCGCGCGAAAGAGTTATGGATTTGGGTGCCCATAGGCACGGGAGCCCTCTTCCAAGCAGCTACGGCGCTTTAATTCGGAAAGTCATGGCGGGGTGTAAGTGCCTGGTCGATTGCGATCAGATTTCGAAAGATCGAGTAAAGATGATTATTCTGCCTCTGCTGATTAAAAAAGGGGGCGCCTCACCCTGCCGATTTATCGCCGTCGAGGATTGACCAGGACCAATTTCGCCTGGGTCGCGAACTCCGATTGGATTGCGCACAGCATTGAAGATCGAAAAAGGGTCCGCTCTTGGCTCCTCTCCCGTCTGTCAGGTCTGACACCGGTTCCACCGGTTCATTTTACTTGTAATAGATATCCTTCAGTTTCCCTATCAGCTCGGCGTCCAGCTTGAAAAAGTCGTTGATGATTTTTTCCGCTTCTTCGCCACCCAAGGGATCCACCTCGAGCGAAGCCTTTTTCATTTCGGCCAGGAACTCCCCATCCCTTATGGTATCCATCATTGCCCTGCGGAGCATAGCCACCAGTTCTTTGGGCGTCCCCGGCGGCATCATATACATCGACGAAATCGCGCTATCATCATGAACCCCAATCTCGATTAGCTGGCGCGCCTCTTCGGTCTTCGCAAAGTTAATCGCAAGCGGGACCTTGGGAAAATCCGGGGCTGGTTTCGGCGTCACCTGCAGCACCGGGATCACCTCGCCTGCGTCTAAGGACTTCCGCCAAACCGCCCTGGGCCCGAAACAGGACCCAGCAATCTCGCCCGACTCCGTTGCCAGCCGGATGTCGGCCATTCCTTTGTAGCCGGAGACCAGTTGAATCGGCAGGCCTAGCGCCGCCCGCACGACCTTTATCACGTTGTCAGTCGACACGCCTAGGCCGATTCCCCCCATTTTGACGGGTGTCTTAGAGGCAAACCATTTGTCTATGTCCGTAACTCCGCTGGCTTTGCTGAGAACGCACACGTACTGAAACCTCACTGGCGTTCCAATGTACTCAAATTTGCGGGCGTCGAACTCTATTCCTTTTTGCCCTAAAACCCTTCCCCTCAGGACGGGCCCACTGAAGTTACCAATCGTAAGACCGTCGGGCTTGCTTACCTTATAGAGGTGATTGGCAGCAATCAGGCTCCCGCCGCCCGGCATGTTGTCAACCACAATGCTCGGATTTCCCGGAATGTATTTTCCCATGTGCCTCGATAAGCCACGCGAGTACGCATCAAACGCGCCTCCAGGCGAAAGACCGACGATGATACGGATCATTTTGCCCTTATAATACAGATCTTGCGTAGCCCCCTGTCCGGTTGCGGCGATAAAAAAAAGCCCGACACTTCCCGTTATGAGCCCGCAGATAATCCTTCGCATGGCTGTCTCCTTTTCTTGCCTTATTAGTGCCTTTGACAAAAGTCTATGGACCGTGCGGTAATCTCTTTAGGACACAGCGCTTTTATCATCTAGTTGGTAAAAGTCAAGGACAGGCTCAACGGCGATGATCTATGACGATCCTATGGGAGAACAAAACCGGGAAGACCTGCTCGGACTTCTAGAAAATAAGAAAGTGGTCAAGAGCTGTTCTTGACGGTACATCACCCCGGAAGCACCCCAATTTGACATAAAAGTACCTTATCGGTTACTCTCCTGTTCGCAATAGTGATCCGGCGTTAGTCTGCCCTCTGTGGCAGCCGATTCGGGCCCTGGAAGACGAGCTGGAAGGAGCATTGTTATGATTAAGAGACTCCAATTGCTTGCCGCAACCATCGTAGGGTTCGCCCTTTTGGCTTCCGTCGCCGGAGCGGAGGAATTTTACAAGGATAAGACAGTCCGAATAGTTGTGGGCTTTTCGGCGGGGGGAGGCTTCGACATCTACGCGCGGGCAATCGCACGTCATTTCGGCAAACACATTCCGGGTAACCCCACCATCATTGTGGAGAACATGCCTGGTGCAGGCAGCCTTATTGCGGCCAACTATATTTATAGCAAGGCCAAGCCCGATGGGCTTGCCATCGGCAACTGGGTCGGGGCGCTGGTCTTGCAGCAGGTTGTGGGAGGGCAAAAGGGTGTTGAGTTCGATGCGCGCAGGTTTGAATGGATCGGGCTGCCCGCGGGAGACAGCTCCGTATGCGCGCTCACCAAGACACGCGGCGTCACGAGCATCGACACTTGGTTGGCAGCCAAGGAGCCGGTCAAAATAGGCGGCCTCGCTCCCGGCTCTGTAACATCCGATATTCCCAGGATCCTGAAAGCCGCCTTGAATCTCTGACGCACGCCAGTTGATTAAGGCAGGGATCACCGATCCGGCTACTATAGTCCGCTCTTACTCTCTCCCTCCAGGTACGCCCAAGGAAAGGGTGAAGATCCTGCGTGATGCCTTCACGGCAACCATGAAGGACCCGGATTTCTTGGCCGAGACAAAGAAGTCCCAACTGGATCTCAACCCCCTGTCCGGTCCCGAGGTGGAGAGTATCGTCCAAGGTTTCTTCAAGCTGCAACCGAGCCTGGTAGCTAAACTGAAAGAGATAACCGTCCCTAAGAAGTAGGAGGTAGGAGATATGCAACCTAAGTTTATTCCCCACGTTCCCCCAAGGATCTATTCCAAGGCTTGTGTCTATGGCAATGTTATCTTTCTGGCCGGCGAAGATTGCAAAGATCCTAAAACGCAGAAAATACGCGGCAGCACTGTAGCCGAACAGGCGGATTACCTTTTTGAGAACATGAAGGATACTTTAGAAAGCTTGGGGAGTTCCCTTGATAACGTCGTCAGTCTCACCGCCTATGTCACCGATCCCCGGGGCAAGGAAGACTACCGAGACGCCCGGCTCAAACATCTCCCCCACTCACCACCCAGCGCGCTCATCTGCGGAATTATGCTTGCCGACCCAGAGATGCTGATAGAGATCCAGGCCACGGCCGTCATACCAGAAAAGGTCTAGAGACAAAGGGAACATTTACTTTTATCTTAGTAGACGAGTTTTGACGGGGGAAGATCCCGGTATGCCAAGAACGGCTCGTGCCTCCTAGCTTTTACATATACATGTCCGCCAGAGTGTTGGTCTCCGGATAGGGAGGAATCCCCATGCACCCCAATCTGTGCCGGTTCCCAAGGTTCGTCTCCACCCTGCTTGGCCTTGCGCTGCTTGCCTCCGTCTCTGCCGATGCGCAACAGCTTCCCCGTTCGGTAACAGTTGGAACCAACCCGGCAGGATCGATCTTCTACGCAGTGGGCAGTGGTCTGGCCAAAGTAGTAAGCGGAGCGACGCCGATCCAGGTGCTGGTTCAGCCCTACACGGGGTCCACCGCCTTTCTCCCGCTCGTCGACAGCGGGGAGCTGGATTTCGGCGTCAACAACGCTGTCGAGCTGGCCCTCTCCTACCAGGGGCCGGCGCGGTTGAAAATCGGCGGCAGGAACCCTTCCCCACACACTCCCAACATTCGTCTTGTGATGCGAGGGGCTCCCTTGTTGGCTAGCCTACTTATCAGAAAGGACTCTGCCATCAGGACGATCCATGACTTGCGGGGCAAGCGGGTCGCGGGAGAGTATCCCGCCCAAATCCCCACCTGGTATAACATGTTCGCTTTCCTGGCCAGCGCCGGAATGACCTGGAACGATGTGAAAGTGATTCCGGTCCCCGCAGCGAACGAAGGGGTCGACGCCCTGGTCCAGGGGCGGGTCGACGCCGCCATTCACGCCCTAAACTCCGCCAAGGTGAGAGAGGCCGACGCCGCTGTCGGCGTCCGCCACCTGTCCATCGACTGCTCGCCTAAGGGAGAGGAGCGGCTCCGAACAGCAGTCCCCGGTTTCTATCCCCGCTGGGTCAAGGCCGGCAGCACCGCTGTGGTGGAAGATACTTGCGTGAATGCTTACGACCTCTATCTCGTGACACACAAGGGAGCCACCGAGCAACTGGTGGCGACAATCCTCAAAGCTATCTGGGACAACATAGATAAGCTCCCGGCGCTGCACCCGACCTTCAAGGAATGGACCCGGGAGCGGGCCGCGGACGCTGACGTAACTATTCCTTATCATCCGGCCGCAATCCAGTCCTACAAGGAGCACGGGATTTGGTCAGCAAAAATGGACGAAGCGCAGCGCAAGCTTCTCACTTTCAATCCCTGAGAGGCCTGTCCCTCCTCCTCGAGGGTTACATAACTCTTGACACCAGGATAGAGCTCATGCTACCAGGACACCGGAGGCACAAAAAAAGTTAGCCTGGCCCTAAGAAACACACAAGGTTTTCCCGAAACTCCTCGTTTGACAGGCAGGAAGAATCTAGAAATCGGAATCCAAAGTAAACTGGAGGACTGAAATGATCAGGGAAATTCTACCTAGCAGGCCGGTCACGTGGCCGAATGACAAAAGGGTTGCCCTGCTGCCAACCATCCATCTTGAAGGAGACGCTATCTGTTACAAGAACCCTGACGGGAGCCAAGATTCTCAAGACCTCACCAACAGACAATATGGGGCAAAAGTTGGTATATGGAGGTTGCTGAAAATATTGGAAAAGCATCGTATTAGAGCGACCTTCTTTGTTTGCGGGGCCTCCGCTGAAAAATACCCTGAGGCTGCCAAAGCCATCGTGCAGGGCGAACATGATATCGCCGGGCATGGGTTTCATCATGAACTCTTGTGGTCCTTAAGCAGCGAAGGTGAAGAAGAAGTGTTCTTGAGAACGCTCGGGGCTCTGGAAAAGGTAACGGGCTGTCGGCCTCGCGGCTCCCGAAGCTGCGCGGCAAGTCCTCGCACACTGCACACGGCAACGAAGATGGGATTAGCGTGGGATAGCAGTATGTGGAACGACGACTATCCTTATTTACTGGGCCTGGGAGAAGGTAAAACATTAGTGGAAATCCCTTTCAGTATCAATAACGATGTCAACTTTATTGGAGGAGGTATAACACCTCCATCTTATCTGTTAGGCAAATTCCGATCCCCCAAAAACGCCCTGGAGTCCTGGAAAGCTGAGCTTGATGCGTGTCTCAATGACCCCTCCGGCAAGGCCAGAATGATGACCTTCTGTATCCACGACTACTTGAGTGGACATGCCGCCAATTCCAAGGCCTTCGATGAGTTCCTCGGGTATGCCAAGCAGGACGACAGGGTCTGGTTTGCTACCTACAGTGAGATGGCTGCGTGGTGGAGAAATCTTTGTGCGGATTCAAATCGCTTCTCAGATGAATTTTGCCTTCAAACTGACGTTTTTCCCGATTGACTTCCTGGAGGTAGTGTCGTGCAACTGATGGGGTCGGAGATAACGGAAATCACCGCGGCGGCTCCTTGCTGGCCGGACAAACAAAGGCTTGCGCTTTGCCTGACTTTTAATTTTGAGTCCGGTGAAGCTGCACCGGTCACCGCGGCAGGGACCCCTAACTATCTGTACATGACGACTCATCAATATGGGGCTCGGAGGGGAGTGGGGAACCTGCTGGACATGCTGGCTCGCAAGCGCGTCAAAGCCACATTCTTTGTGTGTGGCACGACTGCCGAGAAGTATCCCGAAACCATCAGAGAGATTAGTGAGAGAGGGCATGACATAGCTGGCTTTACCTACCGTTACGAGAATATCTGGGGGCTTTCCGCAGAGGAGGAAACTCAGGTCATCGGTCGGTCCATTGCTGCTATCGATAAGGCAGTCGGCAAGCGACCGGTGGGATGGCGATGTCCTGACTTTAAAGTGAGCAAAAATACCCTTCGGCTACTGGGGGAGCACGGCTTCCTGTGGGACAGTGACCTGCTCAATCACGACCTACCGTATATCCTTGAAGTGGGCGGGCACAAGATCGTGGAAGTGCCAGCCTGCATGTCGACTTATGACAAGCATTTCTTGTACCTCCCCAGTCCGAGAGGTTCAGCCAGAGAGCTATTTGAGATTTGGACCGATGAATTTGACGTGCTGTACGAAGAATCCGCTGTAGTGCCCAAGTTGATGACGCTATCCTGTCATCCTTTCTTAATTGCGAGGGCTGCCCAGTTGGCAATGCTTGAGGCCTTTCTCGAGAAGGCTT
Organism: Deltaproteobacteria bacterium; assembly: GCA_016193385.1. Next base: position 7,200 of record JACPSF010000360.1, read on the forward strand.
TAAGTCGCCCGGGAGTCTGGCCAGCGACGTGTTCTCAAATTGCGCACTGGTGGATGGATCTCTGCAATCGATAGTCATACATTTTTGAACCGACAGGGGAGACTAATGGTAAAAACATGCTGGATCCTTATTATTGTTGGTCTTTTTAGCCAAGTTTTTCTACAAAACTTTCCAGACGCTTTCGCGGCAGAGGGTTTTTATGAAGGAAAAAGTGTTCGCTTCGTGGTGGCCTCCTCGGCGGGTGGCGGTTGGGATACCTACACACGGACAATCGCGCGACACATGGGAAAGTATATTCCTGGGAATCCAACCACCACCGTAGAAAACAAACCTGGTGCAGGAGGTTTTGTTGGAGTAAGCTATGTTTACCACCAAGCCAAACCGGACGGTCTAACCATTGGCAATTGGCAGGGGGGATTGGCGCTTCAGCAGTATCTCGGCGTGGGGGGAGTGCAGTTCGATCCGACCAAGTTCGAGGTGATAGGCGTCCCCGTACCATATAGTCTTGTCTGCGTGGTCAACAAAACAACGGGCATTACAACCATCGATGCGTGGCTAGCCTCTAAGCAGCCGATCAAGCTAGCGGGGATAGGACCAGGCGCACCTGCGAGCGATGCTCCAAGAATCCTTTCTGCAGCTCTGGGCTTACCCATCCAGTTGGTGGACGGTTACAAGGGAGGTTCGGAGGCCCGCCTAGCTATCGAGGCCGGGGAAGTGGATGGGATGTGCGGACTCCCATGGGAAATTGCTAAACCCACTTGGCAGAAGCTGTTGCCGAAGATGACCGTGGTTCTTCAGGTGCTTTCTAAACCCCACCCGGACCTGCCTAACGTTCCGCTGGCTACCGACATCACCAAGACGAACGAGGCACGGCAACTGATAGAAGTCGCACTCCAGCACGTCAGCGCGGTGACCATGATTTATACGGCACCGCCTGGAACACCGAAGGAACGCGCGGAGATCTTACGGCAGGCTTTTTCGGCCACGATGAAAGATCCCGATTTTCTTGCGGACGCTAAAAAGTCCCGACTTGACATTAACCCGCTTGGCGCTCAGGAAGCCGCTGCCAT
>JACPSF010000361.1 GCA_016193385.1 Deltaproteobacteria bacterium
AGGGATACGTTGGCACCCCCGAGAAGGGGAGAGGGGAAAGATGAAGTGCGAAGAAGCCCGCGGGCTGATCACGGCTCTGGTCGATGACGAACTGTCCGCTTCGGAGCTGGCCTCGATAGAAAGCCATCTCCGGGAGTGCGTGAAGTGCCAGTTTGCCCACCGCCAGGAGCGCGCCCTAAAGACGGCCGTGCGCACGGCTGGCGGCGCCGTTTCCTCACCCGGCGATCTCAGGGAAAAAATCCTCTCGGGCCTGGGCCGCCCTGGCAAGGGAGAGACTCTCAACGAGCCACAGGGACCGGGCTGGCTATCCCAACTGCCTTTCCGACCGGCCTTGGCTTTCGCGCTGTTGTTGCTCCTGCTGCTCCCTGTGGTCTACCTGATGCGGTCTGAGCCGTCGCCTATCGCTCTGTCGGCATTGAAGAGCCACGAAAGAATGGTCGCGGGGAGCCTGTCTTACATAAGGGAAGAAAGCCCGGAAAAGCTCAAAATACAACTGGCTCGGTCTGTGGATGGCCGGTTCGGCCCGATGGGATACGATCTGTCGTTGATGGGTCTTCGGCCGGTCGGAGGAACCGTGCAGGAAGTAGCCGGCCGGAAGATCATCGTGGCCCTCTACGAAGGCACTGCCCCGTCTCTCACCTGCTACACATTCCTGGGCACGGAAAGAGATGTCCCAAAGGGGGCCGCGCTCTTTGCCGACCCGGAGAAGAAAATCAACTTCTACACCTTCTCTCACCAGGGAGTGAACGGGGTGATGCACCGCGAAGGCGAGCTGATCTGCATCCTGGTCTCCGAAATGCCCCTACCCGATCTTCTGGCCCTGGCGCGGTCCAAGGCCCAGCCCAGCTAAAGACTCTGTTGAAACCCCTGCCTTTAGGGCTTGACAAGCGCAGGGGCTTTTACTAAAAGTGGCAACAATAAAAAATGCTCCGTCTTCAGCCAATTTCCCCGCTTGGCGCTTTAAGAAGAAGGGGCAAATTAAACTGCGACAGGGGTAAGAGAAAGGAGGGTAGTTATGAGAAGCAAATGGTTTCTGGGGTTAGTGGCTCTGGTGATCGGAACCGCTTTGGCCGTTCCTCCGATGATCTCTTCGGCGCTCGGTGCTGCTGAAGAAAAGAAGGCGGAGGAGAAGAAGAAGACGGAAAAGAAGAAGGCGGAAAAGAAGAAGACGGAAAAGGCTGCGCAGCCATGTGCTCCAGCAGCTCCGATGAAAGAGGAGGCCAAGAAAGAGGATAAGAAGGCCGCCAAGAAGGCCCCAGCCAAGAAGAAGGCTGAGAAGGCAAAAGGGGAAAAGGCGAAAGAAGAGAAAACGAAGTAGAAATTCCCGTAAGCCCTCAAGCTGTTTTAGCTTTGGCCAATCCGGTCGGGCAGGTTTCTCTTCACTGCCCGACCAGTTTTTTCTACAGGTCTCCCTTTCCCATGCCACGCTCCAGGCGCGCGCTGCTCTTAGTCCCAGCGCGGAGAAGCAGCGCGCCGTAGACCACCAGTAGAGCCGCATAGTTGGTGAGCATAAACCACGGCGCCGCCCAGGAAATCCCCTCGACGACGAGCGTGGGAAACGGCCAGAGATAGGGCGTCGGAAAGTACCTGGAGTCATGCGTCGGGATATCACAGAGAATATGCAACCCCCACGCTAGAAAGACCCATGGGGGCGCTCTGCGCGATAGCCAAATCAACCCAAACAGCGCCCCCCACACCGCCAGACTGTGCGTCAGATTGTAGGCATGAAAGAGAAATTCCGGCAGCGTCGACAGAGGCGGCGGGCCGGAAATCTCCCCGGCCAACCTGAGCTTGAGCCAGTTCGGGTGCGTCGCATGGTAGAGGCCGAAAGAGAGAAGGTCGGGGCCCATACCGAGAAGAAAGGCGGCAGCATACGTTCTTGTGCCCCTGCGATAAAAAGCGGCCCCACCCCAAAGGCCATGCGCTAAGACATCCACGTGCTGGATAGCTTATCCGCCCGAACGGGAAAAATCAAAAAAGCCGCTCCTTCCCTGGTGCAATTTCCAGACTTGTTCTACACTAGGCGGTATCGAGCGGGAGTCCGTTGGTCAGAGCCGCTTGCCGGAAGACGAAGTTAAAATGGTAAAAACCCGACAGAGATTGGCCGTCAGAGGAGCGATCCTTCTGATCCTGGTGGCGTTAATTTTTCTCTTCAGCCGCTATGGCCCGCAACCTCTGGCCGTGCTCGAGCCGCTGTGGGACGGCCTTGAGGAGTCGCCTTCGAGAAAGGCTCGAATCGCCCGTTTTCTCACCTCTCTCGGCCCCTATTCGTCGGCCGTCTTTGTCCTGCTGCAGGCATTCCAGGTGGTCGCCTCCCCGATTCCCGGAGAAATCGCCGGAGTCGTCGGCGGGTATGTCTACGGCAGGATCTTCGGCTTCGTCCTCTCGACCCTGGGGCTGACGTTGGGCTCGTGGATCGCCTTCGAGGTCGCCCACATCTTTGGCAGACCCTTCGTAGAGAGATTCGTGCGCAAAGAGGTCCTCAACAAATTCGATTTCGTCACTACCAACACGGGGACCATGGTCTGCTTCCTGTTGTTCGTTCTCCCCGGCTTCCCGAAAGACTATCTGTGCTATCTCCTCGGGTTGAGCCGGATGAACCTCAACACCTTTGTCGTTGTCTCGACCATTGGCCGGATGCCCGGCACCTACTTTTTGACGATCCAAGGGGCCAGCCTGAGGAGTCAAGAATACGTCACCGCCGTCATCTTCGCGGCGATTTCCGCCATCATCATCTTACTGGCCTACCTTTACCGGGCGCCCCTCTTTCACTGGCTCAAAAGCAAAAAGGGGACCCCTGCCCTTTAGCTTAGCAGAGTGTTGAATAACTCTGTGTGCAGGCTGGTCAAAAAGGTCCCAGATACGAGGCGTGCGAGGAACCGACGAGCGGAGGCGTACTTGAGCAGTACGTCGGAGCCAGGCGGTCGAGCGCAACGAAGTAGATGGGCCTTTTTCAGCAGCCTGTTAGAGGCCGTGACCCGGCGTCAGGAGATAGAAGACCGGCGCCGCCACGATCCGGTACCAGGCAAACGGCGCCAGGCTCCAGCGGCTAAGAATGCGCAGGAACGTCGCTATGGCCAGGAGCGCGACCAGAAACGAAACCACGAAGCCCACGGCAAA
>JACPSF010000123.1 GCA_016193385.1 Deltaproteobacteria bacterium
AAAGAGCATAACGCTCAAAATTCACCAGAACGGCCTTGGGTTGTCCGTGTTTGGTGAGGACCACACGATCACCTTTTTTTAGCTGCTCCACCAGGTCCAGCAGCTCCTTGCGTGCCTCGGTTACATTAAGGTAGCGCTCCATCCGGCCTCCCCTGCTGTACAGTTTAACGAGCATTAGTATAGACACCCGGTCTGACCGTGTCAACTAATACAAACGTCTTTGCAAATGTTACACGAAGCCGCCTTGAGAGGGGAGCGCCTCGGCAAGGGCTCGACGTTCACGGTGTCGATCCCGTGCCAGCCGCACTGATCCGTTGCGCCGATTCCTCGGTTCTCCCTTGCTCCTTTGCTTTTCTTCTGCCTTCTGGCCGTTGCCTGACTGAGAGATTTGCCGAAATGCTCGGCGGGAAGCTTAACGTGGAGAGCGAGCCTGCTAATGGAGGGATTTAAACCGCTTATGGCTCTTTTAAATATTTGTTGAAAAAAAGCAAGGATTTTAGTAAATTATAGAAAAGGTCCGTTTAATCACCACTGCTCGATTTACGCGCTGGACTGATCCTTTAGGTTAGCAAGGGCTTTTGCCAATATGAGCGCTTCGTTCAAGCCGCGCTTTTCTTTCTCGAGCCTTCGGGTTCGCTCCATGCTGCTCGTTCTCCTCACCGCCATCCCGGTGGTCGGGCTCATCCTTTACAGTTTTCACGAGCAGAGACAAATGGCAAAGAACGAGGCGACGGAAAACGCTCTCTACCTCGTACGTTTTGCCTCCCAGGAAGAGAAACTATTGCTTGAGACCACACGGCACTTTCTCTCAGGCCTAGCCTGGCTCCACGAAATACGTAGCGGTGACCCTGCAAAATGCAGCGCGTTTCTGGCCAACCTGCTCAAACAGTATCCGCTCTACGCCAACCTGGGGGTCATCAAACCAGACGGAACCCAATATTGCAGCGCTCTTCCGATCACGGAAAAAGTGAGTCCTGTCGACCGCAGATGGTTCCAGGAGGCAATACGGTCTCGTGGCTTCTCGGTCGGCGACTATCAGTTCGGTCGTATCAGCCGCAAACCTGTCTTGGTCCTAGCCTACCCGGTCCTCGATAAGAAAGGCAGAGTGATGAGCATCCTCGCCACCGCCCTGGATCTTGGCTGGTTCAACCAAGTCGCAGCAAAAGCCCGGTTGCCTCAGGGTTCGTCGTTCAGCATCATGGATCGGAATGGTCTGGTGTTGGCCCGTCACCCCAACCCCGACAAATGGATAGGAAAGACGCTACCGGAAAGGGTTCTTCTCCAGACGGTTCGTGCACGCCGGGGTGCCGGCACCGTAGAAGGCCCTGACGCCGATGGCGGCCGCCGCTTGTTTGCGTTTGCGCCTCTGCACGGCGAACAGGACGGATTGTACTTAACCATCGGCATTCCGCAACAAGTCGCATATGCCAGCGCCAATCAAATGCTCTGGCGTTACCTGACCGTTTTGGGTTTCGCCTGCTTTCTGCTGATGGTCCTAGCGTGGTGGGGGAGCCACCTTCTGATCATCCGACCGGTGCGGGCTCTTCTCAATGCGACGAAGCTTCTTGCGACCGGCAACCTGAGTGCGCGAGTCGACGCCGGAAACGGAGAGGGAGAACTAGGACAGCTCGCTACATCCATTAACGAAATGGCGGCGTCCCTGGAGGCGCGTCAGGCCGAGGCGGAGCACGCGTACAAGACAGCGCGGGAGAAGTCGCGCATGTTAGACCTGTTCTTCAAATATGCGTTAACTCCGGTGGTATTCCTGGATAGAGAGTTCAACTTTATCCGCGTCAATGAAGCGTACGCGCGCGCATGCCGGCAAAATGTCTCGGAGTTCCCGGGGCACAACTATTTCGAATTTTACCCTTTGGATGCAAAGGGTATGTTCGAAGAAGTCGTTAAGACCAAAAAGCCGTTTCAGACCCTCGCCAGATCTTTTGTCTTCCCCGACCATCCTGAATGGGGCGTGACCTACTGGGACTGGTCCCTGGTGCCTATTCTCGACGACGCAGGTGAGGTCGAGCTATTGGTTTTTTCCGTCAACGACGTGACCAAACGCAAGCGGGCCGAGGAGGAATTGAGTAGGACGACGCAGACTCTCCAGGCGCTCGTTCATGCCTCCCCGGTCGGCATTAACATCCTGGACACCGACGGAAAGGTCAAGCTGTGGAATCCGGCCGCGGAACGGATATTCGGCTGGAAAGAGGAGGAGATTCTTGGACTTCCTTTGCCGATCATCCCTGAAGACAAACAGGAGGAATTCAGAAAGTCATATGCGGCCGTGCTGCAGGGCCGTCATGTCACTGAGCTCGAAACTCACCGACAAAGAAAGGATGGTTCGCTGGTTGATGTCAGCATTTCCACAGGACCCATACGGGACGCGGGCGGCAGCATCCTGGGCTCCATGGGCGTCCTGACCGATATTACCGAGCGGAAGCGTCTGGAAAAAGAAATCGCCGAGATAAGCGAAAGGGAGAAAGAGCGCATCGAACGGGATCTCCACGATGGCTTGGGGCAAGAGCTAACGGGCATCGCCTTCCTGGCCAAAGGTCTGAAAGAAAAATTAGGCCGGACATCCATTCCCGAATCGGCCGATGCAGACAAGATCGCCCACCTCGTCACCCAAGCCGTTAGTCACACACGCAGTCTGGCACGGGGGCTCTCTCCCGTGCCGGTGGGAGGCAATGGCCTGATGTCAGCGCTGGAGGAATTGACAGCCAGTGTAAGCACTCTATTCGGCGTCTCTTGCATGTTCCGCTGCGATCAACCGGTCCTCGTACGGGACAATACTGTGGCAACCCACCTCTACCGCATTGCTCAAGAGGCGGTGGACAACGCGATCAAACACGGAAAGGCCAAGCAGATCTCCGTACAGCTCTCCAGCCAGACCAGCACAGCCATTCTATCCGTGACCGATAATGGAACCGGCTTTCCAGAAATGGCGGATGACAACGGCGGCTTAGGGCTGCGGATTATGCGGCACCGTGCGGAGATGATCCAGGGGTCCCTGGAGATCCGCCGCCGCGCAAAGAGCCGCGGAACCGTGGTCCTGTGTTCCTTTGCATTCCCTGAGCCTTGGACGGAGGGAGACCGTGACAACACCATTACAAAACGAGGTTGAAAATCGGCGGGCTGGCATTTTACTCGTCGATGATCACCCGATCGTAATCGAGGGACTCACGCAGCTCATCAACCAGCAGCAGGATCTGATCGTATGGGGCGAGGCCAGCGACAGCTTAGGCGCCTTGAAGGCGATTGAGACGCTGAAGCCCAATCTGGCCATTGTCGATATCTCCCTTAAGAGCGGCAGCGGTCTGGACCTCATCAAAAGCCTCCAACAGCGGTTCCCTAAATTGCCCATCCTGGTCCTCTCCATGCACGATGAATCGCTCTACGCGGAGCGAGTGCTGCGCGCGGGCGCTCGCGGGTATATCACCAAGCAGGAGGCTACCGAAAAGCTCATAACCGCTATTCGCCGGGTCCTGGATGGGGAGATCTATCTAAATGAAAAAGTAACCTCAAAAATCCTTTCCCGCGTTACCGGCACATCCCCGGCGAAAAACCTCTCTCCCATAAACCGTTTGAGTGACCGTGAACTCGAAGTCTTTCAACTGATCGGCCAGGGACACGGGACCCGCGAGATTGCCGAGCTGCTGCACTTGAGCATCAAGACGGTCGAAACCTATCGCGAGCACATCAAGGAGAAGCTCAAGCTGAAAGATGCCACTGCACTGGTTCGCTACGCGGTCCACTGGGCGGAAGGCGAAGGCAAAACCTAAAAAGGCTATAGGAATTTCCCCGATAGAGAATTCAGGGTTCTTCAGCCTACGAACTTGAGCCCCCAGGCGGTATAATATCAGCGGTTTCTAACAGGCTGGCAAGCTAGCCCGCCGGACTCAACCGAGAGCCTACGACTTTGGTATATGGATCAAGAGCCCGACTGGACACCCCGCCGGGCTTTTTTACTTATGATTCGCTTCCCCAACAACCCTGAGTTCCTAAGACAGACCAAGAACGCCCAACCTGCCACGAACGTCATTAGCCTAACCATTCGTGACGCGGAGGGGCAAGCGAGGGAGGCTTCATGAGCGCACTAGAGCACCTCGTCGTATTTACCTTGGATGGGCAAAGGTATGCGCTGTATCTCCCTGTTGTGGAAAGAGTTGTGAGGGCGGTCGAAGTCACTCCTCTTCCCAAAGCTCCGGAAATCGTCCTCGGGGTAATCAACGTCCAAGGACGGATTGTTCCTGTGGTCAACATGCGCAAGCGGTTCCGTTTACCGGAAGGAGAATTAAAGCTCGGCGATCAGATAGTCATAGCGCGGACGTCCCGGCGAGCAGTAGCGCTTGTCGTCGATGCTGTGAGCGGTGTCATGCAGGTTTCAGAAAAGGACTTCGTTTCTCCCAAACAGATCGTCCCCGGGACGGAGTACATAGAGGGCGTCGTTAAACTCGAAGATGGTTTGGTGCTCATCTATGACCTGGATCAATTCCTCTCTCTTGACGAAGAGAGGACTCTAGACACTTCCCTGAACGCCAATGGCTGATCACCTATCGGAAAACCTTCTTTTCCAGCTCAGCGAATTTGTCGCTGAGCGGATGGGCTTCCACTTTCCGCGAGAGCGCTGGCCCGACCTTGAGCGGGGCATTCGTTCCGTCGCACGCGAGTTCAAATTTGACGACCCGGAACCCTGCGTTCGATGGCTCGTCTCATCGCCGGTGACACAGAGCCAGATCGAGACGCTGGCCAGCTACCTTACGGTCGGAGAGACTTATTTTTTCCGAGAGCGGCAAAGCTTCCAGGTTCTCAAGGACCGTGTTTTGCCGGAATTGATTCGAGAACGGCGCGGCATTGATAACCGCCTGAGGATCTGGAGCGCCGGCTGCTGCACGGGCGAGGAGCCGTACTCCATTGCCATTCTCTTCAACCAGCTCCTTCCCGACTTAGAGTCTATAGCGAATGGTCATTTCGCGGGGTGCCACCAGAGATTAAGGAGAAATACTTCACAAAAACGCGCAACGGCTATTTCGAGATCCTTTCCGAAATCAAAAGGATGGTCACGTTCTGCTATCTCAACCTAGCAGAAGATGCCTATCCGTCGCTTTTGAACAACACCAATGCGATGGATGTGATCTTCTGCCGTAACGTGCTTATGTATTTCGCCTCGGGGCGAACGAAACAGGTGATTCGAAAATTCCACCGCTCGCTGTTGGACAACGGCTGGCTGATCGTCAGTCCCAGCGAGACCTCCCACATTCTCTATTCGGAGTTCGTAACGGTCAATTTCCCAGCCGCGATCTTCTATAAAAAGGACAGCCATAAAACCTCCTCAGTTGTGACCTACGGCGTGGAAGCCGACACGAAACCGTCCGCGCAGCCGACTCCCTACTTTTCATTCGTCCCCCTGGCTGAGCTCGACCCTCCTATCACCGAACCGCCGCCGGAATCCATGGCGCCAGACGCCCCGGAGCAAAACATGGCCGAGGCGGAGCGCGCTCCCTACACTGAGGCCTTGGAATTCTACGACCAGGGCCGCTACCAGGAAGCAGCCCAAATGCTCTCAGTACTACTGGCAGGGGACCCAGAAAATGCCAAAGCGATGGCTCTTCTAGCGCGCGTTCATGCCAACCAAGGCAACCTCACGGAAGCCCCCCACTGGTGCGAAAAAGCCCTGGCTGCTGACAAGTTGAACCCTGCCTACCACGTTCTCCATGCCACCATCCTTCAGGAACTAGGCTCCACCCAAGAAGCGGTCCGTGCCCTCCAGCGGGCGCTCTATCTCGATCAAAATCTGGTGCTGGCTCATTTCACGTTGGCAAACATCGCCCGGCAACAAGGGAAGTCTCAAGAGGCAAGCAAACATTTTGAAAATACTCGTATCCTGCTAAACGCCTATGCCCAGGAGGAGATCCTGCCAGAATCTGAGGGGATAACCGCCGGGAGATTAATGGAGATCCTGCGCGCGACAAGTAATCCTGAGCGCTCAGATGGAAGCAAAAACGCCGATGCCAACGGTTAAAACCGACGGCTGAAGGCTAATAACCGGGGCTTAACGTGAGGGATAGAGAAGAAGAGAAAAAGATACTCAAGGCAAGGGCGAAAGAGCTCGCGCGGGAGGCAAGGGAGGAGAAAACCCTCGAACAATCCATGGAGATTGTCGAGTTTTTCCTGGCTTCCGAAAAGTATGGCGTTGAGTCTTCCTATGTGCGTGAGATCTATCCGCTGAAAGAACTCACGCCAGTGCCGTGCACGCCTTCTTTTGTGCTCGGCATCATCAACGTGCGGGGACAAATCCTCTCGGTGATCGACATTAAGAAGTTCTTTGACCTTCCCGAAAAGGGGCTGACCGACCTCAATAAGGTCCTTATCCTTCGCAATGACAGAATGGAGTTCGGCATCCTGGCGGACGCCGTCCTAAGCGTAAACCGGGCATCGATCAACGATATCCAGCCGGGGCTTCCCACGCTAACGGGC
>JACPSF010000105.1 GCA_016193385.1 Deltaproteobacteria bacterium
ACGATCTTTTCAATTTCCTCGCCGGAAACCGGATCGAGCTCCAGGCTCGCCTTCTTGGCCTCCTCCAGAAACTCCGGGTCCTTCAACGTCTCCTGAAAGGCTCGCCGTAGAAGCTGCATGCGATCCTTGGGTGTGCCTGGGGGTAACGCATAAAGATAGGTTATGGCACTGGTGTCATGGATTCCTGCTTGAATCAGGTTACGCCCCTCCTCCGTTTTTGCGAGGCTTATCGTGAGCGCTACTTTAGGAAGATCGGGATGGGGCTTCGGAGCGCTTTGAAGGACGATATGGAATGAGCCCGAGTCGAGTTGCTTTTTCCAGGTCAATTTCGCCGATGCCCACGAGAGCCCGCAAAGACCGTGGACTTCACCGCTCTCCGCTGCCATGCGGATCTCGGTTGTTCCCTTGTAGCCGGCAACGATCTGGATCGGCAGACCGGTGGCCTCCCTGATGATGGCGGCCACGTCGTAGGGTGTGGCTCCGGGAGGAGTCGCGCCCATCTTGACCGGGGTTTTTGCGGTCATCCATTGTTCGGCGCTGGTGACACCGCTCTCCTTGCTGAGCAAGCAGAGATCATGGTTTTTGACCGGAGCGCCGATATATTCAAACTTACGCACGTCGAACTGGATTCCCTTGCGCCCGATGACCTGCGCTACGACCAGTGTCCCGATCCAGTTCCCGATGGTCAAGCCATCGGGTTTGGCCTGATTGTAGAGATAGTTCGCTGCAATGATAAATCCGGCCCCGGGCATATTATCGACGATGATCGTGGGGCTGCCGGGAATGTGCTTCGGCATATGCCGCGCCAGTGTCCTGGAGTAGGTATCAAAGCCTCCGCCGGCGGAACCGCCGACGATGATGCGAATAGTTTTGCCTTCGTAAAAAGGCGCCGCAGCCTCGGCCGGCTGGGACACAAAGACAAAGCCGACCAAAATCGCCAACGCCACAAGAGCGCTTTTCAGGATCATGATTTGCCCCCCTTTCCTCCGCCGGTTTTTATTTGGCGGGCATCCGCTCGAAAGCGAGATTCTACTGGCAGATCTCCTTCATTTGAGCTTCGTGCTTTGCGGTCCAGACGCCCACTTCTTTGTAGAATTTGATCGCCCCCGGATGATACGGGACCGTAAAATTGGTGATTGCCTGGGTCTCCTTCGTCCACCGCTTGAGCAGCGAGTGCTTGGGCTGGATCTCGCCGAGATGTTCCCACCAGGCTTTGACCAGGGTATAGACGGTCCTTTCGCTCACTTTCGTGGAACCTGAGAGCGTGAGCGGATAGCCGATCATATTGGCGCCCTCTTTGACACCGGCGCTGGCCGGGGCTTTCGCGACCGACGCACCCACTTTGGCGAGAATTTTGGCGGCGGCCTCGGTGTTCGGCACGGTCAGGAAGCGAATCGGCTCACGGGCGTTGGCCTCCTCGTCAATGGCGATGCCCACTCCCGTGTTAGTTGCATCGACTCGCCCTTCCGTAACGCCCTGCGTGCCGTCGGCCATGTTCGATACCCGAACCTGGATTACCTCGCTGGGCTTCACTCCGGCGATTTCCAGCGCGGCGTTCAGAAAGGTCTGGTTGGCGGCATGACCGCCGTAATCCCACGCAACGCGCTTTCCCCTGAGGTCTTTGAGTTCCTTGATGTCGGATCTATCGCGAACGAATATCCCGGTGAAAAATGGGAAGACGCCTCCGGAAACTACGCGGAGAGCCGGACTCGGCTTCGGAAAGTTGCCGGTTCCAGTCATGGCCATGTAAGAATCGATAGTGTTGATGATCCCGAACTCCAGCTCCCCATTCTGCAAGAGGGAGATCCATGCGTTGGGTCCACTATGGGGCTGAACCCTCACTGAGATCGGGGTGTGATTGCTGCCCACCGCAGCCAAAGCCGTGCCCATGGCATGAGCGCCCGTTCCGGCCTGGTTGGTTCCGATCGTCGTGGTGCGCGGGAGGTCCGCGCTCGTGTTGCTGACCGGGCCGCAATCCACCCTGGCAGCTATGGCCGGTCCGACATGGAAAAAGGCCAACCAAGCCAAGCCCCAAGCCGCCAGCATCGTTACTGATCCAACAGACTTCTTTCCCATATGCCCTCCTTTTTCTACCGGTTTTCGGATTGAACTCTACACCTTAAGATTTTTCCTGCCCGGCCTGAGGCAGCTCTCCCGCAGATGCGGCGGCCACCTTTTCCTGCGTGTGTAGTCCCAAGCCGGTCCGTGCTCGACCCCGCGCTCGCAACTCTCCCGCCACCAGGAAGATCGCCAAGATCGACCCGGCAATGTTGGCGGCCCAACTGAAGTAGATGAGGTTGCCGCTGCTCACGATGGGAAGAAGTAGCCCGAGGGAGGCGGCGAAGAAGAGCGACCGGCGGATAAACCCGACTCCACGGAAAAGATAGCCGACCATGCCGACGCCAAGCAAGATGGCTCCGAGAATAGCCGTGATCACCGACAAGGCGACGGTATGCCAGTGACCTATCAAAAGGAGTGAAGGTGACATAACGAACAGAAACGGAACGACGTAGGCTATGGCGCACAGGCGCATACCTTCCCAGCCGGTGCGCATGGGATCAGTTTTGGCGATGGAGGCGGCCGCATAAGTCGCCAGGCAGACCGGAGGCGTGATCATGCTCAGCATGCCGAAATAAAAAATGAATAGATGAGCGGCGAGTGGAAGGATTCCTAACTGGGCGAGGCTTGGGGCCACCAGGACAGCCAAAAGGATATAGACCGCCGTCGTCGGCATCCCCATGCCGAGGATGATGCTGATGATGGCAGTAAGAAAAAGCAGCAAGAACGCGCTGCTCTGGCCCACGTTAATCAGGGTAAAGGTTAAAGTAAATCCGAGGCCCGTGAGCTGGAGAACGCCGATGACGACGCCGGCGAGACCTGTGACCGCGGCAATTTCCAGCAGACCCCGTCCCGTACTGGAAAGGATATTGAGAAGCTCGCGCGGTCCGAGCTTAATTCCCGGAGTCAACCACCCGATCACAAGGGCTGCTCCGGTAGCAGTGACCGCAGCCTCCTCCGGCCTGCGGTTCAAGATAAACATGTACAGGATCAGCACCGCGAGCGGGCCTATGAAGCCCGCCGATCTCTTCATGACCGGAAGCAGCCGGGGCAGCTCCTCACGAGGCAATCCCCGAATGCCGTCACGGGCCGCCAATAGGTCGACCTCGATGTAAAGCGCTACGTAGTAGAGGATCGCCGGCACGAACGCGGCCAACGCCACCTCCGCATAGGGGAGTGTCAGATACTCCGCGATGAGAAACGCCGCAGCTCCCATGACCGGCGGCATGATCTGCCCGCCGGTGGAAGCGACCGCCTCGATTGCTGCGGCAACTGGAGCCGGATATCCGGCCCTCCGCATCATCGGGATCGTAAACGTGCCATCGACGACGACGTTGGCCACCGCGCTGCCGCTGATATTCCCAAAAAGGCTCGAGGAGACAATAGCTATCTTGGCCGGACCGCCGCGGAAGCGGCCCATCACCGCTAGGGCGAAATCACTCAGAAAAGCTGCCCCACCGGTAGCGTAAAGCGTCTCCCCGAAGAGGATGAACACCAACACGATGCTCGCGCCAATTTTAAGCGCGATACCGAAGATACCGTTGGCGTCGAGATAGAGGTACGTAGACAATCGCGGTATGGCCCAACCCTTGCCGTAGAAATCGCCCGGAAAGATATACGCAAAAAGCGCATAAAAGAGAAAAAAGAGGGCGATGATCACCAAGGGCCAACCAACGAGCCGCCTGCAGGCCTCAACCAACAAAACCACAGTGACGAAGCCCAGGACGACTCGCTCGGGGTGAATCTCGCCCAGCGACTTTGACAGCGTCGGATAATAGATAAAGATGTAGAGTCCGACCACGAGCCCGGCGACCGCCGCCAGGAGATCGTACCAGGGAACCCGATCAAGATGGCCCCAGGCTCCCTCCGGGACTATAAGGAAGGTGCTGAAAAGCGCCAGGGCCAGAAAAAGCCCGACGTACTGCTCGGGAAAGACCAGCCAGTTCAGGCGCTGCGGCAGATCGAGCAAGAAGAAAATCCCGGCCAGCGGCATGCCGATAAGCGCGAGATTGGCAATCCAGTTGATGGGACCCTGGAGGGGACGCGAGCGCGGCAGTTCTTCAATGGCCATGTTGCGCCTGTGCACTCTTTATTGTTGGACCGGAAATTCGCGGCCCTCGACGACGTGGCCGTCGTCATCGATGGCCGAAGATCGCTTTTTCCGCATCGCTCCCATGGACAGGTGATTTGACCGTACCTGGCTTCTGTCTTGGGCTTCCATATCCTGCACCCTCCTGGTTGTCAAGGGACGTTTGGCGCAACAAACGGTCGGCCGGGCATAACGGCTTCTTGACGGGATGGCAGATATCCTATAAACAAATTCATCCGAGCTGCAGCCGGCCCTCGGTCGCTCTGATGCTCCGGAGCCCCGGGGAGCGCAGCGAGCGCGGCCGCGAGGGGCCGGCAAACCAAGGGGAGGGAGAGATACGACATTGACCGAGGATGAAGTCCTACAAATTCTCAATCTGATAGAAAAATCGAGCTTTGATTTCCTGCAACTCGAACTCGGGGATCTAAAGCTCATGGTAAGCAAGAGCGGATACATACCGGGCACCGCCGCCAATTCGTGGGCTGCTGCGGCCCCTGTTGGCCGGCCTGTAATCTCGTCCACCGCGGAAACGAAAGAGCCGGCAGCGCAGGCCAAGCCGGCCCGGGCCGAGGCAAAGCCCATAGACACCGGTGTTGTGGAGGGCGCGGTCGCGATCACCGCGCCGATGGTCGGAACCTTTTACACCGCGCCGGAACCAGGCGCGGCTCCCTTCGTTCAACTCGGCGCCCGCGTCGACGAGGACGCGACGGTAGGTCTCATCGAAGTGATGAAAGTGTTCAACGCCGTTAAGTCGGGGGCCCCCGGCGTCATTGCCAAGATCTGCGTCGAAAACGGCCAGATTGTTGAATACGGACAAACGCTCTTCCTGGTCCGCCCGGAGGTGGTCTTGGATAATGAGGACCCGCCGGAATGAGCATCACGCGCGTTCTGGTGGCCAACCGGGGTGAGATCGCCGTCCGCATCATCAAAGCCTGTCGAGCCTTGGGAATAGAATCGGTCGCGGCCGTCTCGCAGGCAGACAGAGAAAGCCTCCCCGCGCGAACGGCGGACCGTGCCGTCTGCATCGGCCCGCCGCGCTCCGCTGATAGTTACCTCAAAATCGACTCGATCATCGCCGCCGCCCTGGGCACGGCTTCGAACGCGGTCCATCCTGGATACGGCTTTCTCGCCGAAAAGCCGGAGCTGGCAGAAGCCTGTGCCAGGCACGGCCTTACGTTTATCGGGCCCCGGCCGGAAAACATCCGGCAGATGGGCAACAAGCTGCTGGCCCGGGCGGCGGTCAGCGAATTTGGCATACCCGTGGTGCCCGGCTCCAAGAAAGTGAAAAACCTCGCTGAGGCTTCCCGCATCGCCCAAGAGATTGGATTTCCCGTCCTCTGCAAGGCCGCAGCGGGTGGCGGCGGGCGGGGGATCAAGATAGTCGCGGATCCTAAGCAGCTCCGGGAGGCCTTCGAGACCGCGGCCGCGGAGGCGAGAGCCGCATTTGGAGATGACACCCTGTACTTCGAGCGCTATATCCCGAACGCCCGGCACATCGAGGTCCAAGTGCTCGGCGACCGCTTCGGCAACGTCATTCACGTCGGCGAGCGCGACTGCTCCCTGCAACGGCGCTACCAGAAAGTCATCGAAGAGGCCCCGGCACCACGCTTATCCGAAGCCCTGAGGGAGGAGATCCGCCAGGCGGCGGCGACCGTGGCTCGCAACCTCCACTACGAGAATGCCGGCACCGTTGAGTTCATCGTGGATCAAGACCGGGGAGCGTTTTATTTCCTCGAGGTGAACACCCGTATTCAGGTCGAGCATCCGGTGACGGAAATGATCACGGGCACCGACTTGGTGCAAGAACAGATTCGGATTGCCGACGGGCGGCCGCTGAGCCTTACCCAGTCGGAGGTGCGGTTCAGCGGGCACGCGATCGAGTGCCGCATCACCGCCGAGTCGCCGAGCCACGGATTCCGGCCTTGTCCCGGCTCCATCGTCGACTGGCGCCCCGCCGAGGGTCCGTCCGTCCGGGTGGACAGCCACTGTTTTCCAGGGTACGTCGTTCCGCCGTTCTACGATTCCCTGCTCGCCAAGTTGATCACGCGAGGTGACGATCGCAGCGAAGCGCTCGAACGCATGCGGCTGGCCCTGGAGAACTTCACCGTCCGCGGCGTCGATACGGTCATCCCGTTTCTCCGCTTTCTGCTGCATCACCCGGATTACACGGCGGGAAAAGTGAATACCCGCTGGCTCGAGGCCCAGGTCGAACAGTTCTCTCACTGCGCCTAGAGGAAAACGGATGGCCGAGATTATTTTCGTCGACACGACCTTGCGAGACGGCCATCAGAGCCTTTGGGCCGAGAACATGACCACCGGGATGATGCTGCCGATCGCGGAGCGGATGGATAACGCCGGCTTCGAAGCCATCGAGATGATATCCAGCTCGCACATGAAGAAATGTGTACGCGAGCTTAAAGAGGACCCGTGGGAGAGGGTTCGACTGATCTCCCGGCGGATCAAAAAGACTCCGCTTCGTCTTATCGCCGGAAGATTCAACACCTTTGGCATCACGCCGCAGTCGGTGTACCACCTGTTCGTCGAGCGCATGGCGGCGAACGGACTGCGGCAAGCGCGGATCTCAGATGAGTGGAACGATCCCGAGAGCTGGAAGCGCAAGGTCGACGTGGCTCGAGATGTCGGCATGGAGCCGATCATCAATTTGATTTACTCCGTTTCCCCGAAGCACACGGACGAGTATTACGCCCGAAAGACCCGAGAGGCGGTTGCCCTGGGGGTGCGCCGGCTGTGCCTCAAAGATCCGGGTGGTTTGCTCACTCCCGAGCGCGTCCAAAGCCTTGTGCCGGTGATCTTTCAAAACAGCAACGGCATACCACTCGAGCTCCACACCCACTGTACGACGGGTCTTGGGCCCCTCTGCGCCGTGGAGGCCATAAAACTTGGAATCCGGGTTATCAATACGGCCGTTCCGCCGCTGGCGAATTCCGCCTCCAACCCTTCGGTCTTCAACGTTGCGCGCAACGCCCGCGCCTTGGGCCACACGCCGATAGTCGACGAGGAACTGCTCAGGACGGTAATGGAGCATTTCACCGGCGTCGCCAAACGGGCGGGGCTGCCGATCGGGGCTCCCGTCGAATACGACACCTCGCAGTACCTGCACCAGGTGCCTGGCGGTATGATCACGAACCTGCGCCACCAGCTGCGCCGCGTAGGACTGGAGGACCGTCTGGGAAAGGCCCTGGAAGAGGCCGCCCTTGTTCGCGCTGAGTTCGGCTATCCCATCATGGTCACTCCCTTGTCGCAGTACGTCGGGAGCCAGGCGGCAATCAACGTCATCGTCGGCGAGCGCTATAAAGAAGTTACCGACCAGGTCATTCAATACGCGCTCGGGCTGTGGGGTAAAGAAGGCGCAACCTCGATGGACCCGAACGTCAAGGACAAAATCCTGAACCGCCCGCGGGCGAAAGAGCTGGGTAAGTGGGAGCCGCCTGAACCGTCGGTTCAGGAAATTCGTCAGAAGCACGGCGGTCCGGGAATTTCCGACGAGGAACTGCTGCTGCGCTGGATCCTCAGCAAAGACGAGATCGCCGCCATGCGCGCCGCCGGCCCGCCCAAAGAATACCTGAGCGCGGCGCAGCCTTTGGTCGCGTTAATTGAAGAACTCTCCAAGCGATCCGACTGCAGCCAAATCCGCTTTCAGAAGGGCGATCTCCGGGTTGCCCTGGAAAAGAAGAGCCCGTGAAGCTCGGTGTCTCTATGGATGAGAGTGCATGACTAAAATCGGCCGCAACCCCATGTGTGAGTTCCAACCACAATGTTAAGGAGGGCAAATACCTATGGAAGTCATTGCTATTGACGTGCATGTTCACCTCTGCGACGAGCGCACCCTGCAGGCCAGGGGCGAGCGAGCGAAGCAGATGGCTCGTTATTTCGGGAGAGAGCGCAAGCCCGTCTCCGTCGACGAGATGGCGGATCAATATCGCGCCCGCAAGATGATGGCCGCGATCCAGAACACGACCGATGAGACCATCACGGGAATTCTTCCTGTGCCGAACGATCACATCGCAGACGCCGTGCGGAAGCATCCGGACGTCTTTCTCGGCTTCGGCATCGTCGATCCGTGGCAGGGAAAGCTCGCGGTCCAGGAGGTCCGGCGCTGCAAGGAAGAGCTCGGCCTTCACGGGATCGGCGAGTTCAATCCTGCCAGACAGCACTTCTATCCGAACGACCCGCGGTTCTACCCGGTCTGGGAGGAGATTCAAAAGCAAAAGTTGCCGGTTCTCTTCCACAGCGGCATGGCCGCGGCTGGCGCGGGGACTCCCGGCGGCATGGGGACCAAGCTCAAGTATACCCAGCCCATTTACATAGACGAGGTGGCCGCCGATTTTCCGGAGCTCC
>JACPSF010000106.1 GCA_016193385.1 Deltaproteobacteria bacterium
TTGCCCCGGCAGAGGTGGATGGCCAAGATTACGCCCGCCCGCCTGGCGCCCTCCAGACACGCGTTGTCGGCCCGAACCGCCTCTTCGAGCGCCTGGTCGACGTCTAGCCCCATCTCGTTCTTGATGTAGTTCCGCCACTTCGGATCGATGTAGTAGCTGTAGCGCGGCGCGTCGATCTGCACGTATCGTACCCCTTCGTTTACCAGCGCCCGAATCTCCGACCTGATGACGGGCACGATGTCCCACAGCAGAGCGGAATGGGTAGGATAGACCTTGTCGGTGATGCCCCGCTTGTAATAAATGGCGGGGAACTGGTTGGCAGTGGGGAGCGTGATTTTGATGTCCCCGGGGCCATGCTGCTTGATGAAGGCGACCTCATGCTGGGTCAGCCGCCTGGTCTGCTTCAACTTACTCACAACGATCCCGGGAACGCTCGAGGGCTGGGGGGTGCCACCGCTGCCGGCCTGCCAGGAGCGAGGGACGAGATCGCCCTCGTTAATCCCCTCCACCGAATCGTTGAAGTCGCTCATGAAGTTGCGGCGCCGGAACTCGCCGTCGGTGAATATCTTCAGGCCCAGCTCTTTCTGGCGCTGGAGCACCCGCTGAATGTGCCTGTCTTCCAGCGCGCGCAATTGCTGTCGATCGATCTTTTGGTCGCCGCGAGCGCGCAGGATTTCCTCGGGCCGCAGCAGGCTGCCCACGTGGTCCGCACGATATGTAGCCGCCATACCGATCCCTCCTTTGACTTACCCCATGCGGGGGTCATTGACTTATCTTCGCTACCCGGGCCACTTCCGACCACTTTTTGTGTTCTTGGGCCAGGAATTTCGCGGTCTCCTCCGGGCCGCGATTTTCTATGGACAGCCCGGCTTTCTCGATCTTTCCCGCGACCTCCTTGTCCTGTAATGCCTCTTTAAAGGCCTTGGCCAACTTACTGACGATGACCGGCGGGGTGTTTGCGCGCACGAAAAGTATAAACCAGGGGCTTACATCAATCGATGGGTAACCTTTTTCGGCGGTGGTAGGCACTTCAGGAAATTCTTTGGCGCGGTTTTGAGCCGTCACAGCCAGCGCTCTCAAGGTTCCGGCCTGAAGATGAGCGCGGACCGTCCCCAAGGTCACGACGCTCGTGTGGATATTGCCACCCAGGATCGCCGTGGCAACGGGCGCTTCCCCTCCCATGGGGACATGAATGAAATCATCTTAAACAGCTCCATCCCGAAGTGCCCGCTCGTTCCGGTGCCGGGACTACCAAAGGTGAGCTTACCCGGGTTCTTTTTTGCATCGGCAATGAGCTGCTCCAGGCTCTGCCAGGGGGCGTCCGCTTTCACCACCAGGATCGATGGATTGCTCCCGATGAAATTGATCGGGGTAAAATCGCTGAGAGCGAAGCCGATGCCCTTCCGCACCAGGGGGATGAGGGCGATGGGTGGTGGGGCGATCAGGACCGTGTAGCCGTCGGCGGGTGCGTCCTTGACAGCTTTAATCCCCACAGCTCCTCCCCCGCCGGTCTTATTTACGACCACGACGGCTTGCCCCAAAAGAGAAGACAGTTTGTCGCTTAGCAGCCGTGCAGAGATGTCCGTGATGGCGCCGGGAGGAAAGGGATTGATAATCTGAATTGTTTTCGTGGGATACTCCGCCCCATGGGCGACGGGAATGAAAAACGTGACAACGAGAATCACCATCCCTAGTGCGGAAACGATCGCGTGTCTGTTGCAAAGTCGGTACATTGGGGGCTCCTTCTCCAAAGCCTCGCCTGGCCGCCTTTCTTAACATGGGGTCCCAGGTCGGTCAAGGCGGTTTAGAGCCGGGCGTTTTTCAGAGGAGGCTTTTGTTATTTGTGAACCGGGGAGAAAAAGGCCGAGAGTAAGTCACCGCCGGCTTTGTTTTGCCTTGACACCTGGCTGCGGGTTCGAATAATGTCGGACCATTTACGGCTGAACCCTTTGATCTAGTTATAGAATTGAAACTGTGGGCTACAGTCCACGGCAAAATAATGTGGCACTCCTCAGGTCGAAAAGAAAGGGCAACGGAGAATACAAACCATGCCCAAAGGAGGTGTTTCGATGTCTGCTCGAAGGCTTAGGGGTAGAGCGGCTATTTCATTCTTCGTTGGGCTCGTTTGTTGCCTCGCATTGACTTATACCGCACGGGGCGCCGAACTCATCCCGCTCAGGGCAAACTATTCAGCCGTGAGCGGGGCCTTTGCGCCTTTGTGGTTGGCCCAGGATAAAGGGTTCTTCGCAAAATACGGCCTGGCCGTGGATCTCAAATACGTCCTTGATAGCACCGCCACGCAGGCGCTTCTGAGTCGAAGCCTCGAGATCGTTAATGCGAGTGGAGGGATCATTGACGCGGCATTGAGCGGGGCGAGGGGCGTCTTTATTGCTGGAATTTTAAACCGCATCGTCTTTTCTTTGTACGGCAAACCGGAGATTCGTCAGCCGTCCGATCTGCGCGGGAAGATCCTCGGCGTAACCCAGCCGGGCTCCACAACCGATTTTGCCGCCCGGATTCTGATTCAGGAAGTGGGGATGACTCCAGGCAAGGACGTGCGGATCCTCTACTTGAAGGGCATGCCCGAGATTATCACCGCTCTGTCTCAGGGAATAATCGATGCCGGGATTCTCTCTGCGCCCACAACCCTGAAAGCGCGGCAGGCCGGTTTCAAGGAATCCATCGATATCACTGCCCGGAATATCCCCATGGTCCATGCCGCTCTTGCTACCACCAGGGACTTTGTCAAAGAGCACCCTGACCACGTCCAGCGCTACCTCCAAGGTTATCTTGAGGGCCTCAAGACGGCCAGGACCGATCCTGAGCTGACCAAACAGGTTATCAGCAAGTACACTCGGATGACCAATGCGGAGGACGTGGAGGAGACCTATCAGACATTCCTCAAGGCTTGGGAGAAGACGCCTTACGTCCCGGCGGCCGCGGTGCAGACCCTGCTAAACTTCGCCGCGCATCCAGCCGCCAAGACAGCAAGACCGGAGCAGTTCATTGACAACTCGATTCTCGCGCAGCTTGACCGCTCTGGATTCATTGAAGGGCTTTACCGGCGGTGAGACACGTGTGGTAAGAGATGGGAGGCAAAAGCGATGCCCATACGGTTTAGCCTTCATAGCGTCCATGGTGGCGTGAAAAGCATGGAAGAGATTTTCCAGCGGGTTCAGCGGGCCGAAAAGCTGGGCTTTGAGGGAATTTATCTCGGTGAAAGCCAGTTGAATTCCCTGGACTCTTTCCAGGTCCTCGCGGCCTGCGCCGTAAAAACCGAGAGGGTCCTTTTGGGAATTGCTGTCACCAATATGGTTTATCGCGACCCTACGGTGCTGGCCGGAGCCGCCGCGTCTCTCAACGAAATCTCGAAAGGGAGGGCCGTACTGGGCCTCGGAACGGGGGATGGGCCGGTGTACGGTCTGGGCAGAAAACCAACGCCACTCACGAAATTCGAGGAAGGTGTAAAGAAGATTCGAGATCTTGTTCAGGGAAAGGCGATCTCGGTCCCCACAGGCAAGGTCGCGATTGGGTTCAACCTGCGTCCGGTCCCAGTCTATCTATCGATGGAGGGACCCAGAGGGTTGCGCGTCGCAGGTCGGGTGGCCGATGGGGTGATTCTCGGAATCGGAGTCGATCTCCGGGTGCTCCGATGGGCGCGCGAGCGCATTGCCGAAGGGGCTCACGAGGTGGGGCGCTCTTCCTCGGAAATAGACCTGATCGCGGCCGGGATGATCTGTGTGAAAGATGACGGAGACGAGGCCCGGGCCATTGTTCGACGCCGCCTCGCCAACCGAGCGCACCATAATTTTCGCTTCACTCTGGAAACCGTTCCTCCCGAGGAACTCGAGGGAGTGAGGAAATTCATGGCGGCTTTCGATGAGATGAAACCGATGGAGGATCGTGTAGACCCAGGCTTGGTAACGGACTACTTGGTCCAACGATTCGCCATCGCCGGCACCCCCGGGGAGTGTATCGCGCGCATAAGAGCTCTCGAGGGGGCGGGGATCAATCGGATCATGCTTACGCCTCCCCGAACGGTCTATCACGAGATGGTGGAAGCCCTCGCCGGAGAGGTCATGCCCGCCTTTCGCGAGGCCAGCGGGCATTGAGGCGGCTGGATGGGTCGTGGGCAACGTGGACGCCCCCCTTCTGTCGCCGTACGGGAGAGTTGGTTTCTGCTCGATTATTGAGCCAGAAGTTCTTTAACGGCCTGCCGCATGTCCTCCAGGCGGAAAGGTTTGGTCAGGACACGTAAGGCGCCGAAGATTTTCGCCGTACCCAAGACATCGATCCTTGCAGCCAGCTCTCCTCCGGAAATGGCAATGATTTTCACGTTCGGGTTGTTCTTGCGGAGCTCTAGAATGGTCTGCGTACCCTCTTTCTCCGGCATGAAGATATCGGTGATCACGAGATCAGGTCGGTTCTCCTGGTAAAGGCGTATTCCCGCCATGCCGTCTGGGGCTTCGAGCACCTTGTGTCCTTCTCTTTCCAGGAAATTCCGGAGCAGGGCTCGCATTCCCTCCTCATCGTCAATAACCAATATTAGGGCCATTTTCTTATCCATCCCCTTCCCGGGAATTACTCTTGAGGCCTTAGAAGGTTAGCTC